>NZ_JCANTD010000027.1:0-68964 GCF_059570675.1 Salinispora goodfellowii | reverse complement strand
CCGAAGGCGGCCGGGGCAGCGAAGCCCGACACGACTACAAGGGCCACGACTACAAGGGCGACTACAAGGGCCACCATGCGGCTGGAGACCACGGTTACCGGAGCGAGGACCGCTGGGAGCACAAGCGGGACTTCGTCTACTACGGCGAAGCCATGGTTGACCGGAACGCCAAGCCGGGTACCTACAAACTCGAGGGCTCGTGTGGCGAGGGCGAACTGGTCGTCCTGCCGCGGGGCGGTGTCGATGGTGGTGACGGCGGCATGAGCGCCGGCACCAACTTGGGCCTCGCCGCCGGTGGGGCTGGGATGGTCGGCGCGGCCGCCTTGGGCGGTCTGGTGCTGCTTCGCCGTCGGACCAATGGTTCCCTGGTCTGAGGTGACGACGACCCGGGCCGGTGACCGCCACGGATTCTCGTGGCGTGCCACCGGCCCTGTCGTCCTCGTCTTGCTCGCTCTGGCCGGCTTCGGCCTGATCGGGGCATCGCTTCCAGCGAGTCCCACGGTCCGCCCCCCGCAGCCTCCCGCGCTGGCCAACTCTCCAGTCGAGGCAGCGGCCACCCGCCCGGAAGCCGCCCAGCCTGCCCCCTCCGGCCGCCTCCGCTCCGTGCCCAGCCAGATCGTCATCCCCAAGATCGGTGTCCACGCATCGATCATGAAGATCGGGACAAATGAGGACGGTACAGTCGAGGTACCCCCGCTCGATCAGGCGCAGCTGGCCGGCTGGTACGAGCCGGGAGTGAGCCCAGGCGAAATCGGTAACGCCGTGATTGTCGGACACGTCGACTCGGCGGAGCTCGGCCCCGCGGTCTTCTTCTCCCTCGGTGACCTGCGACCTGGCGACACGGTTGGTGTGGTCCGGGAGGACGGCGAGCAGATCGACTTCACCGTCGAGTCGGTGCAGTCCTATCCGAAGACCGATTTCCCGACCGAACTGGTCTACGGCCCCACGGACCAGATCGCGCTACGGGTGGTGACCTGTGGTGGCGTCTTCGACGAGGCAGCCGGCGACTACCCGGACAACATCGTCGTTTTCGCCACCCAGTCCCAGGCCAAATGACCCGGATATCGGAGGTCCCGGCGGCCGAGGCACGGCCGCCGGGACACGCTCCGGGTCAGGATGCCGCCGAGGTCCGCACCAGGGTTCGGATCTGACGCAGCAGCACCGACAGGGCGGCCAGGTCGGCCCGGGACTCGTCGAACTCCCCCATCGCCCGCTGAGCACGGTGGATCGAGGTGGCGTTCGACTGCTCCCACTGCTGCACCCGCTCCACCGGTGGCAGATCGCCTGGGGTACCCCCCAACACCTCGGTGGTCAGCGCGGCGAGCGCGGCGTACAGGTCGTACCGCAGTGCCATCCGGGCCAGTGTCTGCCACCGGTCCTCTCGCGGCAGCAGCGAGATCTTCGACAGCAGCGAGTCCACCCGGAACCGATCCGACAGGACGAAGTAGACCGATGCGACTTCGGACACGTCCCGCCGACTGCTCGCCGCGGTCTCGACGACATCGAGCAGGCCGAAGCTGTACATCAGCCGGACCGTCTGCTGCGCCAGGTCCCGCGGTAGTCCCTTGGCAACCATCGACTCGATGTGCGCCGCGATCGCCTCCCGCTCGCTGCCGTAGAAGAGCGTCTCCATCCGTGGTAGGAGGTGGGCGACCCCGTCACGCAGCCGCGCGATCTCCGCCGACACGTCGATCGGAGAGCGGCGGTTGGTCACCAGCCACCGCACCGCCCGGTCCAGCAGGCGCCGGAAGTCCAGGTAGACGTCGGTCTGCAGGTCAGGGGCGACTCGATTGTCCAACTCCTCGACGGCGTTCCAGATCTTGCGCAGCCCGAACACCTCGCGGACCACCACGTACGCGCGGAGGACGTCGGCGGCGCTCGCCCCGGTCTCCTCGACCACCCGGTAGACGAACGAGATTCCGCCACGGTTGATCGTCTCGTTCACCAGCATGGTGGTGACGATGTCCCGACGCAGCCGGTGGCGGGACATCCGGTCGGCGAACCGCTCCCGCATCGGCGTGGGGAAGTAGTTGACCAGCAGTTCGGTCGTCCACTCCTCGTCGGCCAGGCCTTCCGCCAGGATCTCCTTCTCAAGCACGATCTTGACGTACGCGAGAAGCACCGCGAACTCCGGCGCCGTCATCCCGGACTCCATCCGGACGGCCAGTTCCTCGTCCGGTGGCAGCGCCTCCAGCGCCCGGTCCAGGGCACCTGAGCGCTCCAGGTCAACGATCATTCGCCGGTGCACCGGCAACAGCGACGGCGCCTGGGCCTGTGCGTTGCTGATCGCCCGTGCCTGGTCGTAGTTGTCCCGCAGCACCAACTCGGCGACCTCGTCGGTCATCTCGGCGAGCAACTCATCCCGCTCACCAACGGTCAGCTCGCCGTCGGCGACCGCCGTGTTGAGCAGGATCTTGATGTTCACCTCGTGGTCCGAACAGTCCACCCCGGCCGCGTTGTCGATGAAGTCGGTGTAGATCCGACCACCCGCCTCGGCGTACTCGATCCGGCCGAGTTGGGTGCAGCCCAGGTTGCCCCCCTCACCGACCACCCGGCAGCGCAGGTCCTTGCCGTCAACCCGAATCGCGTCGTTGGACTTGTCCCCCACCTCGACGTTGGTCTGGCTCGAAGCCTTGATGTAGGTGCCGATGCCGCCGTTCCAGAACAGGTCGACCGAGGCGGTGAGGATCGCCTTCATCAACTCCTGCGGGCTGAGCTGGGACACGCCGTCCTCGAGGTCGAGCGCCACCCGCACCTGAGGCGAGATCGGCACCGACTTCGCGGTACGGAGGAACACACCGCCCCCCTCGGAGATCAACTCCGGGTTGTACTCCTCCCACGTCGACCGGGACAGGTCGAACAGCCGCTTCCGCTCCACCCAGGAGGTGGCGGCGTCCGGATTCGGGTCGAGGAAGATGTGCCGGTGGTCGAAGGCGGCCACCAGCCGGATGTGCCGCGACAGCAGCATCCCGTTGCCGAAGACGTCACCGGACATGTCGCCGACGCCGACCACCGTGAATTCCTGGCTCTGGGTGTCGTGCCCCAACTCACGGAAGTGCCGCTTCACCGACTCCCAGGCACCGCGGGCGGTGATCCCCATCTTCTTGTGGTCGTAGCCCGCCGATCCGCCGGAGGCGAACGCGTCACCCAGCCAGAAGTTGTAGGCCGTGGAGATCTCGTTGGCGATGTCGGAGAAGGTGGCGGTGCCCTTGTCCGCCGCGACAACCATGTACGGGTCGTCCCCGTCGTGGCGAACCACATCCGGCGGCGGCACGATCTCACCGCTGACAATGTTGTCGGTGGCGTCCAGCAGCGCGGAGATGAACTCCTGGTAGCAGGCCACGGCTTCGTCCCGGTCGCCCGGCTTCTGCTTGAGCACGAAGCCACCCTTGGCACCGACCGGGACGATCACGGCGTTCTTCACCATCTGCGCCTTGACCAGACCGAGCACCTCGGTACGGAAGTCCTCCCGCCGGTCGGACCAGCGCAACCCACCCCGGGCCACCGGCCCGAAGCGCAGGTGCACCCCCTCGAACCGGGGCGAGTACACGAAGATCTCGAACCGGGGCCGCGGCGCCGGCAGGTCCGGAATCGCCTGCGGATCCAGCTTCAGGGCAACATACGGCTTCGGCCGCCCATCAACGCGCTTCTGGTAGAAGCTCGTCCGCAGCGTGGCCTGGATCAGAGTCAGGTACGACCGGAGGATTCGGTCCTGGTCGAGGCTGGCCACGTCGTCGAGCGCGGCACGTAGCTCGGCGACCAGCTCCCTGCTCTGCTGCTGACGCTGGTCGGCGCTCGTCGAGCCCGGCGCGAACCGGGCCTCGAAGAGCCGCACCAGCAGGGCCGCGATCCGCGGATACGCGATGAAGGTCGACTCCATGTAGTCCTGGGAGAAGACCGTGCCCGCCTGGCGCAGATACTTGGCATATGCCCGCAGCACGACCACCTGCCGCCAGGTGAGGCCGGCGCGCAGCACCAGCGCGTTGAAGCCGTCCACCTCGGCCTCGCCCCGCCACGCGGCCGCGAAGGCGTTCTCCACGTGCGGGCGAACCTCGGCCAGCTCCTGGTGCCCCTCCGGCAGCCGCAGGCCGAAGTCGTACAGCCAGATCCGACCGTCGATGCGCTCCACCTCGTACGGGTGCTCGTCAACCGCCTTCACCCCGAGCGAGTGCAGCACCGGCAGCACCGCCGAGAGCATCATTGGCTCGCCGTACCGGTAGACCTTGAACCGGACGTCCATCGACTCGTCGCCGCCGGCCACCCGAGTCGCCGCACGAGGTGCCAGTTGCTTCCGGAACAGGTGCATCTCCAGTTGGCCGGGCTCCTCCAGCAGCTCCAGCTTCGCCAGGTCCTTCATCGCCTCGTACGGCGTGTGCCCGTCCTTGTAGCCCTCCGGAAAGGCGTCGGCGTACCGGGAGAAGAGATGCTTGGCCTGCTCGTCGCCGAGCTTGCGCTCCAGGACCAGCCGGTAGTCGTCGTCCCAGAGGCGGGTGGCGTCGGCCAGCTCCTCGGCGAGCAGGTCGGCGTCGATATCCTCCGGCGGCTTGGTCGGGTCGGTGCGCACGATGAAGTGCACCCGAGCCAGCATCGACTCGGTAACCCGGGTGGTGTAGTCGACCCCGACCCCGTTCAGCTCCCGCAACAGGATGTCCTGCATCCGCAGCCGGTTCTGGGTGGTGAACCGGTCCCGCGGCAGATAGATCAGACAAGAGATGAAGCGTCCGTACGCGTCCCGGCGCAGAAACACCCGCAGTTGCCGGCGGCCCGCCATCCGCAGCACACCGATCACCGCGTGGTAGAGATCATCGGTCTTGATCTGGAACAGCTCGTCGCGCGGATAGGTCTCCAGGATCTGGAGCAGATCCTTGCCGGAGTGGCTGCGCTGGCTCAGCCCGGACCGGTCGACCACCTCCGCCACCTTGCGCCGTACCACCGGCAGCTCCTGCACGCTGGTGCGGTACGCGGCGGTGGCGAACAGACCGATGAACCGACGTTCGCCGACCACCTCGCCGGCCTCGTCAAAGATCTTGAACCCGATGTAGTCCAGGTACGCGGATCGGTGCACGGTCGCCCGGGAGTTCGCCTTGGTGATGACCAGCAGGCGCTTCTCGGTAACCCGCTGGTGCGCCTCGGGCGTCATCGACGACAACGCCCGGGACTCCGTGGAATCCGAGCGCAGGATCCCGAGGCCGGTGCCGAGCACCGCGCGCAGGGCCTGGCCGCCCGTCTCCCCCTCGGAGTCCACCAGGCGGTACTCCCGGTAGCCGAGGAAAGTGAAGTGGTCATGGGCGAGCCAGCGCAGCAGCTCGACCGAGTCGGTGATGTCCTTCTCCGGTACCGGCGGCCGGTTCTCGCTGTTCCGCGCGGCCGCCAGCTCGTCGGCGAGCGTCAGCGCCTGCTGGCGCATCCGGGGCCAGTCCTCGACCGCCTCCCGCACGTCGGTGAGCACGCGTTGCAGCTCCCGACGCAGGTTGTCCCGGTCCGCCGCGTCCCGGACCGGGTCGATCTCGATCCGCATCCAGCTCTCGACCAGGCCACCGGTGGTCACCTCGTCGGGCTCCACGTCGGCGGCCACCTCGATCAGCCGGCCCAGCGGCTCGCGCCGGATCACCAACAACGGGTGGACCAGCAGGTGCACATCCAGGTGATGCGAATTGAGCAGGGCGGTCACCGAGTCCACCAGGAACGGCATGTCGTCGGTGACGATCTCGACCACCGAGTGGTGCTGGTCGGCATCCGGCTCATGGATGCGCAGTTTGAGTTCGCCCGATACCCGCTGCTCGGCCAGTTCCCGGTGGGTACGGACGGAGTCGAGCATCTCCTCAGCCGTGAAGCCGATCAGTTCCTCATCGGGTGCGAACCGCCAGTAACGGCGAACCAGCGACGCCGAGTCGTGGTCGTCGCCGGCGAGCGCGATCGCCTGGGCCACCAAGCGCTCCGCGTTGGGTACCGTCTCGTCGAAGTCCGATTCCTCGGCGTCCTCCCCCAAGGCGTTGGCGGGCAGGCCCAAGTCGTAGATCGAGTCGATGCTCGAACCAGTCAAGCCGGTCACACCAGTCTCGACGTCACCGAACCCGTCGGAATCGGTCGCCGAATCGAAGTTGTCGTCCCGGCCGGTATCAACCTGCCGGAGGTCGGGTCCCGGTTTGGTAGCCGGACGCCGGTCCATCGGTGCCACTCCCCTCGACCCACCACGTCGTGGGTCACTCTGCGCCCAGCCTAGGCCCTGCCTATCCGCGCCTTGGTCGGCGGACCATCATCCGGACGTCCGGTTCGGGACTGCCGTCTTTCACCTACTGCGATAGGGGTCGACCCACCCCCGGGTTACCCCGCCTCCGGACATTCATCACCCAATCGGGAGCCTGTCTTCGGCGTCTCGGCCGCCAGCTGGGGGCGGGCCCGAAACCGGGCGCCGCTCTTCGGGACACAGCCGCCGCACCGCTGCGGGCTACCGAGGCAACCGACGGGGCGGCGTTAGCTGGTTGGTCGCCTCGCGGCCTGCGCAGCGGGCACCTCGGGAGCAACCGACACCTCGGGAGCAACCGGCACCCCCGCCCCGGTCGGGGGCTGCGGGGGCTGCGGGGGCTGCGCCACCTTGGCCGGCTCACCCTGGTTGACGAGGAGAACCGGTGGCTCCGAGCTCCGGCGGCGCTCCGGCCCCCGCCGGGGTGCGGCGACGGTGGGCCGCCGGGGTGGGAGCGACCCCGACGCGGTGACCGGGCGGAGGCCACCGACCAGGGTGTTAACGATCTCCGCGGCGTACGAACCGTCCGGGTCGTAGTCCGGGTCGAAAACGGTCAGCTCGACGCCAAGACAGTGCGGGGTGTCGACCAGGCCGGCAAGCAGACTCTCCAGTTCGGCGAAGGCGATTCCGCCCGGGTCGGGAGCGTCAACGGCGGGCATCACTGCCGGATCCAGCACATCCACGTCAACGTGCAGCCAGTAGCCGGCGCAGTGGGTGAGCTGGTCGTGCGCCCACTGCGCGGTCCGGGCCGCGCCCTCCGCGCGCAGCGCCGGCACCGGTCGGGTGGTGATCCCGGCAGCTTGGAGGTCGAGCCGATAGTCATCCTGCGCCCGGACGCCCAGCACCACCACGTCGATATCCCGAAAGTACGGCCGCCGGCCTTCAATAGCGGTCAGATCCAGCTGACCGCGGCCGGTGACCAGGGCCAACCCCTCACCGGCCGCCGCGCCCACGTAAGAGGCGTTGCCGGGGTGCCGAAAATCCGAATGCCCGTCGACGAAGACGAGCCCGACCCGACCCCCCACCGCCGCGCCGAGCCGGTGCATGGCCAGCGCCGAACCGAGCACGACCGAGCAGTCCCCGCCGAGCACCAGCGGAAACTCGCCTCGATCTATGACCGCTCCAATCCGGTCGGCGAGCGCCACCGAGTAGTTAGCTATCTCATACGCGTGGCAAACGCCATCGCCGGGCCGCCAGTCGCCCGGGTCGTACCGAGACGGGGTCAGGCAGCCGGCGTCCCGGGCCCGAAGCCGGCCGAGCAGGCCCTGGTCGCGCAGGGCACCAGGAGCCTTGCCGCAGCCCGGCACCGAGGTGGCGGTGGGTGGCCGTAGCCCGAGGTTGGTGGGCGCGTCGAGGACGGCGATCCGGCGCGTCATGGCTCCCGTCCTCAAGCTCGTGCGGGCCGGTCGGCACACCGGCCCGCGCCGACATGGCTGGATCAGAACAAAGCGCTGGCCAGTGCCCGACGGGCCAGCGCCACCGCGGAATCGTCGGGGCCGGCGATGGTGAAGAGGCCGACCAGGTGCTGACGCACCTTCTCGCGGTCCTCGCCGGCGGTCCGGCGAACCAGCCCGACCAGCCGTTGGTATGCCTGTTCCGCCATCCCGCCGAGCATCTCGACATCGGCGGCGAGCAGCTGGGCGTCGATGTCGTCGGTGGCCGTGGCCGCCGCGGCGAGCACCGCCTGCGGGTCGGCACCGGCGACCCGGCGGGCCAGCCCAACCTGGGCCAGCCCCGCCTCCGCCGCGGCGTCCGATGGCGTCTCGGCGAGGATCTTGCGGTACGCCTGCTCCGCCGCGTCCAGGTCACCGTTGAGCAGCGATTCGTCGGCCTCGTCCAACCGCGGGTCGGCCGTCTCGGCCACGCTCGCGCCACCGGCCTTGAGAACCGCCTGGATCCACTGCCGTAGCTGCGCCTCGGGCACCACCCCGGAGAACGCGTCAACCGGCTGGCCGCCGACCACCGCGTAGACCATCGGGATGCCCTGCACCCGGAACATCTGCGCCAGCCGGGGGTTGGCGTCCACGTCGACCTTGGCCAGCACCCAGGCGCCGCCGCCCTCGACGGCGAGCCGCTCAAGCACCGGCGAGAGCTGTTTGCAGGGTTCGCACCACTCGGCCCAGAAGTCGACGACCACCGGCGTGCTGAGCGACCGTTCGAGGACCTCGGCCTGGAAGGTCGCCTCGGTGACAGCAATGACGGCGGCAGTGCTCCCGGCGCCGTCATCGGACGGGCCGGACTGGGCAGGCGCGGGGGCCGGGGAGGGTGCGGGGGTGCGCAGCGCGCTGAGGTCTACCGCGCCGCGGGTAAAGATCGACGGGGTGATCCGTGGGTCGCTCATGGTTACCTAGTCTCGCACGGGTGACGCCAATCTCCGCCCTTCGGTGACGTTGAAGGTCACGGTTCTCACGCAGGTCACCACACCTCCCCGCCACGCCTAGCGGGATGCCGACGGTCAGAAGCGAGCCGGCTCGCGGTAGACGCCCCACTCGAGGCGCAGCGCGTCACAGATCTCGCCCAGGGTCGCCTCGGCACGGACCGCGTCGAGCATCGCCGGGATCATGTTCCCGCTGGTCCGGCTGACCGCGATCATCCGCTCCAACGCCCCGCTGACCTCGGCCTCATCCCGGGCTGCCTTCCGCTCGCCGAGGGTGCGCCGCTGTTCCAGCTCGACCTCGTGCGAGATCCGCAGAATCTCCAGGTCCTTGGCGACCGTGCCGGTGTGGCAGTTGACCCCGACGATCTTCTTTTCGCCCTTCTCCAGCGACCGCTGGTAGGCGAACGCCGCCTCGGCGATGTGCCCGGTGAACCAACCGTCCTCAATGCCTCGGAGGATTCCTGAGGTCATCGGACCGATCTCGTGTGGTCCCTCACCGCCGAGCTGCCGGATCCGGGCGAAGATCTCCTCCGCCTCGGCCTCGATCTTGTCGGTGAGCGCCTCGACGTACCAGGAGCCGCCCAGCGGGTCGGCCACGTTGGTCACCCCGGTCTCCTCCATCAACACCTGCTGGGTCCGCAGGGCGATCTCGGCCGACTCGTCGGTGGGCAGGGCCAACGTTTCGTCGAGGGCGTTGGTGTGCAGCGAGTTGGTGCCGCCGAGTACGGCCGCGAGGGCCTCCACGGCCGTCCGGACGACGTTGTTGACCGGCTGCTGCGCGGTCAGCGAGACCCCGGCGGTCTGGGTGTGGAAGCGCAGCCACTGCGCCTTCTCGCTGGTGGCGCCGTAGACGTCGCGCAGCCAGCGGGCCCAGATCCGGCGAGCGGCACGGAACTTCGCGACCTCCTCGAAGAAATCCACATGGGAATCGAAGAAGAAGCTCAGGCCCGGGGCGAAGACGTTCACGTCGAGGCCGCGGGAGAGACCCAGTTCGACGTAGCCGAAGCCGTCGGCGAGGGTGTACGCCAGTTCCTGCGCGGCCGTCGAGCCCGCCTCCCGGATGTGGTAGCCGGAGACGGAGAGCGGCTTGTACCGGGGAATCTCCCGGGCGCAGTACTCCATCAGGTCGCCGATGAGGCGCAGGTGCGGCTCCGGGTCGAAGAGCCACTCCTTCTGTGCGATGTACTCCTTGAAGATGTCCGTCTGCAGGGTGCCGTCCAGGCGGGAGAGGTCCGCGCCCTGCCGCTCGGCAGCGATCAGATACATGCAGAAGACCGGGACGGCCGGCCCGGAGATGGTCATACTCGTCGTGACCCCGGCTAGGTCGATGCTGTCGAAGAGCACCTCCATGTCGGCGGCGCTGTCCACCGCGACCCCGCAGTGCCCGACCTCACCGAGTGACTGCGGGTCGTCCGAGTCACGACCCATCAGCGTGGGCATGTCGAAGGCGACGGAGAGCCCGCCGCCTCCCGCGCCCAGGATCATCTTGTAGCGCTCGTTGGTCTGCCGGGCGTTACCGAAGCCGGCGAACTGCCGGATGGTCCAGGCCCGCCCCCGGTACCCGGTCGGGTGTAGACCACGGGTGTACGGGAACTCACCCGGCCAGCCGATCCGCTCGAAGTCGGGGTGGTCCACCCCCTCCGGCGGGCCGTACACGGGGGCGACAGTCATCCCGGAGAGCGTGGTGAAGTCGGCGTCCCGTTTACGCGCGGCATCGTAGCGGTCCTGCCAGCGTTTGCGTCCAGCGGCGATCTCGTCGGCGTTCATCCGCGGGGCTCCTCCTCGGGTCTGCGACTCCACCTCCGAGTGTAGATCCTGTCCTGAACGCTCGCTAAGTACGTTCGTACCGGCCGGTAGGGTTTCCGGCGCTGTCACCGGCGATCTGGGCGAGGAGCTGATCAGCCGCCGCGTACGGGTCGAGCGAACCCGCGGCCACCCGGGCAGCGAGCGTCGACAGCTCGGTACCGTCCCGCAGCGAACCGATGCGGGCCCGGAGCGCGCCCAGCGCGATCGCCTCCACCTCGGCGGCGGCCCGTGCCTCCTGACGACGGCGGAGTTCACCCCGCTCGACCAGCCAGCCCCG
This sequence comes from Salinispora goodfellowii, assembly GCF_059570675.1. Classification (NCBI taxonomy): domain Bacteria; kingdom Bacillati; phylum Actinomycetota; class Actinomycetes; order Micromonosporales; family Micromonosporaceae; genus Salinispora; species Salinispora goodfellowii. Next base: position 58,260 of record NZ_JCANTD010000027.1, on the reverse strand, counting down.
GTGCTTGTCGATCGCCGCGGCGACGTCGTCGACCCCCTCACCGCGTACGGCGACAGCACGTACCACCGCGGGCCGCCACTGCCCCGGGCCTCGTTCCCCCAGTGCGATCATGCCCTGGATGTCCCGGACCGTGGCATCGGCGCCGTCCCGGTCGGCCTTGTTGACCACGAACACGTCGGCGATCTCCAGGATGCCGGCCTTGACCGCCTGGATCGCGTCCCCCATTCCGGGCGCGAGCAGCACGAGCGTGGTGTCCGCGAGCGAGGCGACCTCCACCTCCGCCTGACCCACGCCGACGGTCTCCACCAGGACCACGTCGCAGCCGGCGCCCTCCAGCACCCGGACCGCCTGCGGCGTTGCCGCCGAAAGCCCACCGAGGTGCCCCCGGCTGGACATGGAACGGATGTAGACGCCGGGATCGGTGGCGTGGTCCTGCATCCGGACCCGATCGCCGAGGATCGCCCCACCGGTGAACGGACTGGACGGGTCGATGGCCAGCACGCCGACCCGGTGTCCCCGGGAACGCAGCGCACGCACCAACTCGTTGGTGGTGGTCGACTTACCCACTCCCGGCGAACCCGTCAGGCCGACCACCTGGGCCTGGCCCGCGTACGGGGCGAGCGCCGCCGCGATCCGCGGCAGCGTCTCATCCCCGGACTCGACCAACGTGATGAGCCGGGCGACCGCACGGGGGTCACCCACGCGAGCCCGCTCAACGAGCATGGGAATGTCCCGGCTGCGGCGCACCGGCGGCGCGGCCGGGACATTGTTGACGGCGTCAGTCATGGTGCCTTTCGTTCCCAACCAGGAGGGCTCGCCGGCCTGGCTCACCCCTGGCTCTCGGCCCCCGCTGGGACGTGGATGATCAGCGCGTCGCCCTGGCCGCCACCGCCGCAGAGCGCCGCCGCGCCGGTGCCGCCGCCGCGCCGCTTGAGCTCCAGCGCCAGGGTCAGGACCAGCCGGGCACCGGACATACCGATCGGGTGCCCGAGGGCGATCGCACCGCCGTTGACGTTGACCTTGTCCGGGCTGATCCCGAGGTCACGGGTTGACTGGATGCCCACCTGCGCGAACGCCTCGTTGATCTCGATCAGATCCAGATCGTTGATGGTGAGGCCCGCCTTCCGGAGCGCGTGCCCGATCGCGTTGGACGGCTGCGAGTGCAGCGAGTTGTCCGGGCCGGCGACGTTGCCGTGCGCACCGATCTCGGCCAGCCAGGTCAGCCCCAGCTCCTTGGCCTTGGCTTTACTCATCACCAGCACGGCGGCAGCCCCGTCGGAGATCGGCGACGAACTGCCGGCGGTGATACTGCCCTCCGGCGCGAAGGCCGGGCGTAGCTTCGCCAACGACTCCGCGGTGGCGTCCGGACGAATGCCCTCGTCCTCGCTGATCACCAGCGGCTCACCCCTGCGCTGCGGGAGCACAACCGGAGTGATCTCTTCGGTGAAGTGCCCGTTCTTCTGGGCTGCGGCGGCACGCTGGTGGCTTCCCGCGGCGAAGGCGTCCTGCTCCGCACGGCTGATCCCCTTGGTGCTGCCGTGCCGCTCGGTCGACTCCCCCATCGAGCAGCAGTCCCAGGCGTCGGTGAGCCCGTCGAGGGCCATGTGGTCCTTGATCACCACGTCGCCGTACTTGTAGCCACCCCGCTGTCCCAACAGCAGGTGCGGGGCGTTGGTCATCGACTCCATGCCGCCAGCCACGACGACGTCGAACTCCCCAGCTCTGATCAACTGATCGGCCAGGGCGATCGCGTCCAGCCCGGAGAGGCAGACCTTGTTGATGGTCAGCGCCGGAACGGAGAGTGGGATGCCCGCCTCGGCGGCTGCCTGCCGGGCCGGAATCTGACCGGCGCCCGCCTGCAGCACCTGCCCCATGATCACGTACTGGACCTGATCGGGGGCGACCTCGGCACGCTCCAGCGCCGCCTTGATCGCCACGCCACCAAGCCGGGTCGCGGAAAGATCCTTGAGATTTCCCAGCAGTCGCCCCATCGGGGTTCGAGCGCCGCTGACGATCACCGAAGCCATACCTGCCTCCGAGGGTCCCGACCTGTACGCCTTAACGATTGTTAGGACGCACCTTAGCTTCTGAGCGCAGATCGGCGACGGTGACCCCGCGCACATCGACGACGCACGGTAGGGCCGACCCGGTGCACAACCGCGTCACCCCGCCGCCCAAGGGGCGCGGGAACACCGCGCGACGGTCCGGACAGGCTAGCGCGACACCATCCGGTGACCCGGCTCAGCGCCTTTCCTTGCCGTGAGAATGCCAACCGGCCACACTCCCCGCGCACCCGTTCGGCCAGACTGACGCCATGGCCGAGCATCCCCCCGTCGAGTCCGCTGCGGACCACGGCACAGACATCGGATTACGTCGCATCGACCACATCGGTATCGCCGTACCCGACCTGGACGAGGCGATCGACTTCTACCAGCGCACCTTCGGTATGCGGTGCGTACACACCGAGACCAACGAGGAGCAGGGCGTCCGCGAGGCGATGCTGGCAGTCGGCCCGACTGCCACCGGCGGCTGCGTGCAGCTGCTCGCCCCACTCTCGCCAGCGTCCACGATCGCGCGGTTCCTCGACCGGCAGGGCCCGGGCGTGCAACAGGTCGCGTACACGGTCGCCGACATCGACGTAGCCTGCACGAAGCTGCGCGAGCGGGGTCTCCGCCTGCTGTACGAGCAGCCGAAGCGGGGCACCGCGAACTCCCGGATCAATTTCGTCCACCCGAAGGATGCCGGTGGCGTCCTGGTCGAGTTGGTCGAGCCCGCCACAGTCCACTGAGCCGGGGTGCGCCCGCCCTGCTCCCGCCGAGCCGGGCCCACCCACCGATCGATGCACTTTTTCACACAGCACTTCCGAGCAAAGCTACCGTTCAGTAACATCCGCCTCCACAACAGCGCGGTCGGTGCCGGGATGCGTCAATGCCAAGACGGTGACCGACCGCCGGGCACCGACGATGGCACGCCCCTGCCGGCGACGCGCGGGGCAGACGAACGGGAGGTCGAAGTGCAGGACATCCTCGAAACAATCATGGCTGCGGAGGGTTCGGCGCACCCCGAACGTGAACTAGCCGGTGTCGCACGGCTCCCGATTCCGCAGTCCTACCGAGGCGTCGTCGTACGCGCCGAGGAGACCCAGATCTTCGACGGGATGGCCACGCGGGACAAGGATCCACGCAAGGCGCTGCATGTCCAGAACGTGCCGACCCCGCAACCCGGTCCCGGCGAGGCGCTGGTGGCGGTGATGGCCAGCGCCATCAACTACAACACGGTCTGGACGAGCATCTTCGAACCGCTACCAACCTTCAAGTTCCTCCAGCGCTACGGCCGACTCTCCGAGCTGACCAGGCGACACGACCTGCCGTACCACGTGGTCGGTTCGGACGCGGCCGGCGTCGTGCTGCGCACCGGTCCCGGCGTAACCCGGTGGCAGGCCGGCGACGAGGTCGTCGCCCACTGCCTCTCGGTGGAACTGGAGGAGGCCGCCGGACACGACGACACCATGCTCGACCCACAGCAGCGGATCTGGGGCTTCGAGACCAACTTCGGCGGTCTGGCCGAGCTGGCGATCGTCAAGGCCAACCAGCTCATGCCGAAGCCCCGCCACCTCAGCTGGGAGGAGGCGGCGAGCCCGGGACTGGTCAACTCCACCGCGTACCGACAGCTCGTCTCCCACCACGGCGCCAACATGAAGCAGGGGGATGTGGTACTGATCTGGGGGGCCTCAGGCGGCCTGGGCAGCTACGCCACCCAGATGGCGCTCACCGGCGGTGCGATTCCGGTCTGCGTGGTCTCCTCGCCGGAAAAGGCGGAGCTGTGCCGGCGGATGGGCGCGGAGCTGGTGATCGACCGGGCGGCCGAAGACTTTCGGTTCTGGAAGGACGAGCAGACCCAGGACCCGGACGAGTGGCGTCGCTTCGGGGAACGGATTCGCGAGCTGACCGGCGGCGAGGACCCCGACGTCGTCTTCGAGCACCCGGGGCGGGAGACCTTCGGCGCCAGCGTCTTCGTCACCAAACGCGGCGGCACCGTGGTCACCTGCGCCTCGACCAGTGGCTACCAGCACCAGTACGACAACCGCTACCTCTGGATGCACCTGAAGCGGATCGTCGGCAGCCACTTCGCCAACTACCGGGAGGCGTGGGAGGCGAACCGGCTGATCGCCCTCGGCAAGATCCACCCAACCGTGTCTAGGACCTACAGCCTGGAGCAGACCGGCCAGGCCGCATATGAGGTGCACCGAAACGCGCACCAGGGCAAGGTCGGGGTTCGCTGCCTCGCTCCGGCGGACGGCCTCGGTGTGCGCGACCCCGAGTTCCGCGCGCGGCACGAGGCGGCGATCAACCGGTTCCGCGGTCACTGATCAGACGGGGCACGGGTCGCCACCAATGTGGTGGCTGGATTGCTTTCCATTCGCTGGCCTGGACACCCATTCGAACGATACCGGCTCCCCCGATACGGGTGCAGAACGGAATGGGGCCGCGAGTCCTTGCTCACGGCCCCATTTCAGAGCCCACTTCAGATCGTCAGGGCGGCCGGGAGCTGCCAAGGTCGACGATTGGTCGGCCGCGGCGACCCGACCGGGTTGACCCTGTAATGAGGATGGCAAAGGCCGGGGCGCTCTTGCGAAGGCCCCCAGGTCGTCTGCCAGTATGTCCCAATGCCCCAGCAGCAGTCCTCCCCTCTTGCGTTCTTCGATAGCGCGAACACCCAGCCGGACTTCACCGTCACCCTGCGCGGCTACGACAAAGGTCAAGTTGACGACTTCCTTGGTCGGCTGAGCGCCGCGCTGACCCAGTCCGAGCAGGCCCGCGCCGAGGCCGAGCAGCGGATGAACGACGCGCAGCGCCGGCTCCGCCAGGCCGAGCAGCGGATGACCGCCCTCGACCAGAAGCTCTCCGAGGCCAGCAAGCAACTCGAAGAGAACAATCGGCCGACCCTCTCCGGCATCGGCACCCGCGTTGAGCAGATCCTCCGGCTCGCCGAGGAGCACGCCAACGACCACCGCAACGAGGCGAAGCGGGAGTCCGAGGGCATTCTCTCCGCCGCCCGCCTCGAGGCCCGGGAGATCACTGACAAGGCGCGGGCCGAGGTGGCGGCGATGAAGGCCACCGCGGAGCGGGAGGTGGGCAACGTCCGGACCGCCGCGGAGCGCGAGGCGGCCGAGGTTCGCGTCCAGGCCCGCCGCGAGGCCGACACCCTGCGGGCCGACGCCGATCGGGAGACCAAGCAGCTGCGTACCGTCACCGCGCACGAGGTGGCCGAGCTGAAGTCCACCGTCGAGCGGGAGGTTTCCACCCTCCGCGCCACCGCGGAGCGGGAGATCACTCAGCAGCGGGCGAAGGCCGCCCGCGAGGCCGAGGAGAAGCGCGCCGAGGCGACGAAGCTCCTCACCGACGCGCGGGACAAGCGCGACAAGGACCTACAGGCCCTTGAGCTGCAGCTGGCCGAGCGGCGGGAGAAGGCCGAGCGCGAGGAGTCGGAGCGGCACGCCACCCAGGTAGCCCAGACCCAGAAGCTGGTCAACGAGGCCGAGGAGCGGGCCCGGGCCGCCCAGGAGCGGGCCAAGGAGATCGAACAGCGCGCCGAAGCTCGCCGGGTCGAGTCGGAACGCACCGCCCACGACACGGTCGAAGGGGCCAAGGCGACCGCCGAGAAGAGCCTGAACGAAGCGAAGACCGAGGCGGAGCGACTGCTCACCGAGGCCCGCGCCGAGGCCGACCTGGCCACTCAGACGGCCCGCCGCGAGGTCGAGGATCTGACCCGCCAGAAGGACGCGGTCACCTCTCAGCTCGGCCAGATGCTCTCCGGGCTCGCCGGCATCGTCCCGGGTACGGGACCGGACGCCGCGGTGGCCGCAGCCTCCGCCGTGGCTGCCGCCACGGAGGCGAAATCGGAGGACACCACGGAGGCGAAGAAGAGCGAGAGCACCGAATCAGCCAGCTGATCGGCGCAGCCAGACCTGTTCCACCACGCGGGGCGATGCTGGACATCCGGTGTCGCCCCGCGCCGTACGTTGCTGTAAGTCCGGATCGCACCGGTTGAACCGCTGCATCCGACGAGTCCGTATCACCCCAAGAGGGCCGATTGCGTGTGAGGATGGGGGCATGTCGAACGGCGAGGAACTGTTCGCTCTCGGCGGGGATGTGACTACGGAGCCCAGCTTCGAGTCCGGCCTGCGGGGGTACGTGAAAGGGCAGGTCAATCGGTACGTCGCTCGCGCCGAGCACGAGATCGCCACCCTGACCGCCGAGCGAGAGCAGGCCTACACCCAAATCCATAAGCTGGCCGGCCAGGTGGAGGTGCTCCAGCGAGATCTCGCCCAGGTCCGCAAGCAGGTCGGCGTGGTGGACCGCGCTTCCTTCCGGCACCTTGGACCCCGCGTCGAGCAGGTCCTCACCCTCGCCGAAGAACAGGCCGAAGAGATCCTCGCCGCCGCGAACAAGGAGATCGATTCCCGCCGAGCCGCCGCCGAGCACATCATTGACGAGGCACGGGCCGAGGCGGCCCAAGCACTCGAGGACTTCGAGCTGGCCCTGGCCACTCGCCGGGTCGAGGAGGAGCGGCACACCGCAGCTCGGAAAGCGGAGGCAGACGCCACCGTCAAGGCCGCCACCGAACAGGCAGACGCCACCGTCAAGGCCGCCACCGAACAGGCAGACGCCGCGGTCAAAACCGCCACCGAACAGGCAGAGGCCACGGTCAAAACCGCCACCGAACAGGCAGAGGCCACCGTCAAAACCGCCACCGAACAGGCAGACGCCACGGTCAACGCCGCGGCCATGGAGGCAGACGCCGCGGTGAAGGCGGCGACCGAGGAGGCCGCCCGGCAACGCAAGAACGCGCAGGAGGCGCTGACGCGGGCCCAGCAGGAAGCTACCCAACTGCGGGACACCGCGAAAGAGGTGCACACGCGGGCCCAGCAGGAGGCGACGAAGCTGCGCGAGGCGGCCCGCGCCGCGCAGGACAAGGCCCAGCAGGAGGCGACCGAGCTGCGGGAGGCCGCCAAGGAGGTACAGGCCAAGGCGCAGGAGGAGGCCGGACGCCTCGTGGAGCAGGCGACCGAGGCGAGCCGGGCCACCCACGCCAAGGCCCAGCAGGAGGCCAAGCAGGTCATCGACGACGCCAGCACCGCCGGCCGGGCCGCCCACGCCAAGGCCCGCCAGGAGGCGGAGCTACTCGCCAAGCAGGCTGCCGACGCGGCAAAGCGGCAGCGGGCCGAGGCCGAGGCGTACGCGCAGGAAACACGCACCGAGACCGAGGCGTACGCCCGGCAAACCCGAGCCCAGGCCCAACAGGAGCTGGGAGCGTGGCGGGCGGGCGTGGAGAAAGAGGTCAACAACCGCCGGGCGGCGGCTGACCGCGAGCTGGACCAGCGCCGGGCCGCCGACGACCAGGAGTTCGCCAGCCGCCGCGACGAGTTGGAGCAGCGGCACGAATCCCGGTACGCCGAGTTGGAGCAGCAGCACGAATCCCGGCACGCCGAGTTGGAGCAGCAGCACGAATCCCGGCACGCCGAGTTGGAGCAGCAGTACACAAGCCGGCAGCAGGAGTTGGAGACCGGATTCGCTAGCCAACAGCAGGAGCTGGAGACCCGACAGCAGGAGCTGGAGACCCGACAGCAGGAGCTGGAAGGCGGCTTCGCCACCCGACAGCAGGAGCTGGAAACCGAGTTCACCTCGCGCAAGACCGAGTTGGAGTCCACGTACACGGCCCGCCGAAACGAGATCGAGGGTGCTGCCGAGAGCATCCGGCGGACCGCCGAGCAGGATGCCCGGACCCTACGCGAGCGTGCCGACCAGGAGGCATCGGCGCTGCTGGGCCAGGCCGAGGAGGCGGCGGCCGAGCAGCGCCGTACCGCCGACGAGTACGCCGCCACCTCCCGACGCCAGTTCGAGGAGTACGCCGCCACCACCCAGCAGGCTCTGGCCACCACCCAACAGCACCTGGCGGCGACCCAGCAGGAGGCCGCGACCAGCCGGCAGCAACTCGCCCAGGTGATGGCGGAGATCGCGCAGGCGCAGCAGCAACTCGCTGACCTGCGGCAAGAGACCTGGCGATCCCGCCAGGAGTCCGACGACCTGCAGCGACAGGTGGCAGAACTTCGGCTGGAGTTGTCCGGTGCGGCCAAGCCCGCTCCGGTCGGGCCCGCTCCGGTCGGGCCCGCTCCGGTCGGGCCCGCCGGCGGCGATTCCGACAACGGTCGGGCCCCCACGGCCGCACCGGCGCCGCCCGCCGGCGACCGGGCCGGAGCCGGCAAGGTCGACCCGGCGGATGCCGGCCAGCCGGCCCGCGGGCGGATCGAACCCGCAGTTGACGAGTCCGCGAAGGGCAGCGTGAAGTCGGTTACCACAAAGGACGGTGATGAGGCCAGCGCCGGGGTGGACGGTGAGCCGACCGTCGCGGCCGTACCGGGTGAAGGGGGTCGGGCAGCCGCCCCCACAAAGATCACCAGTACCGGTGAGAACAACACCCGGCCGGCGAAGCCCACCACCGACGAGCGCAGCTCCAAGCCGAGCAAGGTCGTCGTTGACAAGGACTGAGCCGGCCGGCTGGACGGCGATCCTGGGCCCGGCCGGCTGGACGGCGACCCTGGGCCTGGCTCGCCGCTGCCGACGGCGGAGCGAGGCGCGGCGGGCCGGCAACGGCGCTGGGCGAGCGGCCTGAGCTCCGGTGGCGCCGGGCGAGCCGGAGTCGCAGCAGCACCGCGCCGACCAGGGGTCCGGGCGGTTCGGCGTGCCGGGGCGGCCCCTGCGGCGGAGCAGCTTCCTCGTCGGCTTCACCGGTGGACTCGGTGCGCTGCTGGCCTACGCCCTCTTCCTCGGCGTGCGCAACGCCGCCGGCCTACTCGTCCCCGTCGTGATCGCGCTCTTCCTCGCCGTCGGGCTCTATCCGGCGGTGGCGCGGCTACGCCGGCTCGGGCTGCCCCACGGGCTGGCGGTCGCGGTCGTCATGCTGACCCTGCTCCTCCTGCTGTGCAGCGGGGCGGTAGCCCTGGTGCCACCGATCATCACCCAGTCCAACCAGTTCATCGAGCAGTTCCCCAGCTACCTGGAGACGCTGCGGCGCAATGAGACCATCAACGAGCTGATCGAGCGGTACGACCTGGTGGAACGGGCGCAGCAGGCCGCGGACACCGGGACCCTCGGCCAGGCACTCGACGGAGTACTCGGCGGCGCCCAGCTCATCTTCGGCACCGCCTTCCGGACCCTGACCGTGCTCGTACTCACCATCTACTTCCTGGCGTACTTCAACCGGCTGCGGTCGCTCGGGTACGCGCTCGTCCCCCGGTCCCGTCGGGATCGGGTACGTCTCATCGGTGATGAAATCATCGCCAAGGTCGGCGCGTACATCGTCGGGGCGCTCATCATCGCCCTCCTTGCCGGTACGAGCACCTTCGTCTTCGCGTTGCTTGCCGGGTTGCCGTACCCGTTCGCCCTGGCCGTCGTGGTGGCGGTGACCGACCTGATCCCGCAGATCGGTGCCACGCTCGGGGCGGTGATCGTGAGCCTGGTCGGCTTCGCCACCGACCTGCCGGTGGGAATCGCCTGCGTGCTGTTCTTCCTCACCTACCAGCAGGTGGAGAACTACCTGATCTACCCCAAGGTAATGCGCCGGTCGGTGCAGGTCAACGAGGTGGCCGCACTGGTGGCGGCGCTGCTCGGCGTCGCCCTGATCGGCGTGGTGGGCGCCCTCATCGCGATCCCCACCGTCGCGGCGGTCCAGCTGATCCTGCGCGAGGTGGTCATCCCGCGCCAGGACTCCCGCTAACCGGCCGCTGGGCCCGGCACCGGCCGGTCGGCGAAGGCCGCCACCGTGCGGTCGGCGTACGCGCTGACATCGCCGGTCTCCATCGGGCCGTCCCAGGTGGTCGGCAGCGGCACGGGGACGGAGGGGTTGACCCGCCGGACGACCTCGTCGAGGACGGTCTCGGCGTCACCGACCCACAGGTGTTTGGCCCCCGGCACTCCGACCACCTCAGCCTGCGGCACGGCCGCGAAGCGCTCCCGCGCCTCCTCGGGCCGCAGGTAGTCGTCGAACTCCGGCACCAACGCCGTGATCGGCTTGCCGGCGGAGGCCCAGTTCGCCAGCTCCTCAGGGCCGGAGAACCGCAGCGGCGGGGAGAGCAGCAGGGCACCCGCCACCGCCGGGTCACAGCCGTACCGCAGGGCCAGGTCGGTGCCGAACGACCAGCCCAGCAGCCAGATCTCCGGCAGCTCGTGGAACTCCGCGTACTCGATGGCGGCGGCGACGTCGTACCGCTCCCCGACCGCGTTGTCGAACGTCCCCGCACTGGTACCGCGCAGGCTGGTCGTACCCCGGGTGTTGAACCGCAGCACCGCCAGGTCCGCCAGGGCCGGCAGGCGCCAGGCGGCCTTGCGGAACACGTGGCTGTCCATCATCCCGCCGTGGGTGGGCAGCGGGTGCAGGCAGACCAACGTGGCGACCGGCGCGCGGTCGACCGGGCGGGCCAGCTCACCAACGAGGCACAGCCCGTCGGCGGTGTGCAGCTCGATCTCCTCCCGGCGGCCGGGCAGGATCGACGAGGCGCGGATGGGTGTGCTCACCCGCCCAGTCTCCCCCGTCACCGGGCCGGCAACCCGGCCGGGGTCAGGAGACGGCAACCAGATCGCGCCTCACCCGTGGCGGGGCGCGCCGCGGCCCCGCTGCACGATCGGTGCCCGCCGGTCCCGGGCGCGCCAACAGCCGCTGTGCCAGTGCCGGCGGTCGGTCAGGTCCCCCCACCCCTGGGCGGGCCATACCACGACGTGCGCCACCCCGGGCCGGATCTCCTGGTCACAACCGGGGCAACGGTAGGTCTTCACCGACGCGCCGCCGCTGATCAACCGGACCTGCCAGTCGCCGTCCCGCCACTGCTGCACCGACTCGACCCCCTGCCGCAGCCGCGCGGAATCGAACTGCACGCTCTCATCCCGGCGGGATCGGTTACGACGAGGGCTCACACCCTCCAGCGTACGGCGGGAGGACGTCGTACGGCGTCGGCGGGCCGGCGACGCGACCGGCCCGTACCTGCCCCACCGCTCAGCGACGAGTGTGATCGCGGAAGCCCCGGCCAGCCTTCCGGCCCAGATAGCCGGCGGTGACCAGGTGCTCCAGCAGCGGCGCGGGGGAGAACCCCGGCTCGCGCAGTTCCAGGTACAGCTCCCGCTGGATAGCCAGGGACACGTCGAGGCCGACCACGTCGAGCAACTCGAACGGACCCATCGGGTAGCCGCAGCCGAGCTTCATCGCATGATCGATGTCGTCGGCGGTCGAGTAGCTCGCCTCCAGCATCTTCACCGCGTCGTTAAGGTACGGGAAGAGGAGCGCGTTGACGATGAACCCGGAGCGGTCACCGCAGACCACACCAGTCTTGCCCAGCTCACCGCAGACCGCCTTCGCGGTCGCGGTGGTCTCCGCCGAGGTGCGGATGGTCTGCACGATCTCCACCAGTGACATGACCGGTGCCGGGTTGAAGAAGTGCAGGCCGACCACGTCCGCTGGACGCTGGGTGGCCATCGCGACATCGATCACCGGCAGCGACGAGGTGGTGGTGGCGAGCACGACACCGGGCTTGCAGATCTCGTCGAGGCTGGCGAAGAGCGCCTTCTTGACACTCAGCTCCTCGATGACCGCCTCGACCACCAGGTCGACGTCGGCGAGATGCTCCAAGGTCGCGGACCACGTGACCCGGCCCAGCGCGGCGTCCCGGTCGGCCTCGCCCAGCTTGCCCCGCACCACGCCCTTGTTGAGCGAGGTCTTGACCGCCTCGAAGAGCTTGCCGGACTTCTCCGCCCCGCGGGTCACCGAGACCACCTCGTAGCCAGCCTTGGCGAAGACCTCGATGATGCCGGTCGCCATCGTCCCGGAACCGACCACACCGACCTTCGCGATGCCCCGCGCACCGGCCTCGACCGTCGACTCCGCATCCACCGGCGTCTGGTCGTCCGGTACGACCACCGGCGAACCCGGCCGCTCGTAGGTGTAGAAGCCGCGCCCCGACTTCCGACCGAGCAGCCCGGCGGTGACCATCTGCTTGATCAGCGGCACCGGGGCGTGTCGCCGGTCCCGGCCGCCCCGCCGGTACATCGTGTCCAGAATCTCGTACGCGGTGTCCAGCCCGATCAGATCCATCAACGCCAACGGACCCATCGGCAACCCGCAGCCGAGCTTCATCGCCGCGTCGATGTCCTCCCGGCTGGCGTACCGCGCCTCGACCAGGCTGACCGCATGGTTGAGGTAACCGAAGAGCAGGGCGTTGGCGATGAAGCCCGCTCGGTCGCTGATCGTCACATCGACCTTGCCCAGCCGCGCACAGAGCCGCTCCACGTCGGCGACGACCTCGGCCGAGGTGACCACCGTCCGGACGATCTCCACCAGCTTCATGACCGGCGCCGGGTTGAAGAAGTGGATGCCGATTACCTGGTTGGGGCGGGTCGTGGCCACCGAGATCTCGGTTACCGACAGCGACGAGGTGTTCGTGGCCAGCACCGTCTCGGGCTTGCAGACCCGATCCAGCTCCGCGAAAATTCGCTGCTTCAGATCGAGCTGCTCGGGAATGGCCTCGATCACCAGGTCGGCCGCGTGCAGGGCCGCCAGCCCGACCTGCCAGTTGACCCGGGCCAGGAGCGCGTCCCGGTCGGCCGCCGCGAGCTTGCCCTTGGCGACCGCCCGGTCGGTCGAGCCGGTGAGGGTCGCCCGGCCGCGCTCCAGCGCGGCCTCGGTCACCTCGACGGCGACGACGTCGATGCCGTTTCGGGCGAAGACTTCGACGATGCCGGCACCCATGGTGCCCAGACCCACCACACCCACACTGGCGAACTCGCGCGTCACGCCAAGCCTCCCTGGTCAGCTCCATGCAGCCGGCGTTAACGGCCGCTAAGGTCTGCGCGCGAGTCTGCCATGTGCCGCAGGGTTGTCGAGATGCCGTGGGCTATGTCACGGCGCCGGGGCGACAGTAGGCGGGCACCGCCGGCCCTACCGGCGAGTAGCAAGCCGGGTCTAGACTTCTGCCATGACGGCTGTACATGTTCCGGGCATGCCAGTGATCGAGGACGGTCGACTCGTGTCGACGAACCCGGCAACCGGCGTGGAGGCGGGGCGGCTGCCGGTCGCCTCCCCCGCCGAGGTCGAAGCAACCGTCGCCCGGGCCCGTGCCGCCAGCGGGTGGTGGGCCGGGCTCGGCGTGGCCGCCCGACGGGAACGGCTGCTGCGCTGGCGGAGCCGGCTGGCGTCCCGGATCGAGGAGCTCGCCGAGCTGGTGCATGTCGAGGGCGGCAAGCCGGTCGCCGAGGCCGTCGTCGAGGTGGTCACCGCCGTCGAGCACCTCGACTGGGCCGCGCGCAACGCCAAGCGGGTGCTCGGCCCCCGCCGGGTACGGTCCCGGCTGATGCTGGCGGAGTTCGCCGCCCACCTGGAATACCAGCCGTACGGGGTGGTCGGCGTGATCGGCCCGTGGAACTACCCCGTGTTCACCCCGATCGGCTCCATCGCCTACGCCCTGGCCGCAGGCAACGCCGTGGTCCTCAAGCCCAGCGAGTACACCCCGACCGTCGGCCAGTGGCTGGTGGACAGCTTCGCCGAGGTCGTCACCGAGGAGCCGGTGTTCGCCGCGGTGCACGGCCTCGGTGACGTCGGCGCGGCGCTGTGCCGGTCCGGCGTCGACAAGCTGGCCTTCACCGGGTCCACAGCGACTGCTCGAAAGGTGATGGCCGCCTGCGCCGAGTCCCTGACCCCCGTGCTCATCGAGGCCGGCGGGAAGGACGCGATGATCGTCGACACCGACGCCGACCTGGACGCCGCGGCCGCGGCAGCCGTCTGGGGCGGTCTCACCAACGCCGGTCAGACCTGCATCGGCATCGAACGGGTCTACGCCGTCGAGGGGGTCTTCGACCGCTTCGTTGACCGGGTGGTCCAGCGGGCCGGCCGACTCACCGTGGGCGCCGACGGCACCGACATCGGCCCGATCACCATGCCGAGCCAGCTGGAGGTGATCCGCCGGCACATCGACGACGCGCTGGCCCGCGGTGGCCGGGCGGTGCTCGGCGGGGCAGACGCGGTGCAGCCGCCGTATGTGCAGCCGACCGTGCTGGTGGACGTGCCGGAGGACTCCGCCGCCGTACGCGAGGAGACCTTCGGCCCCACCCTGACCATCAACCGGGTCCGCGACGTGGACGAGGCGGTCGCCCGGACCAACGCGCTGCGCTACGGCCTCGGCGGCTCGGTCTTCGGTCGGCGTCGGGCGATGGCGGTCGCGCAGCGGCTGCGCTCCGGAATGGCCTCGGTGAACTCGGCCCTGACCTTCGCCGGGATGTCCACCCTGCCCTTCGGCGGTGTGGGTGACTCCGGTTTCGGGCGGATCCACGGCGCGGACGGGCTGCGGGAGTTCGCCCGCCCCAAGGCCATCACCCGACGCCGGGCCCGGTCGCTGCTGCCCGCGACGACCTTCGACCGCACCGACGCGGACATCGCCCGACTGGTCAAACTCGTCAAGCGCTTCTACGGCCGCTGACCCGCTCCGCGGCGCCCTGCCTTCGGGCCGCGGGCGGCTCAGAACAGGGTCAGCTCGTCCCGCTCGATGCCGCGCAGCTTGTCATAGTCCAGGACAACGCAGCGGATTCCCCGATCGGTGGCGAGCACCCGCGCCTGCGGCTTGATCTCCTGCGCGGCGAAGACACCCTGCACCGGCGCCAGCAGTGGGTCCCGATTGAGTAGTTCCAGGTAGCGGGTGAGCTGCTCCACCCCGTCGATCTCACCGCGACGCTTCACCTCGACCGCCACGGCACCCTGCGCCGCGTCCCGGCACAACAGGTCCACCGGGCCGATCGCCGTCATGTACTCCCGGCGAACCAGCGTGAAGCCCTCACCCAGCGTCTCCGGGCTGGCCGCCAGCAGCTCCTGAAGGTGCGCCTCCACGCCATCCTTCCGCAGGCCCGGATCGACACCCAGCTCGTACGCGGTGTCCTGGAAGACCTCCTCCAGGGTGATCCGCAGCTCCTCACCGGCCTTGTTGACCACCCGCCAGACGCCGGGGGCCTCCTCCAGCCGGCACGGGGGGCTCATCCAGTTCAACGGCTTGTAGGCCCGGTCGTCGGCGTGGATCGACACCGACCCGTCCGCCTTCACCATCACCAGACGGGTGGCTGGCGGCAGGTGGGCCGAGAGCCGTCCAACATAGTCCACAGAGCACTTCGCAATCACCAACCGCACCCGACGAGGGTAACGGAACTACTGCTCCGGCAGGCCGTTGGCGTGGCGGACCACGGTCACCAACTCGTTGATCACCCCGGTGAGCGCGAAATCCTTCGGCGTGAAGACCCGGGCAACCCCGGCATCCCGAAGAGTCTGCGTGTCCGCCTCCGGGATGATGCCGCCGACCACGACGGGCAGATCCCCCCGCCCGGCGGCGCGCAGCCCCGCCAGGACGGCCGGCACCGCCGCCAGGTGCGAGCCGGAGAGAACCGAGAGGCCGACCAGGTCGACGTCCTCCTCCACGGCGGCGGCCACGATCTGCCCAGCGGTCAGCCGAATGCCTTGATAGACCACCTCGAATCCGGCGTCCCGGGCCCGGACCGCGATCTGCTCGGCACCGTTGGAGTGCCCGTCCAGACCGGGCTTGCCGACCAGCAGCCGCAGCCGTCCACTGCCCAGTTGCCGGGCGGTGGCGGTGACCCGGGCCCGGACCGCCGACAGCTGGCCGTCCACGCCGGAACCGACCGCCCCGGACAGGCCGGTGGGGGCCCGGTACTCCCCGAAGATCTCCCGCAGCGCGCCCGCCCACTCACCGGTGGTCACCCCGGCGCGTACGCAGTCGAGCGTGGCCGACATCAGGTTCGTGGTGGACGCGGCGTCCGCGCGGAGCCGGGCGAGCGCCGCGTCCACGGCTACCGCGTCCCGGCTGGCCCGCCAGTGGCGTACGGCCATCGTGGCGGCTACCTCCACCGCCGGGTCGACCTGTTCGATCGCGGCGGCGCCGGCCGCGGTCAACGGGGAGGGCTCGGTCTCGGTGAACCGGTTGACGCCGACCACCACATCGGTGCCGGCCTCCATCCGGCGTCGCCGGTCGGCGAGCGAGGCGACCAGGGCGCTCTTCAGGTAGCCGGTCTCGACCGCGGCGACCACGCCCCCCAGCTCCAGCACCTTCTCCAACTCGACCCGGGCTCCGGACACGATCTCGTCAACCAGCGCCGTCATCAGGTGTGAACCGTCGAACAGGTCGGGGTACTCCAGCAGGTCCGACTCGTACGCGAGCACCTGCTGCATCCGCAGCGACCACTGCTGGTCCCACGGTCGGGGCAGGCCAAGGGCCTCGTTCCAGGCGGGGAGCTGCACCGCCCGGGCCCGGGCACTCCGGGAGAGGGTCACGCCGAGCATCTCCAGCACGATGCGTTGGATGTTGTTCTCCGGTTGCGCCTCGGTCAGCCCCAGGGAGTTGACCTGGACGCCGTAGCGAAACCGGCGCTGCTTCGGGTTCGCCACGCCGTACCGGTCGCGGGTGATCTCGTCCCAGAGCGCACCGAAGGCCCGCATCTTGGCGATCTCCTCGACGAAGCGCACGCCGGCGTTGACGAAGAAGCTGATCCGCTGGACCACATCTCCCATCCGCTCGGCCGGCACCTGCCCGGAGTCCCGGACGGCGTCGAGGACGGCGACCGCGGTGGCGAGCGCGAAGCCGACCTCCTGGACCGGGGTGGCGCCGGCCTCCTGGAGGTGGTACGAGCAGATGTTGACCGGATTCCACCGGGGCATCTCCTCGAGCGTGTACGCGATGAGGTCGGCAGTCAGCCGCAGGGACGCTGCCGGCGGGAAGATGTAGGTCCCGCGGGACAGGTACTCCTTGATGATGTCGTTCTGGGTCGTGCCGGCGCAGCGGTCGAGTTGCGCCCCCTGCTCGGCCGCGACGGTGCGGTAGAGGCCGAGCAGCCACATCGCCGGCGCGTTGATGGTCATCGAGGTGTTCATCTCTTCCAGGGGAAGGCCCTGGAAGAGAGCCCGCAGGTCACCGAGGTGCGCCACCGGCACCCCGACCCGGCCGACCTCCCCGGCGGCGAGCTCGTGATCGGGGTCGTACCCGGTCTGGGTGGGCAGGTCGAAGGCGACCGACAGCCCGGTCTGCCCCTTCGCCAGGTTGCGGCGGAAGAGCGCGTTGCTCGCGGCGGCCGAGCTGTGCCCGGCGTAGGTTCGCATCACCCACGGACGGTCCCGCTCGGGCAGCCGACCTGGGGGGGCCTTCTCGTCCATGGCGGGAGTCTAAGTTACTGACGGGTAGAGCGCGCTGTGGAAAATTCCACAGCGACCACCACACCCCGGAGCGCGTCCGGTTGCGCGGGGGCAGCACACTTGTTGCATGGACAACGAGCTCGCGATCGTCGCGCGGGGGCTACGCAAGGCGTACGGGAAGAACGTGGCCGTGGCCGGGGTGGACCTGGAGGTCCGCCGGGGTGAGGTGTTCGCCCTCCTCGGCCCGAACGGCGCCGGCAAGACGACCACCGTGGAGATCTTGGAGGGCTACCGGCGGCGCGACGCCGGCGAGGTCTCGGTGCTCGGCAGCGACCCGACGGCCCCCGCCGCGGACTGGCGCAACCGGATCGGCATCGTCCTGCAGGGCGTCGGCGAGTTCGACGAGCTCAACGTCTCCGAGCTGGTCCACCACTTCGCCGGCTTCTACGCCGACGCCGACGATCCGGAGAAGGTGATCGCCCGGGTCGGGCTGGCGGGCAAGGCCCGGGCCCGCACCCACACCCTCTCCGGCGGACAGAAGCGCCGCCTGGACGTGGCGCTCGGCATCATCGGCCGGCCCGAGCTGCTCTTCCTCGACGAACCGACCACCGGTTTCGACCCCGAGGCACGGCGCGAGTTCTGGCAGCTGATTCGGGATCTGGCGGCGGCCGGCACGACGATCGTACTGACCACGCACTATCTCGACGAAGCGGAGGCGCTCGCGGACCGGGTGGGGGTGATCGCCGGCGGCCGGCTGATCGAGGTAGCTGCACCCGAACACCTGGGCGACCGGCAACAGGCCCACGCGACGGTCTCCTGGCGTACGCCTGAGGGGCTTACCGAGAGCGCGGAGAGCGCGACGCCCACGGAGCTGGTGACGGAGTTGGCCGCGCGCTTCGGCGGCGAGGTGCCCGGGCTCACGGTTACCCGGCCGACCCTCGAGGACATCTACCTGCAGATGATCGGACACCGATGACCACGACGTTGAAGCCCGCCACGGCCACCGGGGCAGCGAGCCAACAGCCCGGCCCACTCGCCCTCGCGCTGCGGCAGGGCCGGCTGGAGCTCACCCAGTTCCTGCGCAGCCGGGAGTCCGTCGTGTTCACGATGGGATTTCCGGTCGTCATGATCCTGATCTTCGCCGCGGTCTTCGACGGCGAGATCGCGCCCGGAGTGAGCTTTCCCCAGTACTTCATCACCGGCATGATCGCCGCCGGTCTGATGACGGTGAGCTTCCAGAACCTCGGCATCTGGATTCCGATCGAACGAGACCGCGGGGTGCTCAAGCGCTACCGCGGCACACCGATGCCGAAGTGGGTGTACTTCGCCGGCAAGGTAATCATGGTCGTGGTGGTCGGCATCACCGAAACCGTGCTGCTGCTCGCCGTATCGGTGGCCGCGTTCGACCTACAACTGCCCGGCACCGCCACGAAGTGGCTGACCTTCGGCTGGGTCTCCGTCCTCGGCATCACCGCCTGCACGCTCTGCGGCATCGCGATCTCCTCGTTGGCGCGGACGGCCCGCAGCGGTTCGGCGGTGGTCACCCCGGTCGCCCTCGTCCTCCAGTTCACCTCCGGGGTGTTCTTCGTCTTCACCGAGTTGCCGAGCTGGATGCAGCAGGTGGCCGCGCTCTTCCCGCTCAAGTGGATGTGTCAGGGGCTCCGCTCGGTCTTCCTGCCGGGCACCTTCGCCGGGCAGGAGCCCGGTGGCTCGTACGAGCTGGGTCGGGTCGCCCTGGTGCTGGCCGCCTGGTGCGTGATCGGGCTACTGCTCTGCCTCGGCACCTTCCGCTGGACCACCCGCCGCGACGGCTGAGGGCGAGCCCGGATCAACGGACGGGAGCGGCGGGCCCCTTCGGACCGCTGTCCAGAAGGGGCCCGCCCAGCCGGTCGGCCCGGGGCTAGCCGTACGAGTAGAAGCCCTGGCCCGTCTTGCGGCCCAGGTCACCGGCGGTGGCCATCCGCTGGAGCAGCTCCGGGGGGAAGAACTTCTCGTCGGCGGTGTCGGTGTAGATGTTGCGGGTGGCGTTGAGCAGCACATCCACCCCGGTCAGGTCCACCGTCGCCAACGGGCCCATGGCGTGGCCGAAGCCCAGCTTGCAGGCATTGTCCAGATCCTCGGCGGAGATCACGCCGGATTCGACCAGGCTGACCGCCTCCATCGCCAACGCGCAGATCAGCCGGGTGGTCACGAAGCCGGCGGTGTCCCGGTTGACGACCACGACCGTCTTGCCGATCTCCTCGGCGAACGCCTTCGCCGTGTCGATGGTGGCGTCGCTGGTCTTGTAGCCACGGACCAACTCGCACAGCTTCATCATCGGCACCGGCGAGAAGAAGTGGGTGCCGACCACCGACTCGGGGCGTTCGGTGGCGGTGGCGATCTGGGTGACCGGGATCGCCGAGGTGTTGGTGGCGAGCACCGCATCCGCCTTGCAGATCTTGTCCAGCGCGCGGAAGACCTCGTGCTTGAGCTCAAGCTTCTCAAAGACCGCCTCGACGACGATGTCCGCGTCGGCGGCCGCCGCCAGGTCGGTGGTGGGAGTGATCCGGCCGAGTGCCGCCTCGGCGTCGGCCGACGAGATCTTCCCCTTCTCGGCGAACTTCTCCAGCGACCGCTGGATGCCCGCCAGGCCCCGCTTCGTGGCCGTGTCGTCCAGATCCCGCAGCGTCACCTGCCAGCCCGCCTGCGCCGCGACCTGGGCGATTCCCGAGCCCATCAGTCCAGCACCGACAACTGCGAGTCGACCCGCCATCTGCTTACTCCCTCACTGCGATTGGTGTCTGCCTGCACCCTAACCGGCAGACCTGAACGCAGCTTAAGGGCAGGGCGGCGGTCGGCTGCGGGCCCGCAAGGCCCACCGTGGCACCCTCACCGTCCGAGCGAGAGACCCCCGTCGGCAGCGCCGCCCCGCTCCACCTCGACGCCGAGGGCCCGCAGGTCCGCCACGAAGTCCGGGTAGCCCCGGTCCACATGGTGCACCTGGGAGACCTCGGTGACCCCGTCGGTGCAGAGCCCGGCGATCAGGAGGCCCGCTCCGGCCCGGATGTCGGTTGCCCGGACCAGCCCCCCGGAGAGTCGCTGTCGCCCCCGGACCACGGCATGGTGGCCGTCGGTCTGAATATCCGCGCCGAGTCGCATCATCTCGTTGGCGAACATGAACCGGCCGTCAAAGATGTTCTCGGTAATCAGGGAGGCACCGTCGCTGACCGCCGCCAGCCCGATCGCCATGGGTAGCAGGTCGGTGGCGAACCCGGGGTAGGGCAGGGTGACCACATCCACGGCACGGGGGCGTTCCTCCATCCGGACCCGGAAGGCGTCCCGCCGGGTCTCCACCAGCGCACCGGCGGAGACCAGCTTGTCCAGGGCGATGTCGAGGAAGGCCGGGGAGGCGCCGGTCACCGTCACATCACCCCGGGTCATCGCCGCGCCGAACGCCCACGTACCCGCGACGATCCGGTCCCCCACGGTGGCGTGCCGTACCGGATGCAGCCCCGGCACGCCGACGACGGTCAACGTCGAGGTGCCGGCACCGTCGATGAGCGCACCCATCCGTTCGAGCATGGTGCAGATGTCCACAATCTCGGGTTCCCGGGCGGCGTTGTCAATGACCGTGGTGCCCTGGGCGAGCACCGCCGCCATCACCAGGTTCTCGGTGGCGCCAACACTCGGGAAGTCCAACACGATCTCGGTGCCGCGCAGCCCACGCGGAGCCGTGGCGACCACGCAGCCGCGCTCCCCAGAGATCTCGGCGCCCATTCGGGTGAGCCCGGAGATATGCATGTCCAACCCGCGCGAGCCGATCGCGTCGCCCCCCGGTTGGGCCACCCGGACAGCTCCCCGACGCGCCAGCAGCGGACCGAGGACGCAGATCGACGCGCGCAGCCGACGAACCAGATCGCAGTCCGCGTCGATGTCGGGGCGCTCCGGCACGTCAATGATCACCGACCGGGAGCGGGGAACCCCACCGTATGCCACCATCGGGTCCACCGGATCGTCCTCGTCGAACCGAACCCCGCAGCCGAGCCCACGCAGCACCTCTCCCATGATTGCGATATCGGTGATCCGTGGGACGTTGGTGATGACACTCCGGCCCGGCGCCAGCAGCGCGGCCGCCATGAGCTTCAAGGCTGAGTTCTTGGCGCCCACCACATGCACCGTGCCGGCCATCTGGATGCCACCCCGCACCCGAATAGCATCGTCAACCGGCGCACCGCCGGCAGCACCCGGGCCGGTCAGCCAGGCGGGGTCCGGCCGGTCCGGGATCATCAGATCCGGTGTCCGTAGGCTGTGCGTCATGGCCGTCCACCTCACGCGCATCTACACCAAGGCCGGCGACGCCGGCACGACCAGGCTGAGCAACAACGAGCAGGTTCCGAAGACCGACTCGCGGATCGCCGCGTACGCGGACGTGGACGAGTGCAACGCGGCGATTGGCGTGGCGCTCGCCCTCGGGCAACTCAACGAAGAGCTGCGCACGATCCTTGGAGCTATCCAGAACGACTTGTTCGACGTGGGGGCCGACCTGGCGACGCCGGTCGAGCCGAACCCGAAGTACCCGCCGCTGCGGGTCACCGAGGCGTACGTCGAGCGCCTTGAGGCCTGGTGCGACGAATACAACGCACGCCTGAGCAAGCTCGACTCCTTCACCCTCCCCGGCGGCACCGCTGGCGCGGCGCTACTGCATGTTGCGCGGACGGTAGCCCGGCGCGCCGAGCGTGCGGCTTGGGCCCTGATCACCCAGGACCCCGACCGAACCAGCACGCTCCCGGCAAAGTATCTCAACCGGCTCTCCGATCTACTCTTTATCCTGTCAAGGACGGCAAATCCGGCCGGAGATGTGCTATGGGTACCCGGCGGTAAGCACTGACCGAAACCGTCCGACGCGCCGGTGTGGGAGCCGGCGCACCGCACCGCACCGCGGTCTGCATACCCGACCTGCCGGATACCATCCGCGCCCAAGGGCAGCAGCTCGACGGGGAAAACAGCAGGATTGTTCGACCGGGGTTCCCCCCGTGCCGCTCGGCGGGTTTCTGGTGCCGCTCGGCGGGTTTCTGGTGCCGCTCGGCGGGCGGCGCGCTAGGCCGCTGGCCAGTCCTGGGCAGTTAGATTCGGCGAGGCCGCTCCCGGAGGAGCGGCCTCAAGCCAGGAAAGAAACCCAGTGACGGTCGAGCGCGCCATAGCGATCTCGACCGGGGCGCGGCGGCTGGTGCAGCGGAGGATGATCCAATCGGCGGGCATCGAAAACCGCTCCTGCCCTTCCGGCAGCCGACGGCGTTCCACCGCGAGGCCCTTCCGGGAGAGCGTCCGCCGGGGACGGAGGGCGAGACTGAACATCCGGTAGAGGCGAAGCTCGTCCCCCACAAAACGGCCGAAGCCGGGGGCCCAACCCCGGCCATCGAGCATCGCGGAGGTCCGGACGCTGAGCCGGATAATTCCCCCGCTGCGGGTCACCAACGCCCGCCGGACGAAGAGAATCAGGAGCGCGCCGACGACAACGGCGATGCCGATCCCGACCCCTTCGACGATCTCCATCGCCGGGTGGCGCTCAGCTACCCTGCGCGGCCCGGACCGGGCTGGCGCTCTCGGCCAGGACGGTGACGCCCTTGTCGCTCACGGAGAGAAAACCGCCAGCCACCTCGTAGGAGAGCTGGTCGCCTCCGGGGACCTTGATCCGAACCTGGCCGGACTCCGCGAGCTGGCCGAGCAGGGGAGCATGCCCCGGCATCACACCAAGCTCACCCTCGGTCGTCCGGGCCATGACCATCTCGGCCTCGCCGGACCATACCGTCTCCTCGACGGCTACGAGCTCGACGTGAAGCTGCTGTGCCACGCTGTCTCCTTGCTGCGGCGGCGGGTTGCCGAAATTCTAGTCTCGCCATCGGGGGGCCGGTAACGCGGGTGGCGAGACGTACGCCACTCGGGGTTCGGATTTGGCCCGATGCGGTCAGCGTCAGATCTTGTTCTGGAAGTCCGGGTGCTCCAGCAGGAACGCGTCGAGCTGCTCGTCCTGCAGCGCCTGGAAGAAATCCTGAACGGCCGGCTCGAAGCGCTCACCGCGGTATTGCCCGCCATCCATGATGCCACCGCCCGGCAATTTGATCATCTGAATGTTGCTCGGCCGGAGGTCCTTCAGGGTGAGGCCAAAGTCGATCACGCTGTGCCCCCGACCGTTGAAGACCAGTGACTCACCAGCCGCCCGAAGCACCGAGTCCAGCTTGATCGGGTTGGTCACCACATCAGCGCTGAGGGCCTGGCTCGCCATGGCCTTGACGAACTGTTGCTGGTGCCGCTGGCGGCCATAATCACCGTCTGGCACACCGTTCTTGGGGTAGCGCTGACGGACGTAGTCCAGCGCCTGCCAACCCTCGAGGAGCTGCTCCCCCTCCGGGTAGACCGCCTGCTCACCGAGGTATCCCCCACCGCCGGGGCGCAGTTCCCGGTGCGTGCCGTCGGGATGGCGATGCTCCGAGCGCACCTCACGCTCGATGTCCATGGTGACGCCGCCCATCGCATCCACAATCTTGATGAAGCCACCGAAGTTGATGATCGCTCCGGCGTCGAACCGCTGGATGCCGGTGATCGACTGGACCGTCTTGGCGAGCAGTTCGAAGCCCTGCGCCGTGCTGGGATTCTCCCCCTGCATCCGGCTTCCGTAAGACATCGCCGCGTTGAGCTTGTCCGTACCGCCGCGGAATCCGGCCTTGTCGAAAGCGGGAATCTCGACGTAGAGATCCCGGGGCATCGAGAAGAGGTATGCCTGGTCGAGCTCTTCCGGCACGTGCAGCACCATGATCGAGTCAGCCAGCGGTAGCTGCTCCTCTTTGCGCGGGTCAACGCCGACGAGCAGGATGTTGAGCGGGCCCTTGATGTCGCTCGTGCGCTCATTGGCTCCCGCCGCCTGGTCCCCGAACAGGTCCGCCTTGCCCACCGCACCCTCGTACCGTGCCACCAGCGCCTCGACACCGACCAGTGCCACGCCACTGACGAACATCAAGACAGCGCCGAAGACGGTGCACACCTGGGCCCACCGCGGCACGCCCGCCCACACCGACGGCTTCTTACCGCCTTTGCCGGCCTTACCCACGATCATCTCCGTTCGTCAACGTCTGTCGGGACGGGCGCACGTCAGCGAATGATTGCACGAATGCGCGCACGGTCAGCGCGACGCGCGTGAACGGTACCGCGCCACACATCAAGATCACCCACCGTCGATGCGAAGCCCGCGACCACAAAGGCGGCAACGGATGCACCGAAAGGCCGCCCCGGCGTCCACCAGAGCGGCCTTTCGTCGCTGCTCGCGCAGGCTGCGGCGGTAGCCGCAGCGGGGGCAATCAGCCCTCCGCCATCAGCTCCTTGGCCTTGTTCTCCAGGTCTTCCAGGCCACCGCACATGAAGAATGCCTGCTCGGGGAAGTGGTCGTACTCACCCTCACTGATCTTCTTGAACGCCTCGATGGTCTCCTTGATCGGGACCGTCGAGCCCTTCATGCCGGTGAACTGCTCAGCGGCGTAGGTGTTCTGCGACAGGAAGCGCTCGATCCGACGCGCCCGGCCGACCGTGAGCTTGTCCTCCTCGGAGAGTTCCTCAATACCCAGGATCGCGATGATGTCCTGCAGGTCCTTGTACCGCTGCAGGATCCGCTTCACCTCGGTGGCCACCGTGAAGTGCTCCTGGCCGACGAACTCCGGGGCGAGGATCCGGGACGAGGACGCCAGCGGGTCCACCGCCGGGTAGATGCCCTTGTCGGAGATCGAACGCTCCAGGTTCGTGGTCGCGTCCAGGTGGGCGAAGGTGGTGGCCGGCGCCGGGTCGGTGTAGTCGTCAGCAGGCACGTAGATCGCCTGCAGCGACGTGATCGCCTGACCCCGGACCGAGGTGATCCGCTCCTGGAGCTCGCCCATCTCGTCGGCGAGCGTCGGCTGGTAGCCCACGGCGCTCGGCATCCGGCCGAGCAGCGTGGAGACCTCGGAGCCGGCCTGGGTGAACCGGAAGATGTTGTCGATGAAGAGCAACACCTCCTGCTTCTGCACGTCCCGGAAGTACTCCGCCATGGTCAGCGCGGAGAGGGCGACGCGGAGGCGGGTGCCCGGCGGCTCGTCCATCTGGCCGTAGACCAGCGCGGTCTTGTCGATCACGCCGGACTCGGTCATCTCGGCGATCAGGTCGTTACCCTCGCGGGTGCGCTCACCCACCCCGGCGAAGACCGAGGTACCACCGAAGTTCCGGGCGACCCGGGTGATCATCTCCTGGATCAGCACCGTCTTGCCCACGCCGGCGCCACCGAACAGACCGATCTTGCCGCCCTTGACGTACGGGGCGAGCAGATCGATGACCTTGATGCCGGTCTCCAGCATCTCCGTCTTCGGCTCCAGGTCCGCGAAGGCCGGGGCCTTGCGGTGGATCTGCCAGTGGTCGTCCGGACTGAGCGTCTCACCCGGCTCCAGGTTGAGGCACTCGCCGATCGCGTTGAACACGTGGCCCTTGACCGTGTCACCCACGGGCACCGTAATCGGCGAACCGGTGTCCCGCACCTCCACCCCGCGGACCAGGCCGTCGGTCGGCTGCATGGAGATCGCACGGACCAGGTTGTCCCCCAGGTGCTGGGCGACCTCCAGGGTCAGCGTCTTCTCGCCGCCGGAGAGGGTCACGTCAACGTGCATGGCGTTGAACAGGTCCGGCATCGCGTCGCGCGGGAACTCGGCGTCGACGACCGGGCCGATGACCCGGACCACGCGACCGGTGGCCGCGTTGGTGCCGGCCGGCCCATCAGCAGTAGCGGAAACAGTCATCACACTTCACTTCCCGACGCGGCCAGCGCGTTCGCGCCGCCGACGATCTCGCTGATCTCCTGGGTGATCCCGGCCTGGCGGGCCGAGTTCATCTCGCGGGTGTACTTCTCGATCATCTCTTCGGCGTTGTCGGTGGCGCTCTTCATCGCCCGCCGCCGCGACGCCGACTCGCTCGCCGCCGACTCGACCAACGCCGCGTAGATCCGCGTGTTGATGTACTTCGGCAGCAGCGCGTCGAGGAGCGCCTCCGCCTCCGGCTCGAATTCGTAGGCCGGCAGAATGCCTTCGGAACGGGGCCGGTCCTCGATCTGCATCGGTCCGAGGATCCGCGGTACCGGCACCTGGGTCATCAGGGACTTGAACTCGGTGGAGACGATGTGTAGCTCGTCCACACCGAGAACCCCGTCCGGCCCCGGATCCCCGTCGCCGTCGTCCACACCGGCGGTGAACGCCTTGATCAGCGTCTCACCCACCTCCCGGGCGTCGGCGAAGGTCGGCTGCTCCGAGAAGCCGGTCCAGCACGCCGTCATCGGCCGGTTGCGGAACCGGTAGTACTGCACGCCCTTGCGGCCGATGACGTAGAGCGAGGGCTCCTTGCCGTCGGCGCGCAGCCGGGCGAGCAGCGACTCCGCCGTCTTGATGGCGTTGGAGCTGTAGCCGCCGGCCAGGCCCCGGTCACTGGTGACCAGCAGCACACCGGCCCGCCGCACCCGCTCCCGGGGAGTGAGTAGCGGATGGTCGATCCGCGTGTTGGACGCCAGCGCCGTGAGCACCTCGGTGATGGCCCGGGAGTAGGGCAGGGAGGCCGCCACCTGCTCCTGGGCCTTGGCGATCCGGCTCGTCGCGACGAGCTCCATCGCCTTGGTGATCTTCTTCATCGACTTCGCCGCGCGGATGCGTTGGCGGAGTACGCGTACCTGGGCGGCCATCGGTCAGCTTCCAGCCGGACGGTCGGTCGGCTCGTCCTGGAACCGGGTAACCGTCTCCCGGTCCTCCTCGCCGGCCAGCGGCTCGGCGGCCGGCTCGTTGATCCGCCGCTCGTCCTCCTTGCCCAGGAAGAGCTTCTTGAAGTCGCTGATCGCCGCGTCCAGGGAGGCGATGACGTCGTCGCCCCAGGTGCCGCCCGCGATCTGCGCGAGGATCCCCTCGTGCCGGTGCCGCAGGTACTGCAGGAACTCGGACTCGAAGCGGCCGATCTCGCCGACCGGGATGTCGTCCAGCTTGCCCTCGACCCCGGCCCAGACCAGGACGACCTGATCCTGCACCGGGAAGGGCGTGTAGTTCGACTGCTTGAGCAGCTCCACCAGGCGGGAACCCCGCTCCAGCTGGGCCCGGGAGGCCTTGTCCAGGTCCGAGGCGAAGGCGGCGAACGCCTCCAACTCACGGTACTGGGCCAGGTTCAACCGCAGCGAGCCGGAGACCTTCTTCATCGGCTTCACCTGCGCGGCACCGCCGACCCGGGAGACCGAGGTGCCGACGTTGATCGCCGGCCGGACGCCCTGGTTGAACAGGTCGGTCTCCAGGAAGATCTGGCCGTCGGTGATGGAGATGACGTTGGTCGGGATGAACGCCGAGATGTCGTTCGCCTTGGTCTCGATGATCGGCAGACCGGTCATCGAGCCGCCGCCCATCTCGTCGGAGAGCTTCGCGCAGCGCTCCAGCAGCCGGGAGTGCAGGTAGAAGACGTCACCCGGGTACGCCTCGCGGCCCGGCGGGCGACGCAGCAGCAGCGACACGGCCCGGTACGCCTCGGCCTGCTTGCTCAGGTCGTCGAAGACGATCAGGACGTGCTTGCCGCCGTACATCCAGTGCTGCCCGATCGACGAGCCGGTGTACGGGGCGAGGTACTTGAAGCCGGCCGGGTCGGACGCCGGGGAGGCCACGATGGTGGTGTACTCCATCGCGCCCGCCTCCTCCAGCACGCCCTTGATCGAGGCGATCGTGGAGGCCTTCTGGCCGACGGCGACGTAGATGCAGCGGACCTGCTTCTTCGGGTCGCCGGAGCGCCAGTTGTCCCGCTGGTTGAGGATGGTGTCCAGGGCCACGGTGGTCTTACCGGTCTTCCGGTCACCGATGATCAGCTGGCGCTGGCCCCGGCCGATCGGCGTCATCGCGTCGATGGCCTTGATGCCGGTCTGCAGCGGCTCGTCGACCGACTTCCGGGACATCACGTTCGGGGCCTGGAGCTCCAGCTCCCGGTAGCCCTCGTTCGGGATGTCGCCGAGGCCGTCGATCGGCTCGCCGAGCGCGTTGACCACGCGGCCGAGGAAGGCGTCGCCGACCGGCGCCGAGAGCACCCGGCCAGTGCGCTTGACCCGCTGCCCCTCCTCGATGCCGGCGAAGTCGCCGAGGACGACGACACCGATCTCCCGGACGTCGAGGTTCAGCGCCACCCCGATCGTGCCGTCTTCGAACTCGAGCAGCTCGTTGGTCATGGTCGAGGGCAGGCCCTCGACGTGGGCGATGCCGTCGCCGGCGTCAGCGACGGTGCCGACCTCCTCGCGGGACACGTCGGCGCGGTAGGAGGAGACGTAGCGCTCCAGCGCGCCGCGGATCTCCTCCGTCGAGATGGTCAGCTCGGCCATCCTCTGCTTCCTTAAGTATCAGGGGCCCGGGATACCTAGTACCGACCGGTCCGAATGACGTCTGGTCAGGCGCTGGCGCGGCAGTTTCCGGCTCAGCGCTTAGCGAGCGCGTTACGGGATTCGTTGAGGCGACGCAGGACGGTGCCGTCGTACAGGTCGGAGCCGACCTGGACGCTGACCCCACCGAGGACCTCGGGGTTGACCGACTGCTTGACGGTCACCTCGCGACCGTAGATGGCGGAGAGGCGGGCGACCAGGCGCTGCTCCTCCTCCGCACCCAACGGGGCCGCGACGGTCACGTACGCCACCTGTCGGTCCCGCTGGTCGGCGGCGAGCTCGACCAGCCGGGTGAGCGCCCCGACGAAGGAGCGCCCGCCGAACCCGCCGAGCGCCACCTCGACCAGCCGGACGGTGACCGGGCGGGCCTTGTCGGCGAGTAGCTCACCGGCGAGGGTGGCCCGCTGCGCGGCCGGGGCCGCCGGGTCCGACAGCACGTTGGAGAGCGCGGACTGGCCGGCCACGACCTGACCGAAACGGAACAGCTCGTCCTCGACCTCACCGAGGTCGCCCGCCTTGTCGGCGGCGGCCAGTAGCGCGGCCACCCCGAGCCGCTCGGCGCCGTCGAGCAGTTCCGACGGGGCCGACCAGCGGTGGGAGACCAACGTGGTCAGTAGGTCGAGCGCGTCCCCGCCGACCTTCCCGCCGAGGATTCCGGCGAGCAGGTCGGCCCGGTCCGCACCGGAGCGGGCCGGGTCAACGAGGGCCCGACGCAGCCGCGGCTCGCGCCGGAGCAGGTCGGCGACGGAGAGAAGGTCCTCGGCGGTGGCGGCCACCGCCGAAGACTCCGCGCCCCGGACGTACGCGTCGAGGCGGTCGGCCGCGATCTTGTACGACTCCCGGCTGGTGGCGGCCTGCATCAGCGGGCCCCCGCGCTCTCGAGACCGTCCAGGAACCGGTCGACGGTGCCGGCGCGGCGCGCCTCGTCGGCGAGCGACTCGCCAACGATCTTGCTGGCCAGGTCCACCGCGAGCGTGCCGACCTCGGTGCGCAGCTCGCGCACGATCGTGGTCCGCTCGGCGACGAGCTGCTCCTTGCCCGCGGCGATGATCCGGTCGGACTCCTCCCGTGCCTTGGCGAGGATGTCCTGCCGGATGCCCTCCGCGTCGGCCCGGGCGTCGTCCCGGATCCGGGCCGCCTCGGTGCGCACCTCGGCCAGCTGGGCCCGGTACTGCTCGAGCAGCTGGTTGGCCTCGGCCTGAGCAACCTCGGCGCGCTTGAGGCCGCCCTCGATCGCGTCCACCCGCGCCTGGTACATCGTCTCCATGCGCGGCATGACGAACTTCAGCAGCACGAAGACGAGTAAGGCGAAGGCGATGGTCCCGACGACAAGCTCTTGCCAGATCGGCAGGATCGGATTGTGCCCACCTTCGGCGGCGAGATACATGTCAGACCTCCGGGTCGGGGAAGGGTACTCGTCAGCTCAGGGCGAAGGCGAGCACCAGGCCGAAGAGGGCGAGCGCCTCGACCAGGGCGAAGCCCAGGACCAGCCAGGTGCGGTTGAAGCCAGCGGACTCCGGCTGGCGGGCGCTGGCCTGGATGTAGGCCGCGAAGACCAGTGCAACACCGATACCGGGGCCGATGGCGGCGAGGCCATAGCCGACGGTGTTGAGGTTGCCTTCCAGGGCGGCGAGAACGTCCATTGCGGGTATTCCTCCTAGCTCACACGTGAGGGCTCACGCGTTCGGGGTTTGTACCAGAAGCTTGGTCGGGCCGGGCAGCCCGCCGAGCGGGATCTCAGTGCTCCTCGGCCAGCGAGGTGCCGACGTAGTTGGCGGACAGCGTGACGAAGACGTACGCCTGCAGCACGGCCACCAGCGCCTCGAAGAAGGCCATCACGATCGCCATCGCGAAGGAGAAGACCGAGGTCACCTGAACGAAGAGGTTGTCCGCGGAGAGCATCACGAAGCCACCCACGGTGAAGACCAGCAGGAGCAGGTGACCGGCGAACATGTTGGCGAAGAGCCGGAGGGCCAGGGTAACCGGCCGCACCACGAAGTTCTGCAGGAACTCGATCGGGATCAGCAGGAAGTGCATCGGCCACGGCACGCCCGGCAGGATCAGGCTCATCTTGAGGTACTTGACGAGACCGTGCTTGCGGACCCCGACCGCGAGGTAGAGCACGTAGGAGATCGCCGAGAGCACGATCGGGAAGGCGATGTGCGCGTTCGGCGAGATCTGCAGCCCGGGAAGGATGCTGAAGATGTTGGTGACCAGAATAAAGCTGAAGAGCACCGTGAAGTAGGGGGCGAACCGGATACCGGCATTACCCATCTGCTCCCGGACGATGTTGTCCCGCACCAGCCCGTAGGCCGACTCGGCCAGCCACTGCCCCTTGCTGGGGACCAGCTTCGGGTTCCGGTAGGCGGCCATGTAGAAGATGATCACCAGCCCGACGGCCAGCCAGACCATGAGGGTGAACTTCGTGACCCACGGTCCAGCCACCGCTGGCGGGTAGAAGTCATTGACGCTGGGGGGCCAGGGAAGGTCCTGGGCGACGACCAGCTGTCCGCTCACCGTGTCATCCTCCACACTCGACAGACCGGCGCATGCCGACACTCAGGCACCGAGCCTCTTCATGATCAGGTAGATCGCTGCGGCTGCGCCGAGCATCATGCCGACGGCGATCCCCACGCCGGCCGGCACGCCGAGGAAGCCCTCCGCCAACCAGCCGAGAAATCCCCAGACCAGAATGCCGGCGAGGAGATAGCCAAGCACGGCACCCGCCACACCCTCCGACGAGTGCGCGTCGGACGGTTCGCGGTCTGGGTTGTCGGCCATTACGACGCGTACATTAGCAGCCGTAATTCGCAGGAGTGTGCGGCACCCCCCACACTGCAGGACGGCGTGCGGGCGGCGGCTGGCGCATCAATCCGGGCCAGCCTACTCCTGTCCGACACGCCGCACAGGACATCAAAACGTCGGGTAGACGCCAGCCGTCCGCCTGCAGCCCGCCAACCGCTGCTCAGCTCCGCGACGACGAGTCGACTGTGGGTAACGGAGCGCGGAGCGCCCAGGTCAGGTGGGCGGCCGTCCAGACCACCACGGCGGCGACGATGGCCACCCCCAGGTCCGGCAACCCGGCCCAACCAGTCGCGGCGACCGCCGCCATCGCCACGCCCAGCACCACGATCTTCGTGACGTAGGTGACCAGCCCAACCGACATGATCAGCTGCGGGCTGACCGCGTCCGCCCAGGCCACCGAGAGACCGGAGACCAGATAGCTCACGACAACGAGCGCGATCCCCGCCGCCACCGCGACCGCGGAGGTAGCACCCCGGACGGCCGCCGCGACCGGTACCGCGGCGACCGCGAGGAGGGCGCACGCGGCCAGGGGCAGCCGCAGGTACGGCAGCCGCGCGCGAATCGCGCCCGGCTCGCCCGCGGCCGGCTCGGTCCGCCGCGGCTGGTCGTCGTCCCGCCCCCGGGCGGTCGGCGTCGTCTCGGTGCTCACAGCACCACAGTCTATTGCTCCCCGCGCCGGCGGCCGCGCGACGCCAGGTGCGCCGGTGCGACGGGGCACACCGGCGGGCGACTCCCGCCCCGCGGGCGAGACCGCGCCGCACCGGGGCAAGAACGTCCACCCCGGGCGAGGGCTCCTACTCCCCGGTCCGGGCCTGGATCACGTCGAAGGCGGTTACCTGGCTCGGCGGGACGAAGTCCCGAACCGGCTGCCCCCGCAGCGCGACGGACATCAGCTCCGCCACCCCGTCGGCCATCCGCGCCTGGACCGCGTGCCCCACCGCATCGCGTGGCTCATCCGGGTTGGCGGCGATCGCCGCCACCGCGAGCTGCGGCGTGAACGCGACGAAGGACTCCGTGCCGTACCCCTCCGAACTGCCGGTCTTACCGGCGACCGGTCGTCCCAGCCGGGAGCGAAACTCCTCCGCGGTTCCCCCCTCACAGCCCCGGTACATCGACTGGTCCCCGACCGGGCAGCGGGCGGCATCCACCGCCGCCCGGGCCACGTCCCGGTCCACGACCTGCCGGCAGTCCGGCGACCCCGCCGCGACCGGCCGCCCGGCCGCATCGGTGATCCGCACCACCGGTAGCGGCGCGCACCACCGGCCCTCGGCCGCGATGGTGGCGTACGCGTTCGCCAGATCCAACGGGGTCGTGGCCGAGACCCCCAGCGTGAACGGGCCCCATGCCCGAGCACCGTGCCGGGCCAGCTGCTCGTCGCTGGGCGCCCGGAACTCGATGCCCAGCCGCTCGGCCATCTCCACCACCCGGTCCGCGCCGGCCTGCTCGGTCAACCAGGCGAAGTACGTGTTGACCGACTTGCCGAACGCGCTCCACATGGTGTGCTCGCCCCGGACCAGTGGGCTGGCGTTGCGAGGGCACCACTTCCCGTCGCAGCTCACCGGACCGCTGACCGGGAAACTGGTGACGATCCGGTCGGGCGCGTCAAACACGGTACTCAACGGCAATCCCGCCTCCACCGCGGCGAGCACGGTGAACAACTTGAATGTGCTTCCGCCCTGGTAGCCCTGGATCGCGCCGCCGCCCGCGACCAGTTGGTTGACCGTGTTCGGGCGGTTCTTCCACCCTGCCGGGTTCGGCGCCACGCCGTAGGTACGGTTGACCGCCATCGCGAGCACCCGCCCGGTGCCGGGCTGCACCACCGCGGTCGGCAGCGCGTGCGGGTGCTCCGCCGAGTAGATCCGCCGCACCTGCTCGACCGCGGCCTGCTGCACCGTCGGGTCCAGGGACGCCACAATCTGGTATCCGCCCCGACGCAGGGCGAGCTGCCGCTCGTCAACCGTCGAGCCGAACGCCTCCTGCGAGTTCCACCAGCGGGTGAACCAGTCGCAGAAGAAACCCCAGTCGTTCTGCTCCGCCGGCACCGCCGCGCAGTCATTCGGCGTCTCGGTGGGGCGCAGCCGCAGTGGTTCGGCCGCCACCCGGGCCGCCTCCTCCGCCGCGAGCTGACCGGCCTCGACCATCTGGTCCAGCACGTACGCCCGGCGTTCCAACGCGGCATCGGCATCCCCGTTGAGCGGGTCGTCGGTGTGCGGGGACTGGACCAGTCCGGCGAGCAACGCCGCCTCGGCCAGGTTCAGGTCCGCCGGGGACTTGGTGAAGTAGCGCTTACTCGCTGCCGCCACCCCGTACGCGCCGGCGCCGAAGTACGCGATGTTGAGGTACCGGGCGAGGATCTCGTCCTTGCCCAGCTCCCGCTCCAGCGCCAGCGCGTACCGCACCTCCTGCACCTTGCGCGCGGGGGTGACCTCGGTGGCGGCCCGGCGCTGCTCCTCGGTGAGACGGGGGTCGCTGGACAACACGTTGCGGACGTACTGCATGGTCAGGGTGGACGCCCCCTGCTGGACCACCCCGCCACGCTGGTTGGCGGTGAACGCCCGGACGACGCCGCGCAGGTCCACCCCCCGGTGCTGGTAGAAGCGGGCATCCTCGGCGGCGAGGATCGCCTGACGCATCACCGGGGCCACCTCGTGCAGCGGCACATCCACCCGGTCCTCCTGGTAGAAGGACGTGATCAACGTACTGCCGTCGTTGGCGTACAGGTTGGACCGTTGGGGGGTGGGCGGCGTCCGCAGGGTGTTCGGCAGCTCGGTGTAGGGCGCGGCGAGCGCCGAGAGGCCGACCCCGTACACCAGGGCGGCGGGCAGGGCCGCCACCGCGAGCCCGAGACCGGCCAGTAGGCCGGCGAGCAGGACGGTCATCAGCTTGGTCAGGTGTGCCCGGGTCATCAGCTCTCCCCGCAGGAGCCGGCAGGACCCGTCCAGAATGACCCGAATGCGCCTCTTGTCCGTCTCGTTCGTCGGCGGGTAACCCGGGTGGGTTACGGCAACAACGCCGCCGTCAACGGACGTACCGTCGCCTCCACCTCGTCCGCGACCCGGCCGAAACACTGGTCGCCCCGGCCCCACGGGTCGTCAAGGTCATCCGCGGGCAGCGGCTCGGCCCCAGCCCGAACGGCGTCGATCGCCTCGACCAGCGCCACGCCTCGCGCGTAGACCGCAGCCGGGGTCGCTCCGGCCGCCGGCAGACCCGCTAGGTCCACCGCCTGCAGCAGACGGCCGAACTCACCCAGCACGAAGGTGCGGGAAACCGCACCCGGCCGCAACACCGACACGAACTCCTGCTGGTCGGCGGTCGCGGTGAGTACCAGGTCAGCGCCGTCGATGTGCTCCGAACGCAGCTTGCGGGCCGCGAAACCGTCGGCGCCACCACCCCGCCCGGTCACCTGTCGGGCCGCCGGCGGGTTCATCTCCTCACCGGCGTGCCAGCCGCCGGTGCCGGCGCTGTGACTGAGCAGCAGCTCGTCGGCGAGCCCCGGTACGGCATCGCCGCGCCGGGCCAGCTGCTCCCGGACAGCCAGGACCAACAGCCGCTCCGCCATCGGCGAGCGACAGATATTGCCCATACAGACGTGGAGAACGGTAAACGGCGGCACTCAGGCCACCCGGCTTGAGTCGATTTCCGGCACCACATCCCGCAGCCGGTCCAGCTCGATCGCACCGGCCCGGAGCAGCTGGGGCACCGGCCCGGTCAGGTCCACGATCGTGCTCGGCACCGGATCCACCGCCGGCCCCGCCTCCAGATACGTGCGCACCGAATAGGCGAGCTGTCCACGGGCCGCCTCCGCGGTGGTCGCCGCGGGCAGCCCAGCCGTATTCGCCGACGCCACCGCCATCGGGCCGGTCTCCCGGAGGACCTCCAGCGCGACCGGATGCAACGGCATCCGCACCGCGACCCGTCCCGCGGTCTCCCCCAGATCCCAGCGCAGACTCGGCGAGTGCTCGACCACGATGGTCAGCGCACCCGGCCAGAAGGCCGCCACCAGGTCCCGGGCCGCGCTGGGCAACGAGAAGACCAGCCCGTCCAGGGTGTGCCGGGAACCGATCAGCACCGGTGGCGGCACCGGCTGACCGCCCTTGGCGTCGAGCAGGGCCTTGACCGCGTGCGGAGCGAACGCGTCCGCCCCGATCCCGTAGACCGTGTCGGTCGGCAGGACGACCAACTCGCCGTCGCGGACCGCCTTGATGGCTGCCGCGATGCCGCGGTCCCGGTCAACGGGCGACCGGCAGTCGTAGAGCATCACGAGCAGCAGTCTGCCACGCCCGGTTCCGGGCGGTGTGCCGGCCATACCGGGACGGCGGGAGACACGCGCTCCACCCCTACCCCGGAGGTGGGCAAGTTCGCCGGCTAGCGGCCAACGTCACCGGGCTCTCGCGGGTCCCCGGCCTCCCCACGCCGGGTCGCGGTAGCGAATCGAGGGCGGCCGGCGAGGTCAGCGTGCTCGGCGATCGAGTCGTACCGGCCGTCCCCGGCCAGCAGCCCGGGCACCGCCGCACCCTGCGTGTCGTCGTGTTCGATCCCGAGCCGGCCCCCGGGCCGCAGCAACAGCGCGGCCCGGGACACCACCGGCCGGATCACGGCCAACCCGTCCGCGCCAGCGAAGACCGCAGCCGCCGGATCATGCCGGCCGACCTCTGGCGGCACCACCACGTCCACCGGCACGTACGGCGGGTTGCACAGCAGCACGTCCACCCGACCCAGGAGGTCGTCGAGCAGGTCGGGCGCTGTGACATCGGCGACCACCACCGCAACCGGCCGATCGCCGGCAGCGGCCCGGCTGGTCGCGTTACGCCGCAGCCACGAAAGCGCCCCCGAGGAACGCTCCACCGCGACCACCCGGGCCGCCGGCACCTCCTGCGCCACCGCCAGGGCGATCGCCCCAGAGCCGCTGCACAAATCCACAACCAGCGGCGCCGCCTCCCGGCGTGCCTGCTCAACACCCCACCCGGCGAGCAGCTCCGTCTCCGGTCGAGGCACGAAAACACCCGGCCCGACCGCCAAGTCGAGATGCCGAAAAGGGGCGCTGCCGGTGAGATGCTGCAACGGTTCCCGGCCCGCCCGGCGGGCCACCAACGCGTCGAACCGGCGACGCTGATCCAGGCTCAGCCCGTCGGCCAACGCCAGCCGCCCCCGCGGCACCCCCAACACGTACGCGGCCAGCACCTCCGCCTCCCCCCGGGATCCCTCCACCCCGGCATCGGCCAGCACCCGGGCGGCCCGGACGACCGCCCGAGTGGGTCGCTCCCGGTTCGTCCCTTCGGACGGCTGTTGCGCCAAAAAGCTCACGCCATAATCATGAAGCGTCACGCAACCAACCACGAGCCGGTGCGGTCAGACGCACACAGACAGGAGGTCGCGGGTGGGTTGGCTGGACCAAGTCGGCGACCAGGTTGACACCCTGACCCGGGCACGCGGGCTGCAGGAATCGAGCCGCTCCGCCGAGGCGTACCGCATCCTCTCGGAGGTGCTCGCCACCACCACCGACCGATACGCCCGGGCCGACGCCCTGGTGCAACGCCTGTCCGCGGTGGTCAACCTGGGCCGGACCGCGGAGTACACCCGGGCCATCGAGGAGGCCACCACCGCCGTCCGGGACCTCGCCGAGCCGTACCCGCACGGGCACCTCCACGCGCTCGCCGCGCTCGCCGCCCACCACCAGGGCGCGCTGGACCGGTGTGTCATGCACCTGGTGCGGGCCGCTCGCGCGCTGGGCGCCGTCAGCGACCCCGACCGGGACACCGCCTGGGGCTGGCACGACCTCGCGATGGCCTACTCCTACCTCAGCTTCCACGGGTATGCGCTGGGTGCGATCGAGCGAGCACGACAGCTCGGGCTCGCCGCCGGCATCCCGGCGGAGACCTTCGCCGCCCCCGGCATCCGCCTGCGCAACGCCGTCGCGCTGGACCACACCGGCGACAGCGACGGCTGCCTACGGGTGCTCCGCGACATCGGCAGCGACCTGAGGGAGTTCCTGCACGCCGGACAGGCCGGGCGGCTGCGCCCGAGCAGCCTCGCCGCGTACGGCTACGCCGCGGCGCGGCAGGCCGCCCTGGGTGACCGGTTGGAGGTGGGAACGGACGCCGCCCCGGCCCGACTGCTGGGCCACGGCGGCGACAGTGCCCGGGCACGGGACATGCGCCAACTCGGCGGGGTCTGCCTGGCCATCGCGGCCGACCGCCCGATCGAGGCGGTCAGCCGACTGGACACCGTGCAGGTCTCCACCGAGACCCTGGGCGCGGCCGAGCCCGATCGGCTCCGCAGCATCGCGCTGGGCCGGGCCGGTGAACACGTCGCCGCGCATCGGGTCGACCGGCTGGCGTTCCGGCTCGCCGCGCAACGCAACGATCGACTTCGGGACGTCTACATCGACGGAATCGCCGCCCGCATCGATCACGAGGAGATGCGCCGCGAAGCAGCCCGCTTCGAGGGAGAGGCACTGACCGACCCGCTGACCGGGCTACCCAACCGACGCCGGCTGGAACGGCACATCGCCGCCGTGATGGCCCAGGGGGAACGGGTGGTGATCGGCGTCTGCGACCTGGACGGGTTCAAGGCGGTGAACACCTACCACGGCCACCACTCCGGCGACCTGGTCCTGCAGCGCGTCGCCGGAGTGGTCAACCGGGTGATGCGGCGGAACGACTTCGTGGCCCGCTACGGCGGCGACGAGTTCGTCGTGGTGCTACCCGGTACGGACATGGCCGAGGCCCAGGAGGTGGCGCGCCGGATCAAGTCCGCCGTGCGGACCGAGGACTGGGAAGCGCTCGTGCCCGGCACCCCGGTCGGGGTCAGCATCGGCTTCGCCGAGGTGGCCGCCACCGGCCCCGACGTACCGGACGCGCTGAGCATCGCCTTCGAGACCGCCGACCGGGAGATGCTGCGCGCCAAGACCCGCCCCCGCGCCTCCTGACCGTCACCAAGCGGGCCCGCACGTACCGTCCGCGGGGGCGCTGCCCGGGGCGGGCTGGTCAGCGGCGCCCCAGCTCCACGTTGCCCGCCAACCGGGCCGCCCGGTCGGCCTCGCCCAGCGCCGCCAGCACGCCGTCCAACTCTCCGGCGAGGGCCAGGTCCAGGTTGTACGCGGTGTAGCCGATCCGGTGGTCGGTGATCCGGTTCTGCGGGAAGTTGTAGGTGCGGATCCGCTCCGAGCGGTCCACCGTCCGGACCTGAGCCTTACGCGCGTCGGAGGCGGCGGCGTCGGCCTGCTCCTGCGCCACCGCCAGGAGTCGGGCCCGCAGGATCCGCATCGCCTGCTCGCGATTCTGCAACTGGGACTTCTCGTTCTGGCAGGAGACGACGATGCCGGTCGGCAGGTGGGTGATCCGGACCGCGGAGTCGGTGGTGTTCACCGACTGACCACCGGGACCAGAGGAGCGAAACACGTCGATCCGAAGCTCGTTCGGGTCGATCGTCACGTCGATCTCCTCGGCCTCCGGCAGCACCAGTACGCCGGCGGCGCTGGTGTGGATGCGTCCCTGGGACTCGGTGACCGGCACCCGCTGCACCCGGTGCACCCCGCCCTCCCACTTGAGCCGGGACCACACCCCGTTGCCGCCCTCCGGCACTCCCTTGCACTTGATGGCGAGCGAGACGTCCTTCACCCCGCCCAGGTCGGAGTCCTGCGCGTCGATCACCTCGACCAGCCAGCCACAGCGCTCGGCGTACCGGGTGTACATCCGCAGCAGGTCGCCGGCGAAGAGCGCCGACTCCTCGCCCCCCTCCCCCGCCTTGATCTCGACGATGACGTCCTTGGCGTCGTGCGGGTCCCGCGGGATCAACAGCTCGGCGAGGCACTCCTCCAGCGCCGGCAGGGTCGCCGCGATCGCCTCGGCCTCGGCGGCGAAGGCCGGCTCCTCGGCCGCCAGCTCCCTCGCCGCCGTCAGGTCGGCTCGGGCCTGCGCCAGCTCGGTGGCGG
Source organism: Salinispora goodfellowii (assembly GCF_059570675.1). NCBI lineage: Bacteria > Bacillati > Actinomycetota > Actinomycetes > Micromonosporales > Micromonosporaceae > Salinispora > Salinispora goodfellowii. Next base: position 18,865 of record NZ_JCANTD010000027.1, on the reverse strand, counting down.
CCTTGTGCAGCGGCACCAGCTCCGCGTACCGGCGGCCCACCCGGCGAGCCGCGTTCTGGTCGGCGTGAATAGCCGGGTCGGCCAGCCGCCTTTCCAGCTCCGCGTACTCGTCGAGGAGGGTTGCCAGACGCTCGCTACTCATGGACAGCTACTCCTTCGACAACGGCGCTGGACGGCGGCGCCCCGGGCCGCCGGGGCGGAATACGGACGACGCCCGCGCCCGGCCAGAAACCGGACACGGGCGCCGACTGGGGCGTTACTTGCCCTTCTTGGCCTGAACCTTGGCGTACTTCTGCTGGAACTTGGCCACCCGGCCGGCGGTGTCCAGAACGCGCTGCTTACCGGTGTAGAACGGGTGGCAGGCGCTGCACGTCTCCACGTGGATGGAACCGCCCTTGGCGGTGCTGCGGGTGGTGAAGGTGTTACCGCAGGAGCAGACGACCTCCGTGGTCGCGTACTCCGGGTGGATGTTGGGCTTCATGTCGCCTCGGTCCTCTCGTTGGTGGTCGCCGGGTCGCCCGGCCGCAGGTGTACGACGGAGGGCGTGAACCGGAACCGGTGGCCGACGAACCAGTCTGCCACGGGGTCGCGTCGGCTCGGCAGGCGGGCCGCGCCACGGCACTGGCAGCGTAAACGTCGACCCGTACCACCGCATTCCCCGATCCGCCGCCGAGCATTCGCCCGGGCGGTTCCGCTCCGGGCGTACGGACGATCCACCGCGGTGTCGCCGCTGTTAGCGGCGCCGGGGCACGACCCACGCGGCCGTGCCCCGGGCCGACCGGGGGTTCACTCCCCGGGCGTCGACTTCGCGATCTGCATCAGGAACTCGATGTTGGTCCGCGACTGCTTGAGCCGGTCCAGCAACAGATCCAGCGCGGCCTGGGAGTCCAGCGCGTGCAGCACCTTCCGAAGCTTGTGGACGATGGCCAGTTCCTCCGGCGCGAGCAGGATCTCCTCCTTACGCGTGCCGGACGGGTGGATGTCGATGGCCGGGAAGGTCCGCTTGTCGGCGATCTTCCGGTCCAGCTTCAACTCCGCGTTGCCGGTGCCCTTGAACTCCTCGAAGATGACCGTGTCCGCCGTCGAACCGGTCTCCACCAGCGCGGTGGCGAGGATGGTCAGCGAACCGCCGTTTTCGATATTGCGGGCCGCACCCAGGAACCGCTTGGGCGGATACAACGCGGTGGAGTCGATACCACCCGACATGATCCGGCCACTGGCGGGCGCCGCCAGGTTGTACGACCGGCCGAGCCGCGTCACCGAGTCCAACAGCACGACCACGTCGTGGCCCAACTCGACCAGCCGCTTCGCCCGCTCGATCGCCAGCTCGGCGACGGTGGTGTGGTCCTGCGGCGGGCGGTCGAAGGTTGCCGCGACGACCTCGCCCTTCACCGACCGCTGCATGTCGGTGACCTCTTCTGGGCGCTCGTCCACCAACACCACCATCAGGTGGCACTCCGGGTTGTTGTGGGTGATCGCGTTCGCGATCGCCTGCAACACCATCGTCTTACCGGCCTTGGGTGGCGAAACGATGAGTGCCCGCTGGCCCTTGCCGATCGGCATCACCAGGTCGATCACTCGCGTGGTGAGGATGTGCGGCTCGCTCTCCAACCGCAGCCGCTCCTGCGGGTAGAGCGGGGTGAGTCGGTAGAACTCGGGCCGGCGCTTCGCCTCCTCCGGCTCCATCCCGTTGATGGTGTCCAGCCGGACCAGCGGGTTGTACTTGTCCCGCCGCTGCTCGCCCTCCCGCGTCGCGCGGACGGCACCGGTAATCGCGTCACCGCGCCGCAGACCGTACCGCTTGATCTGGGACATAGAGACGTAAACATCGTTCGGCCCGGCCAGATAACCGGTAGTCCGGACGAAAGCGTAATTGTCGAGCACGTCGATGATGCCGGCCACCGGGACCAGGACGTCGTCCTCGCTAACCTGGGGCTCCCGGCCGCCATCGCCGTCCCGGTCACCACGGCCGCGCCGACGGTCCCGGAAGCGGCTGCGCCGGCCGCGCCGACCGCCGCCCTCGTTCTCCTCCTCGCCGTCGTTGTCACGCTGACCCCGGTCGTTCCGGTCGTTCCGGTCGTTCCGCTCGGCGCGGTCGTTCCGGTCGTTCCGGTCGCCCCGCTCGGCGCGGTCGTTCCGATCGTTCCGGTCGGCGCGGTCGCCCCGCTCCGCACGGTCGTTCCGGTCGGTCCGGTCGCCCCGCTCAGCGCGGTCGCCCCGCTCCGCACGGTCGTTCCGGTCGGTCCGGTCGCCCCGCTCAGCGCGGTCGCCCCGCTCCGCACGGTCCCGGCCACCGCGGCCTTCACCGCGCTCCCGGCGTTCGCCGGCCTCGGTCCCCTCCGGCCGCGTCTCAGCGCGGGCCTCACCGGCCTCGCTGGCCGCCCGGCCACGTCGGCCACGGGCGCGCCCGGTGGTCGGCGTGGTTGTTGACGACTCGGCGGGACGCGACTCGGCCTCCGGCCGCTCGCCCGACTCCCGAACCTCTGCGTGGACCTCTCCCCGGGCGGGGGCCGCAGCAGCCGCAACCTCGGCCCGCGGTCGAGGGGTTCCGGTGGCTGCCCCGCCACTCTGGCGCTCGGTGATCGCGCTGATCAGCTCACCCTTGCGCATGCGGGCCGTGCCCGAGATGCCGAGCGACGCGGCCAGGCTCTGAAGCTCCGGCAGCAGCATCGCCGACAGACCTGTGCCGCTACGCCGACGACGGGTGGGAGCAGCGGTCGTGGCATCGCCAGCGACGTTGGAAACATCCGACGTCACGTCGGTGGTGTCGCTCAATGGAATCCTTCCCTCGATAGGCCGGGACTGCCCGGAATCGACATACAGGTGGCCGGGCGGCCTCGGTGCACCCGCCTCGCTGGACGCGTCGCGGGAGATGGTGGCACAGCAGCCGGCTGCCTTCCCGACTCACCGAGGTGATGAGGACGGGCTCGCCGTCTGCCGCGACCGGTGTGCACTGCGGTGCGGCGTATCTAGGCAGGGGTGACGGGCAGACCGCCGATAGTTTCGGGGGTGCGCCGACCCGCAGGAAGATCGCATGCTTCGCGGCTGTGCTAAGTCTAGAGCGTAATCAACTCTTCCGACCTGCGGCAACAGGATCCCGCTCCGCGTGTCCCAGTCTACCCCGCCCAACCCGGGCGCCGTGCACCTCTACCGGCAACGACCAAACCTGCCAGTCTGGCCCCGTTACCAGGTCGGCGGGGGGATCATGCAGCGCCAGCACAGTCGGGCCGGCCCCGGAAACCACCGCTGGCACATCCGCCGCGCGGAGTTCGGCGACCAACGCGGCCGTCGCCGGCATGCTCTCGGCCCGATAATCCTGGTGCAACCGGTCAACCGTGGCCGGCAGCAACAGCTCCGGCGCGACGCTGAGCGCATGGACCAGCAGGGCGGCCCGGCCCGCGTTGTGCGCCGCGTCCTGGTGCGGCACCGTGGCCGGCAGCGCGGCCCGCGCGGCGACGGTGAGCCCTCGCTCCGCCGGCACGAACACCGTCGGCCGGACCCCGACGGCGGCCGGAAGCGACACCGCCCGAGCACCCTCCGGCTCGGTCCAGGCGACGGTGAACCCACCCAGCAGGCAGGGCGCCACATTGTCCGGATGGCCCTCGAGCCGGGCCGCGAGACGGAGCACGGCCGCGTCGTCCAGCCGCTGCTGCCCGTCGGGCACCAGGGCCCGGGCCAGCAGCACCCCGGCGACGATCGCCGCCGAGGACGAGCCGAGGCCACGCGCCTGGGGGATCCGGTTGACGCACTCCACCGCCAGCCCCGCCGGCTGGCCGCCACACTCGGCGAAGGTGGCCCGCATCGCGCCCACCACGAGGTGCCGGTCGTCGCTGGGCAGTTCACCGGCGCCCTCGCCGAGCACCCGTACGGTTACACCGCCGGCGGTAACCTCGGCGCAGACATCGTCATAGAGTCCAAGGGCGAGCCCGACGGCGTCGAAACCCGGCCCCAGATTCGCGCTGGTGGCAGCGACTCGCACCCGGACCGGGCCTGGCAGGAAATTGGTCGACACGCGCTCATGCTAGGACCGCGCACCGACGCTCCGAACCACCGCCCCCGACCCGGCTGTTGGGCAGATGATAGGGGCGGAGAACCCGCGGCCGGTCAGCGCGGAGCCGACTCCGGCTCGGCGACCGGCTCGGTCAGCGAGAGGTGGCGGGTCGCCACCCGCCAGCCGATCGCGTAGACCAGGGTGACCAGACCGCCACCGGCCAGCACCACCCGTTGGTCCACCACGTCGATCACCGACGCCACCACCAGCTGGCTCACCGAGATGGCGAGGGTCGCCAGCATCATGTCGGTGGCGAAAACCCGCCCGCGGAGCCGGTCCGGGACCTCACCCTGGAGGGCGTAGTTGGACATGACCCAGTTACTGCCCCCGGCGAAGTGCGCCACAAAGACCAACACGAGCACCAGCGGGAACCAATTCACCGCCGAGGTACCCAGATAGGCCAGCCCGTACAGCGACATGGACAGCGCCAGGCCCGGCAGCAGCCAGGCCCGGTTACCCAGGACCCGTCGCATCAGGATCGGACCGACCAGAGCTCCCGCCCCACGGACCGCGAAGAGCAGACCGGCGCCGATCGGGCCGGCCCCATAGGTCGCTGCCAGCAAGGGAAAAACCGTCAACACACCGTTACCCAGACCGACTGCCGACTTCACCGTGACCAACGCCAGCACCCGGGGCCGGTGGCCGATGTAGCCAAGCGCCTCCCGGACCGCCGCCCAGGTCTGCTGTGCCGGCCGATCCTGCTCTCGGGAAGCCTGCAACGGCCGGCGGATCAGCGCGGCCAGGATCGCCGCCAAGACCAGACCGCCGGCAGCTACCCAGAAGGCGACGTACGGTCCGGTGGCGCTGCTCAGCACCCCACCCAGCGACGCCCCGACAATCGTCATCGTGCCCCACGCCGAACCCGCGACCGCGTTACCCGCAGCCAACTCGTCCCGGTCCAACACGTTCGGCAGGGCGGCCTGCGCGGCCGGCGAGTAGAACGCCTTGGCTACCGCCACCACCCCGATCCCCACCAACGCCAGCCAGGCGGTGCCGGCATCGCGTACCCCGAGGAGCAGCAGGACGCCGACCAACGCGGCGAGGTTGGCTCCGATCATGATCCGGCGGCGGTCGAACCGGTCCGCCATCGCCCCGGTGTACGGCAGCAGCAGTGCCACGACGCCGGTGTCCATGGCCAGCAGCAGCGCACCCCACACGCCGCTGCCGGTCAACGCCGGCAGGAGCACCAGCAACGGAACCATGACGAACCAGTCCACGCCGAAGACCATCAGCTCGGCCAAGAGCAGTTTGCGGAAGCTCCGGTTACGACGCAGGACCGAGAGGACGGACGGCATCACCGAACCCTATCCACCGCGGTGCCGCGCTTTGGTCATCGTGCGGACAGCAGGGCCCGGAAACGGCGCGGACGCCCTCGACCAGCCGTCGAGGGCGTCCGCGAGCCGCAGAGTTACTCCGCCGGCGGAAGCGGCGAGGTACGGCTTCTGGGCAGTCGCAGCACCTCGAACTGGTCAGTTCCCTCAACCAGTGCCGGCGAGGGCGTCGGTTGGTCGGACACCTCGCCGGCGGTGTCGGTGCCGGTGTCGGCGCCACCGCCCGAACCCGCCGACTCCGCCGCACCGGGACCGCTGACCGCGGCGGAGGCCGCACCGGGCCCAGTGGCCGCCGGCTCAGCTGAGGCGGGCGTGCCGACCGAGGCATCCGCCCCGGCCCGCGGCCCCCGCCGACCGGCCCGCCGGTCCCGGATCGACTCCTTGGCGTGCTCAACCATGACGTACAGGGTCGGAACCAGCACCAGGGTGAGCAAGGTCGAGCTGAGCAGACCACCGATCACCACGATCGCCAGGGGCTCCGAGATGAAGCCGCCCTCGCCGGTGAGGCCGAGGGCCATCGGCAGCAGCGCGAAGATGGTCGCGACCGCGGTCATCAGAATCGGGCGCAGCCGCCGCCGGCCGCCCTCGACAACCGCCTCCCGGACCCCCAGGCCCTGCGCCCGGTACTGGTTGACCAGGTCGAGCAGGACGATCGCGTTGGTCACCACGATGCCGACCAGCATGAGAACGCCGATCAACGCCGGTACTCCCAGGGGGGTGCCGGTGGCCAGTAGCAGCCCGATCGCGCCGGTCGCCGCGAACGGCACGGAGACCAGCAGGATCAGCGCCTGAGTCAGGCTACGGAACGTCACAACCATGATCAGGAAGACGATCGCGATCGCGGCGAGCACCGCCAGCCCCAGATCAGCGAAGGCATCCTCCTGATCCGCGCTGACGCCACCGATGACGAAGGTGGCCCCGGGGACGTCGATCGCGTCCAGCCGCTCCTGCAACTCCTGGCTGGTGGCGCCGAGGTCGGAGCCGGTGGCCGTGCCGGTCACCGAGACGCTGCGCTCACCGTCGATCCGGGTGATCTGCTGGGGGCCGAGAACCTCACTGACCTCAGCGATGGCGCCCAGCGGGACCGCGCCGACCGGCAGCGCCCGCAACTGCTCGGGCGACACCGGCGGTTGGGCGGTTTGCAGGACCACGTTCCGCTGCTGGCCCTCGATCGTCAGCTGCCCTAGCGGGGCGCCCCGGAATGCCTGCGCGACGAGCTGCCCGACGCCCGCCTCGGTGAGCCCGGCCGCCGCGGCCTTCGCCCGATCAACCTTGACCTCGACCTGCCCGACCTGGGTCGCCACGCTGGTGGTCACATCCTCGACGCCGGACAGCCCCGTCATCGCGGCCAATGCCTCGTCAATGGCCTGGGACCGGATCGCCGGATCGGTAGCCTGCACGACTACCTCAAGCTGATTCGCGGCGGCTCCACCCTGCCCGGCCCCGAACCGGAACTCACCCGCCTCGGCACCGAACTCATCGAACTTCTCGCGCAGGACAGCACGCATCTGCTCGGCGTCGATATCCGTGAGGGTGAGCGACCAGGTCGCCACACTGTTGCCACCGGCACCGGCCCACGGGTTACCCCCCGCGCCGGCCGTAACCTGATAGGTCTCGATGCCCTCGGTCCCGGCCAGCACCTCCTCCACCTGTTGGGCCGCCGCGTCGGTACCCGCCAGCCCGGTGCCCGCCGGCAGTTCCTGGGTGATGGTCATCGTGTCCTGGCCGGAGTCGTCGAGGAAGTTCGTCTCCAGCTGGCGGGAGAGGCCGAACGTGCCGAAGAGGACCAGGACGCCGAGGCCGAGGGTGATCCACCGGGTCGACCGCTTCCGGGTGGCGAAGCCGATGACCGGCAGGTACGCGCGCTGCAGCGGGTTACGCAGTTCCTTCTCCTCCGCGGCCCGGCGCACCGCCGCCTCGCCCGCGGTCTTACCAGCCGGCTGGAGGAACCAGTACGCCAGCACCGGAATGAGGGTCAGCGACACCAGCAGCGAGGCGAGCAGCGCCACCGTGACGGTGATCGCGAACGGCGCGAAGAGCTGCCCGATGAATCCACCGACCAGCGCGATCGGGGCGAAGACAGCGACCGTGGTGAGGGTGGAGGCGGTCACCGCACCGGACACCTCACGGACCGCGGTACGGATGGCCTCCTGCTTGGACTCGCCGTACTCGAGATGCCGTTTGATGTTCTCCAGCACCACGATCGAGTCGTCAACGACCCGGCCGACGGCGATGGTCAACGCGCCGAGGGTGAGCAGGTTGAGCGAGTAGTCGCCGATCCAGAGCGCGATCAGCGCGACCAACACCGACAACGGGATGGAGACCGCGGTAACGACGGTGGAGCGCACCGAGAGCAGGAAGACCAGGATCACCAGGGCGGCCATCACGAGGCCGATCAGCCCCTTGGTGGCGAGACCCTTGATCGACTTTTCGACGAAGGGTGCCTGGTCGAAGACGACGGTCAACTCGGCGCCGGAGGCGGTGCGCAGTTCCGCGAGCCGGTCCCGGATCTCCTGGGAGATCTCCACCGCGTTTCCGTCCGGCGTCGCGGTCACAGCGATGCCCAGGCTTTCCTGGCCGTTGGTACGCGTGATCGCGGTGACCGGCGTGAGCCGCTCCTCGACCGTCGCCACGTCGCCGAGGCGCACCGGGTCGGCCGGCGCCACCGTGAGGATGACGTCGCGCAACTCGTCGAGGGTGCCCAGCGGGGTGCCGACCTGCACCGGGAGCGTCCGTTGGCCGTCGACAACCGCGCCGGCCGGGATAGCGACGCCGTTGGCCTGCAGTGCCCTGGCGAAGGCGTCGGGCCGAATCCCGGCCTTCGTGAGCTTCTCCACATCTGCGGAAATCACCAGCACCTCGTCGCGGGTGCCCGTCAGGTCGACCGTACGGACACCCTCGATCGCGGCCAGTTCCGGCAGGACCGTACTGCGCAGCTGCTCGCCGAGCGCGCGCTGGTCGGCCCCGCCGGAGGCGGCGAGCACCACCGCCGGCAGGTCATCCGTGCCGCCGGCGATGACCTGCGGCTCAACCCCGTCCGGCAGCCCGGCGACCCGGTTGACCGCGCTCTGCAGCTGGTTGACCGCATCGTCCACATCGGTACCGAACGCGTACTCAACCTGGATGGTCGCCGACCCCTCGCGCGAGGTCGAGACAATCTTCTCCAGCCCGGCGACGCCCTGCAGGCTGTTCTCAATAGGCACGGTTACCTGCGACTCAACAGCCTCCGGACCGGCGCCGGGATGGGCCGCCACGATGAAGGCGGCCGGGAACTCCAGCGACGGTAGGAGTTGCTGCTTCAGCGACGGTACGGCGAACGCTCCGAACACCGTGGTGACCACCGCGACAAGGGCAATCAGCCCTCGATTGGCGAGACTAAATCTGGCGAGCAGCGACATCGACTGGGCTCACTCCTGATGCGGGAATCGGGTACGGGCGAGTCGAGTGTCCCGTACCGGTTCGGCACCGGTGCGACGGGGTTCACCAGTTGAGGCCCACGAGTTCACTCGGCAACGCCCGCGGGACTCGTTCGCCGGCACCGCGAACGAGCCCGTCCCGGCCCTCAGGCCAGATCGAGCGAACGGGCCGCGGCCAGCGGGTCATTGGCGATGGTCACCGGCGCGGGGGCGGTCGAGATCGCCCACTCCGGGTCTTTCAGGCCATGGCCGGTGACCGTGCAGACGATCGTGGAACCCGGCGGCACCGTACCCGCAGCGGCCTGCTGGAGCAGTCCCGCGACACTCGCGGCGCTGCCCAACTCGACGAAGACCCCGACATCGCGAGCGAGCAGCCGGTACGCGGTCAGGATCTCCCGGTCGGTGACCGCGGCGATCAAACCGCCCGAGGCATCCCGGGCATCCAGTGCTCTCGGCCAGCTCGCCGGATTGCCGATCCGGATTGCGGTGGCGATCGTGGCCGGTTCACGCACCGCCTGGCCGGTGACGATCGGCGCCGCACCAGCGGCCTGGAAGCCGTACAGCTTCGGGGTCCGGATGATATTTCCGGCAGCCTGTTCCTCCGAGTAGCCGAGCCAGTAGGCGGAGATGTTCCCCGCGTTACCGACCGGCATGCAGTGAATGTCCGGTGCCGCGCCAAGCGCCTCGACGATCTCGAAGGCGGCGGTCTTCTGGCCGTGTAGCCGGTCGATGTTCACCGAGTTCACCAACGCGACCGGGTAGTCCTGAGCGAGCTTGGCGGCCAACGACAGGCAGTCGTCGAAGTTGCCACTGACCTGGAGCAGTCGGGCACCGTGCACCAACGCCTGGGCGAGCTTGCCCAGCGCGATCTTTCCCTGTGGCACCAGCACCGCGCAGGTCAGGCCAGCTCGCGCCGCGTAGGCCGCGGCCGAGGCGCTGGTGTTACCGGTCGAGGCGCAGATGATCACCTTGTTGTCGGCCTCGACCGCTTTGGAGACCGCGACGGTCATTCCCCGGTCCTTGAAGGAGCCGGTCGGATTGGCGCCCTCGACCTTCAGATAGACCTCGCACCCGGTCCGCGCCGACAGCACCGGCGCCGGCAGCAGTGGGGTGTTCCCCTCGTGCAGGGTGACAACCGGGGTGGTTGCCGTGACCGGCAGCCGCTCTCGGTACGCGTCGATAAGACCCCGCCACATGTCGTCTCCTCCGCCTCTCCCAGGCTCCACCGGGGCTAAGCTATGCGCTCCCCTCGACCCGCAGCACGCTGGCCACCGACCGGACCGCGTCCAGCCCGCGCAACGCCTGGACCGTCGCGGCGAGTGCGGCGTCCGACGCGACATGGGTGACGATGACCAGGTCGGCATCCTCGTCCCGTTCGGCGACGCCGCTGCCCGCAGCGCCCTGCCGAACGGTTGCGATCGATACGCTGTGCTCCGCGAACACGCCCGCCACCGCCGCCAACACCCCGGGGCGGTCGGTCACGTCGAGGCTGATGTGGTACCGGGTGAGCGCCTCCCCCATCGGCCGCACCGGCAGGTCGGCGTAGGCGGACTCACTGGCCGCCCGAACCCCGGCGAGCCGGTTACGGGAGACCGCCACCACGTCACCCAGCACCGAGCTGGCGGTCGGCGCCCCACCCGCACCCGGCCCGTAGAACATCAACTGCCCCGCCGCCTCGGCCTCCACGAACACCGCGTTGAAGGCGTCACCCACGCCGGCGAGGGGATGGGTGAGCGGAATCATCGCCGGATGCACCCGTACGCTGACGGTCTCCCGGCCATCCGCGGCGGTGCCCCGGGCCGCGATGCAGAGCAGCTTGATGGTGCAGCCCATCGCCTTGGCACTGGCGACATCGGCGGCGGTGACCTCGGTGATGCCCTCCCGGTGCACATCCGCCGCACCGACCCGGGTGTGGAATGCCAGTGAGGCGAGGATCGCCGCCTTGGCCGCCGCGTCGAAACCCTCCACGTCGGCCGTCGGGTCAGCCTCGGCGTACCCCAGATCGGTCGCCTCGGCCAACGCCTCGGCGAAGCCGGCGCCGGTGGTGTCCATGGCGGAGAGGATGAAGTTGGTGGTGCCGTTGACGATGCCGGTCACCTGGGTGACCCGATCCCCGTGCAGCGACTCCCGCAGCGGGCGCAGCAGGGGAATCGCGCCGGCCACAGCCGCCTCGTAGTAGAGGTCGCCCCCACCCCGCGCCGCCGCGTCGTGCAGCGTCCCGCCGTCCTCGGCGAGCAGCGCCTTGTTCGCGGTTACCACGCTCTTACCCGCCCGCAGCGCCTCCACCAGCCAACTCCGCGCCGGTTCGATGCCGCCGACGCACTCCACCACCACGTCGATGTCGTCCCGTTTGACCAGGTCGAACGGGTCAGCGGTGAAGACGGCCGGATCGACCGGCAGCTCCCCCCGGTCCCGGCCGATCCGCCGGACGGCGATGCCGGCGATCTCCAGCGGGGCACCGATCCGGGCGGCGAGATCGGCGGACTGCGAGTGCAGCAGCCGAACCACCTCGCTGCCGACCGTACCGCAGCCGAGCAGCGCCAAGCGCACAGGTGATGTCATCCCACATCCAAAGCGAGCAGGTCCTCTTCGGTCTCCCGGCGGACGATCAGGCGAGCCCGGCCGTCGCGTACCGCGACCACCGGGGGGCGCGGCACGTGGTTGTAGTTACTGGCCATACTCCGGCAGTACGCACCCGTGCCGGGCACGGCGACAAGATCTCCCGGCTGCACGTCGGCGGGCAGGAATTCATCCTTCACCACGACGTCCCCGGACTCACAGTGCTTTCCCACAACGCGGGCAAGCACCGGCTCGGCAACGCTCGCTCGGGACGCCAGGGTCGCCGAGTACGACGCGTCGTAGAGCGCGGTTCGGATGTTGTCGCTCATGCCGCCGTCAACACTCACATAGCAACGACGCCCATCCGCCGCGTCGCCACCGGTTCCGACCGGCACCGACTTGACCGTGCCCACCTCGTAGAGCGTGAACATGGCCGGGCCGACGATCGCCCGGCCCGGCTCGATCGACAGGCGCGGCACCGCCAGCCGCTCGGCGGCACACTCCGCGTCAACGATCTTGCGTAGCCGCTTCGCCAGGTCGGCCGGCGTGGCCGGGTCGTCCTGCGAGGTGTAAGCGATGCCGAAACCGCCGCCCAGGTCCAGCTCCGGTAACTGCACCCCCCGCGCGTCGCGGATCTGCGCCTGGAGCGCCAGCACCCGGCGGGCGGAGACCTCGAACCCGCTCGCATCGAAGATCTGCGACCCGATGTGCGAGTGCAGACCGCGCAACTCCAGCACGTCCTCGTCGAGGATGCGCAGCGCGGCGGCGATCGCCGCGCCGTCCGCCAGCGAGAAGCCGAACTTCTGGTCCTCGTGCGCGGTGGCGATGAACTCGTGGGTGTGCGCCTCCACCCCGACGGTGACCCGCACCAGCACCCGCGGGCGGACGCCCCGCGCGCGGGCCAACGCGGTCAGCCGGTCGATCTCGTGGGATGAGTCGACGATGATCCGCCCCACCCCGACCTCCAACGCCCGGCTCAGCTCGGCGGCCGACTTGTTGTTGCCGTGGAAGCCGATCCGCTCCGCCGGCATCCCGGCCGCCAGCGCGGTCGCCAACTCGCCACCGCTGCACACGTCCAGGTACAGGCCCTCCTCGGCGACCATCCGGGCGACCGCCCGGCAGAGGAACGCCTTACCGGCGTAGTAGACATCCTCGGTCGGGAAAGCGGCACGGAAATCCCGGCAGCGGCTCCGCAGGTCCGCCTCGTCCAGCAGGTACACCGCGGTGCCGAACTCGGCCGCGAGCTCCCGCACCGAGCGGCCCGCGACGGCGAGCGCGCCGTCCGCCGCCCGACTGACGGTACGCGGCCACAGCCCGGGCAGCAGGGCGTTCACGTCCCGCGGGGCACGCAGCCACGCCGTATGGCTGCCGATCTCCCCATGCAGGGCGCCGGCCTCGTGTGCACGCATTACTTATCTCCGCTTCCCGACTTATCTCCGCGTCCCGACTGCGGGGCTCGCAAGCTCACTCCTCGCGCTCGCATGTCACATCCCCGCTTCCCGACTGCGGGGCTCGCAAGCTCACTCCTCGCGCTCGCATGTCACATCCGCTCTGGGGCCGTGACGCCGAGCAACCGCAGGCCGTTGGCGATGACCACGCGGGTGGCGTCGTTGAGCCAGAGCCGGGCGCGATGCAGGTCGGTGATCTCCTCGTCGCCCCGCGGCAGCACCCGGCAGTTGTCATAGAAGCGGTGGTACGCCCCGGCCAGGTCCTCCAGGTACCGGGCAATCCGGTGCGGCTCCCGCAGCTCGGCGGCGGTGGCCACCACGGCGGGGAACTCGGCCAGCGCCTTCAACAGCTCGTTTTCCTTGTCATGGTCGAGCAGCTCGGGGTGGAAGTCCGCCGGGCCGCCCCGGGCCAGCCCGACCTCCGCGGCATTACGCCCGACACTCGCCGTACGCGCCGCCACGTACTGCACGTAGTAGACCGGGTTGTCGCGGGTGGCGCGGGTCCACAGCTCGATGTCGATGTCGATCGGCGAGTCGGTGGAGTAACGCGCCAACGCGTACCGGGCGGCGTCCACACCGATCGCGTCAACCAGGTCCTCCAGGCTCACCACAGTGCCGGCCCGCTTACTCATCCGCACCGGGGCCCCGTCACGGACCAGGTTGACCAGCTGCCCGATAAGGATCTCCAGGTTGCGGCTCGGGTCGTCACCGAAGCAGGCGACCATCGCCTTCATCCGGCCCAGGTAGCCGTGGTGGTCCGCGCCGAGCATCAGCACGACCCGCTCGAAGCCACGCTCCCGCTTGTCCAGGTAGTAGGCGCAGTCCGCGGCGAAGTACGTCCACTCGCCGTCGGACTTGCGCAGCACCCGGTCCTTGTCGTCGCCGAAGTCGGTGGTACGTAGCCAGGTGGCGCCGTCGGCTTCGAAGATGTGGCCCTGCTGCCGGAGCCGCTCCAGGGCGAGCTCCAACTCGCCCCGGTCGTGCAGGTCCTTCTCATTGAAGTAGGTGTCGAACTCCACGCCGAAGTCACGCAGCGACGACTTGATCTCGGCGAACATCAACTCGACGCCCTCGACCCGGAACACCTCCTGGGCGGCGGCGGCGTCGAGCGCCAGCACGTCCGGGCGCCGGGACTGGACCTGCTGCGCGATCTCCGCGAGGTACGCGCCGGCGTACCCGTCCTCCGGCGCCGGCTCCCCCTTCGCGGCGGCCAGCAGGGAGCGGGCGAACCGGTCGATCTGCGAACCGGCGTCGTTGAAGTAGTACTCGGTGGCGACGGCGGCCCCGGTGGCGCGCAGCAACCGGCTCAACGCGTCACCGACCGCCGCCCACCGGACACCGCCGATGTGCACCGGGCCGGTCGGATTGGCCGACACGAACTCGAGGTTGATCGACTGACCGGCGAGTCGGCCGCTGCGGCCGTACTCCGCGCCGGTCTCGACGATCACCTGGGCCAGTTGGCCCGCGGCGGCTGCGTCCAGGCGGATGTTCAGGAAGCCCGGGCCGGCGATCTCCACCGACTTGACTCCCACGGCTTGGCCGAGCTGCTCGGCCAGCGCGACGGCGAGCTCCCGAGGCGGGACCCCCACCTTCTTACTGAGCTGCAGGGCCAGCGTCGAGGCGTAGTCCCCGTGCTCGACGTTGCGGGGTCGCTCCACCGCGGTCCGCTCCGGAAGCGTGGAGCGGTCCAGGCCCCGCTCGGTGAAGACGGCGTGGGCTGCGGTGAGGACGACCTCGGCGAGTTCTGCGGGAGTCACCGAACCATGCTATCGGGGGTAGACTCAGTCCCCGCGGCGGCGACCCAGCATGTGACCCCGGCCCGCCAGATCCCCCGACCGACCGACCTGACGAGGCACGATGAGCATCAGCACCCCGGGCGGCCCAGAACGTCACCCGACCGTTGCCAGCACCACGAAGAAGCCAGCCGGGGGCAGGCCAGCCGGCGGCAAGCCCGGATCCGGCAAGCCAACGGGGGGCAGACCGGGGTCCGGTAAACCAGTGGGCAGCCAACGCGGCGGCAAGAAGCCGCGCAAGCCGATCACTCCGGTCAAGGTAACCCAGCAGCGCAACTGGGGGCCGATCGCCCTCTTCGTCGCCGTCGGCGTGCTCGCTGTCGCGATCGTCGGCTACGGCGGTTGGGCGGCATTCCAGGGCTCCAAGCCGTGGGATGAGCGGGCGAACGATATCGCCGACATCGTCAACTACCGCGAGCAGGACCCGGAGCTGGTCGCGGGCGGCAACCACCAGCAGGGCTCGATCGAGTACTCCGTCCTGCCCCCGGTCGCCGGCCCACACAACGATGCCTGGCAGAACTGCATGGGCGACATCTACGACGCCCCGATCGCCAACGAGCACGCCGTGCACAGCCTGGAGCACGGCGCGGTGTGGATCACCTACCAGCCCGACCTCGACGCTGGCCAGGTCGAGAAGCTGGCCGAGCGGGTACGCGGCAACGAGAAGCTCTTCCTCAGCCCGCACGAAGGGCTGGACCAGCCGATCTCGCTCCAAGCCTGGGGCTACCAGCTCAAGGTCGACAACGCCGACGACGGCCGGATCGACGATTTCATCAAGACGCTGAGGGTCAATGCCTCCGTCGAGGGCCCCACCGCCCTCTGCGCCCAGGGCGTCACCGCCACCGGCACCACACCGCGGGAACTCGGCCCGCAGATGCCGCAGTAGCTAAGGAGCCGGGATGTCCGCCCTCACGACCCTCGACGGAAAGCCCGATGGGGCTCCGCCCACCGAAAGCACCCGTCGCCCCGCGACCCGGTTCGGCACGGCGGTGATGGCGATCGCCATCGTGATCGGCCTCCTGCTCGGCTATGCGGGCGGCCTACTCACCCCCGACCTCAATCGACCGGGGGACACCTCCGCCGAGGCGGGCTTCGCTCGGGACATGACCACCCACCACGCCCAGGCGGTGGAGATGGGGTTGATCGCCTTCAAGCACGGCACGGACCGGGAGGTCCAGACGATCGGTAACGACATCGCCCTCGGCCAGCAGGGTGACATCGGCATCATGCAGGCCTGGCTGCGGTCATGGGAGCTGGACCCGACCGGCTCGGAGCCGCGGATGGCGTGGCTGCCGGATGGCACCGAGATGATCCGCGACGGGCTGATGCCCGGGATGGCCACTGCGGAGCAGATGACCCAGCTCCGGGAGGCCCGGGGCACGGAGTTGGATGTCCTCTTCCTCGAGCTCATGATCACGCACCACATCGGTGGCATCCACATGGTTGATGCCCTGCTCGACCAGAGCGACGAGAAGGACGTGGTCCAGACCGCGCAGACGATGAAGAACACCCAGCAGACAGATCTGACCAACCTGCGCAACGCACTCGAGCGCATTCAGGGCTGATTGGGCGGCTGGGCCGTCCCGCGACCCGCACCACCACCGGGTGGTGCGGGTCGTTTGTCATGGTCAGAGGCGCGCTCCGCGCGCACGGCTTCGGGCACCGAATCCGTCTCACCTCACGGGCAGGACGGCCACCCAGCCGACGCGGTAAGTCCGATTCGAGAGTTTGCTCCCTCTCCGGGCGAATACATCTCAAAGAGAAGTTTCTCCCCACATATCGTGACCAGTTGCGATTCGAGCTCGTTGCGTAGGACGTGGGTGTTGCACTGAGAGACGCACGGCGCTCGGTCACCAGCTGGTGTCGGCGCCACACAATCGGCGGTGACGGGGCGGTGGCGGCCGTCCGTCGCGGAGTGCGGCAGAGCGAGCCGGGAGCGCTCAGCCGCGAACAGGAACTCGAGCTGATCGACACCTTGCGGGGCAGCTACCCCGACGCGTTCGGCTTGGACGAGGAGCTCTGGACGCGACAGGGGCTCCACACCCTCATCCAGAACCGATTCGGGTTGCCGCTCGACCCCGGCGCCGTCGCGGCGTACCTGCGGGCGTGGGGACTCGGCCCCCGGGAGCCACGCGAGCGCGCCTGCGGGCTCTGCGTCGGCGCGGTGGAGCGCTGGGTACGCACCGGATACCCAGCGATCATCCGGGCCGCTCAGGAGCACCTGGCCGACGTGCACTGGATCGGCCGGATCCGGCTCCGCGGCACGATGCCAGCGGCCGACATCATCTCCGCGGTCTCGTCGCGGGGGCGGGTCCAATTCATGATCACTACGCCGTCGGTGGACCCGCCGCTCCCTCGCGACTTCGTACTCCGACTCAGCGGAGCGGAGCAACGCACCGTCCACCTGATCGTGGACGGCTCGTGGCCCCGCAACGAGTGGCCGCGTCGGCTGCCCCGCCGCATCGCGCTACACCCGCTGCCCAGCTGCGGTCGCGCCGTCGCCGCGTGACCCAGCTCGGCCGGGTCCGGGCGACTGGAGCGTATCCGTGTACACCGATTCGGTGATCGCGGCAAGGGTTTGCTACTCTTCTCCAGTCGCTGAGCCCCCGTAGCTCAGGGGATAGAGCACCGCCCTCCGGAGGCGGGAGCGCAGGTTCGAATCCTGCCGGGGGCACATCACAGAACTGCAAAAGCGCAGTGAGGCCGATCGGCTGCTCAACGTAACAGCCACGTTCGTCTTTCCTCCGTGTCGTCAGGCTGCGGACGCCGTGATGCGCTGGGGTTCGGGTGCCCGCGTAGATCGGTGACGGCTCGTCGAGATCGACGACGAGGTGCCGGCTGGCGCTCGTGGCGGGGCGGGTATCGCTGGTTGAGGGTGGGGTCGGACATCCAGTCACTTCGCACGTGCGCCATGAGCGCGTCGATGGGGTCGGCGACCTCCGTCGTCTCCGCCGGGGTGTCGTTGGTGTAGCTGGCCAGCACCACCAGCACGTTGGGGCCGGTGTTCGCATCGGCGAGGCTGGCCGTGATCGGGCTGTCCCGGCCGAGTCCGGCGAAGGTGTAGAGCACTCGCTGGTCGAGCTTGTAGAGCTGCTCGCGCGGGGATCGCCCGGTGCGCGTCGATGTCGAGACCCTCGGTGTCCCACGGCGCGGGCAGACGGTGTTCCAAGTCGAGGAACGTGCCGACCTTGAGAGGGATCGGAGTTGGTAGCGAGGTGAGGGCCAGCCGCGACGCCTGCGCGTCGGTGCCGGTGGCCGGCTCGGCGTATCGGCGCTGCTCGCAGTAGTCGACCAGCGCCTCGCGGACCGCTTTGCGGGTGGTGATGGCCAGGTTGCCCGGGTCGGTTGAGCGCAGTCGCAGTCGGCGCGCGATCGGGTTGGAGCTGTAGCTGACTCCCCCAGGCGTTGATATCCATCGAATCTTCACGGATGATCAATTTGATGCCGTCGTCCAGCCTGACTGCGGGCAGCCAGCCCAGGACGGTGCGGGCTCGGCTGATGTCCATGACCATGCGGCGGGCCTCACCGGGGCTGGCTGCGATGAAACGCGGCGACATGCGGGAACCGGTGAACAAACGCACCGAATTGAACACGTCGTAGACCGTGGCCTCGGTGCCGGAAGCGATGTTGACCGAGCCGACGTCGCCCGCAGCACAGGACATCGCCACAGCCTCGGCGACGTCGGTGACGTAGACGAAGTCGCGGGTCTGCTGTCCGTCGCCGGTGATCGAGGGCATCGAGCCGCGCACGATCTCGTTGGCCATCCGTGACACCACGCCGCAGTCCTGGCCGAACTGGCGGGGGCCGTACACGTTGCCCAGCGCTAGCGCCGCGTAAGGCAGGTTGCGGTGCTGCCGGTACCACTCCAGGTAGCGCAGGGCAGTGGCCTTGCCCAATCTACGAAACGGGCGTAAGCGCACTTATAGCCCTCCCATGATTGGCGGCCGGCACAGTGCGTCACATCACGGATCGCCGCCGTTACGCCCACACGGTTCGGTCTACGTACCGCTTCCGCGTAGGCGTCCACAGTCGCGTGCCGTCCGCGCGCGGTGGCGATGGCGCCGCAAGCAGAACGGTGCGGGATCATACGGGGTATGGCTGAAGGGCGTCCGGCGTCGACCACCAGGAAAATCACCAATCCGCAGGTCATGCGAGCGATGGCTCATCCGGCGCGGATGGAGATCATGGAATACCTCGGGAGCACGGGTGAGGGGGTGACCGCCACCGAATGCGCCGCACTCGTTGGACTGTCGCCGAGCGCGACTAG
>NZ_JCANTD010000026.1:0-73655 GCF_059570675.1 Salinispora goodfellowii | reverse complement strand
CACCCGAGCGCCCGGCAGCACCGGGCCCGCACCACTGGGCGGCCACCCCAGGATGCGAAACACCACCGACAATGCCGAAAGCTGGGAATACGGCGACGGCGACGACGAGCTCTGGACCACCACCCCACCCCCGACCGGCACCATCACCACACCAACCGAGCAACGGCCACGACACCACGGCAAAGCCCTCGGCCAGAGCTAACCCCCCACCCGGGCCGGTCACCCCACCACAGGTGACCGGCCCACACCATGCGACCACCCCACCGGCCACGCCACCGCCCCGAAGGAGGTACCCGCGAATGCGCCTCGCCCGCCCGGCGACCACCATCACCACCGCGACGCTCACCGCCATCATGGCCCTCGGCATGCCGGCCCTACCAGCCGCCGCCGACCGGAACGACGCCTGGTACCTCGACGCCCTCGAACTAACCGAGATGCACCAAATCACCCAGGGCGAAGGAATCACCGTCGCGGTCATCGACTCCGGCGTGGACGCCAGCCACCCCGACTTGAAAAACAACGTACTACCCGGCACAGACGTCTACGACGACCAGTCCAAGGGACACAAGGACCGGGACGGCCACGGCACCGCGATGGCCTCCCTCATCGCCGGACACGGACACGGCCCCGACGGCCGTGAGGGAATCCTCGGCGTCGCCCCCAAAGCCAAAATCCTCCCAATCACCGTCGGAGATACATCCGCCGTTAGGAGCGAGATCCCGAACGCGGTCAACTGGGCGGTCGACCAGGGCGCAGACGTCATCAACCTCTCCCTGCACGGCACGAGCGACAGTGCATTCAACCGGGCGGTAGAGCGGGCCTACCAGAACAACGTGATCGTCGTCGCCGGTGTCGGTAACCGGGAAAACACGGCCATCAGTGGCCTAGCAATGCACGATGCCACGCTCGCGGTGGCCGGTCTGGACCGCGACGGCCAACCCAGCCGCGATGCCTCGCTCCCAGACTGGGGAACCCAGGTGATCCATCTCGCTGCACCCGCGGAAGACCTCTATCAAGCAACACCCGGCGGTGGGTACGCCACGATCGGTGGAAACAGCGGCGCCACCGCACTCGTCTCCGGCGCCGTCGCCCTGGTGAAGTCGAAACACCCGAACCTCAGCTCAGCAGACCTGTTCAAACGAATGGTCGAAACCACCCGCGACGCCGGCGAACCCGGCCGGGACCGCGAATACGGCTGGGGCACACTCGACCTGCGTGCCGCCCTCACCGGCGAACCAGACGGCCGCACCGCCCAAACCCAATCTCCCCGCCCACTACCCCCAAGTGACCCAGCCCTCCTCCGCGCCCGCGAGTCAGATCCATCAGACAACAGCCTCCAGCCCACCCTCGTCATCTCAATCGTGGTCCTCGCCCTCGGCCTCATCACGGTCACCGCACTACTTCTCCTACGCCGCCGCCGGCGAGCTGCCACCACACCCACAACCCACACCACCCCCCAAGCACCCACCCCCACATCACCACCGGTTGACCCCACCGACCCCACCGACTGGCAACGCCCCAACTAACCGCACCCAAGACCCCAAACCGTCCGGGCGAAACCACCTTGACTGTGCGCTTGTACGGTTCCGTTGAGCAGCAACGCTCCTGCGGCGAGCGGCACCATTACGGGTGTGGCCATTACTCCTTCCGCTCTTGGTGCCTTGGTACGGCGCCGCGCCAACGGCCGCATCATTTCGGTGGTACCAATTGCGCACCTCGCCCAAGCCTCGGGGCCGCGCCAGGTCGAGCGGCTGGGATATCGTCGGCGTTACCCCGATCCGTCAACGCACGAAGCCCGGAGCCATGACGCGCACCCTTCTCGTCTCCCCGGACCAGCCTGGCGCGTGCCTGTCCATCGGTGATCCGGTCACGGCAGTGAAAGCCGACGCCCTGATTGCCGTTGTGGAGGGTGCAGCCAACCGGCATGGCACCTTCGGCCCAGCTGAGGAGGACGTGAGGTGACTCATCCGGGTGCGGCACGGCCGGGCGAACCGGAGCATGCCTGGGCCGCGCAACGCGGGCAGGGTCGGGCGGCGACCAGCACCGTCTACGGCGCGCGGGCCGCAGCGGCGGTACCGTCCCACTCGGCAGCACCGGCCCACAGCGGTGGCCCGCCCGCCTACCCGGCGGCGGCGCAGCCGCACCCAGCGTCACAACCGCACCCAACGCCACAGCCGCGCCCGGGGGCACAGACCAACCCGGCAGCGTGGGCCAGCACGGCACGCCAGTCAGCCGCCGTTGCGCCGGCCGTAGCACCGCCGCCGGCCGCAGCACCACCCAAACCGGACAGCCCGGGTGCCCCCCGGGTACGGCCGTACCGGCCTCCACTCGGGATCGGACCGGTCACCGTTGTCCAGCTGGTGGCGTGGCAGATCGGGGTGGTGGCGGTACTCGCCGCCACCGGGCACAGCGTGCTGCTCGCCGCCGTGGTCGCCGCCGTGGCGGTGCTGGTGCTCGTACCCACGGTGGTCCGGATTCAGGGCCGCTGGCTGCACCAGTGGAGTGTGGTCTGGTGGTCCTTCCGAAGGCGACGCCGGCAGGTGGCCGCGGCCGAACCGGAACCGGCCCGGCACCTCCTGGCCCAGCTGGCCCGCGGCGTCGAGCTGGAGACTGTCGAGATCGACGACCAGCCGACGGTGTTGCTGACCCACCCGGCTGGGCTGAGCGTCATCTTCGACATTGACCCCACCGAGGGGGCCCTGCTGATGAGCGCTCCGCAGGCCCTGCCCTCCCCCGCCGCGCTGCTGCCACCGGCGGACAGGAAGGGTCCGCCGGTGGTGGTGCAGTTGCTGATCCAGGTGACCCCGGCACCGCATGCCCATCCGAGCGCGGCGGCGGTAGGCCGGGCGTACCGCGAACTGACCAACGGGGACGTGCCGGCGAGCCGGCAGGCGTGGGTGGCGCTCCAGGTGGCGCGGACCCCGGACTTCCACGCCGACCACGACCTGCTCCCGACGCTGACCAAGGTGATTCAGCGAACCCGGCGGCTGCTGCGGCAGGAGCGGGTGACCGCGCGGATGCTCAACCGGGAAGAGGTGCTCGCCGCGATCGCCACCCTCACCCACCTCACCGGGACAATGCCGGGCGCGGGCAGCGAGCAGCTACTCGCCCGCGAGTCCTGGCGGGCCTGGTCGACCGGGGGCGCCCGGCAGAGCTGCCACCGGCTGCTGACCTGGCCCACGCAGCGGTGGGAGATCGATCCACTGCTGCGGGGGCTCCCCTCCGCCGGAGGTGTGGTGTCGATCGCCGCCAGTCGGGTGGACGGCGACGACCTGGCCATGGAGGCGGCCTTCCGGCTGCTGGGGAGCGGCCCGAATGGTCTGGCCGCCGCGGACGCGGCCCTACACGAGGCGATCCGCCGCCAGGGCGGTCAGCTGCAACGACTCGACGGCGAGCACGCCCACGGGGTGGCCGCCACGCTACCGCTCGGAGGTTTCCTGCGGTGAGGAGTGTCGCCTTCCCGGACAGTCGGATGGGGTTGCACCGCACCGACGCCGCATCCGTTGCCGGCCTGCGCCTGGTCGCCGGTGGCGGTGGCCTCGTGGTTGGTCGCAACCGGCAGCAGGATCCGGTGGGCCTGCGCGTGTTCCGCCCCGAACCGACCCAGCTGATGCTGGTCGGCGGCGTCCGCAGCGCCCAGCTGATCGCCTTCCGCGCCATCGCGCTCGGCGCCCGGCTGTACATCCAGACGGGCCGCGAGCGGGAGTGGGACGGTTTCCTGCGGCGCTGCGTCATCGGCCGGGAAATCGCCACGTTCCTGCCGCCGGGTAGCCCGCCGCCGACCCCGGCCAACCCCACCGAACCGCAGCTCGTGGTTGTCGACACCGGCCCGGTCACCGGCCCCAACCCCGGGCTCAGTACGCCGTGGCGGGCCACCCTGGTGGTTCGCGACGACTTGGCCGGCTGGGACTCCACCGCACTGGTACGCAGCGACATCGTGCTGCTTCAGCGGCTGACGGCGGCGGAGGCGGGGATGGCGGCGAACGCACTGGGGCTGGTGAGCGTGCAGAGCTGGTTCACCCAGCTGCACCCGGAGATGGTCGGCCTGATCACCAGAGGCAAGGTGCAGTGGGTCATGCTGAGTGTGACCCACACCGAGCGCCAGTTGCTGGGTTCGGTGGCCCGCGGCGACGCCTGATCGGCTGACCGGTCACCCCGGTGCCCCTGCCGCTCAGCGCCGCAGGTAGGCCAGCACCGCGAGCACCCGCCGGTGGCCGTCGGTGGTGACCGGCAGGTCAAGTTTGCTGAAGATGTTGCCGATGTGTTTGTTGACCGCTGCGTCGGTGACGTACAGCTGCCGGCCGATCATGTCGTTGGAGCGGCCCTGTGCCATCAGCGCGAGCACCTCAAGCTCACGGGCGGTCAGCCGCCGCCTCGGGTCGCAACGGCGGCGCATCAGCTGACGGACCACCTCGGGGTCGATCACCGTCGCCCCCGCAGCGACCTGCTCCACCGCGGCGTTGAACTCCGCCACCGCGCCGACCCGGTCCTTCAGGAGATAGCCGACGCCCGCATCGTCGTCGGAGTCCAACAACTGCGTCGCGTACGACTGGTCCACGTACTGGCTGAGGACCAGGACCGGCAGGCGGGGGAGGTGCTGGCGCAGCCGTACGGCGGCCCGCAGCCCGTCGTTGGCGTTGCCCGGGGGCATCCGAACGTCGGTGATGACGAGGTCTGGGCGCCGGGCCTGGACGGCCTCAGTCAACGAGTCGGCGTCGGCCACCGCGTCAACGATGTCGTGCCCGAACCGGCCGAGGATGCTCACCAGCCCCTCCCGGAGCAGGGCGGAGTCCTCGGCGAGGGTCACTCGAAGGGGCATGGGATCTCCATCAGTACGAGCGTCGGGCCACCGGGTGGGCTGGAGACCCGCATCCGCCCGTCCAGCACGGCGAGCCGGCCCGCCAGCCCGGTCAGCCCGGTCCCACCGGAGACGTCGGCGCCGCCCACGCCATTGTCCCGCACCGCCAGGGACAGGATGTCGGCGTGGTGCCGTCCGATCAGCTCAACCTGGGTGGCCTGGCTGTGCTTGGCCACATTGGCCAGTGCCTCGGTGACAGCGTAGTAGGCGGCGGCCTCGACGGGCCGCGGTAGCCGACCGGTGAGCCGCAGGTCGAGCGAGACCGGCACCGCAAACCGGCTGGCCTCGTCCGCCAGCGCGGCCACCAACCCGTTGTCCGCGAGGACCTGCGGGTTCAATCCTCGGACCAGGTGGCGCAGGTCGGCCAGGGCCAGCCCGACCTGCTCCTGCGCCGCGGCGAGCTGGCCGTGCAGTGTGGAGGGCTCGGGCAGGTCCAGGCGGATCAGGCCCAGCGTGACGCTCAGCGAGACGAGCCGCTGCTGGGCCCCGTCGTGCAGGTCGCGTTCGATCCGCGCCCGCTCGGTCTCGAACGCGTCGAGCAGCCGTGCCCGCGACTCGCTGATCTCCTTCAGGTGCGGGGCGACTTCGACGCCCCGGGGCGCGAGGACGATCCGGCACAGCGCCGCGCGGGCGCCCGCCCAGGCGGTCAGCGAGTAGGGGGCCGCGAGGAGCAGGAGCCCGCCCAGCACGGCCCAGGGCCAGGCCGCCGGGTCGTCAACCGGCGCACTGACGCACAGCGCCGGCACCACGAAGGCGAGACCGAGTACGGCGGCATCGACCCAGCAGAGCGCGGTCACTGAGATCACCATCAGGGTGAGCTCCCGCCAGGTCGCCGGCTCGGTCAGCCGGGTTCGCAGCCAGGCGTATGGCCCCAGCCCCGCCGGTGGGCGGTGCGGGGGTGGGATTCCGTCCAGGTCGACCAGCCGCAGCCGCCAGCGTTCCAGGCGGGCGAAGGGCAGCCCCATCAGCGCGGCGGCCAGCAGTAGCGCCACCCCGACGAGGACGACGGCGGTGAGCAGGCCGACGGTGACCGCCACCACGAGGAGGCACATCGTCAGCGCGCCGACGAGCAGCCCTGAGGTCAGGTAGAGCAGGGCTCGCCAGGGCCAGGCCGAGGCGAGGAAACGCACCGGCTGCCGGGCCAGCGCCTGCCACGCGGTTCGGCTTCGCCGCCCACCATCATGTCGCACCGCGCCACGGTAGATCAGCACCGGGCCCGGCACAGTAGGGCGGACGCTACCTTGAGGACTATCTCCTGGGTCAGTGTGCGGGGGGCCCGTACGCGATCGAATCGACGGCATGGCTACTACTCGATCTTCGGCCTCGCCGGCGGTGGAGCTCCACCGCGTACGCAAGGTGTATCACCGGGGCCGGGCGGAGGTGCCGGCGCTGGACGGGGTCTCGCTCAGCTTTCCGCGGGGCAGCTTCACCGCGATCATGGGTCCGTCCGGCTCCGGCAAGTCCACCCTCCTGCAGTGCGCCGCGGGCCTGGACGAGGCCAGCTCGGGACGGGTCTTCGTCGCCGGCGAGGAGCTCAGCGGGATGGACGAGCACCGGCGTACGGCCCTACGGCGGCAACGGATCGGCTTCGTCTTCCAGTCCTTCAACCTGGTCGCTTCCCTGACCGCGACGCAGAACGTGGAGCTGCCGCTGCGTTTCGCCGGCCGCCGCCCCGACCGGGCGGAGGTGACCCGGGCGCTGGCCGCGGTCGACCTGGGCGAGCGAGCCGGGCACCGGCCGAGCGAGCTCTCCGGCGGCCAACAGCAGCGGGTCGCGCTGGCGCGCGCGCTGATCACCCGCCCGGACGTGCTCTTCGCCGACGAGCCGACCGGTGCGCTCGACACCGAGACCTCGCGTGCGGTGCTGTCGCTGCTGCGCCACCTGGTTGACCAGCGGGCCCAGACCACGATCATGGTCACTCACGATCCGGTCGCCGCGTCGTACGCCGACACGGTGGTCTTCCTCCAGGATGGCCGGGTCGCCGAGCGGATGGAGCTCGCTCCGGCGGACGGGTCGCGGCCCGGCCGGATCGCCGCCGAGCTGGCGCGGCTGGTGGCATGATGCTGGCCGCTGCCAATCTCCGCGAGCACTGGCGCTCCTTTCTCGCCAGTTTCCTCGCCGTCGTGGTGGGGGTCGGCCTGATCGCCGCCGCCCTCCTGCTCTACGACTCGAGCCGGCCAAGACCTCTGCCGCGGGTGGCCAACGCCCCGGTTCTGGTGGTGGCGAAGCAGGCGGCGGAGCCGACCGGCACGCTCCGGGACCGCGTACCGTGGAGCGAGCACGAAGCCGGTGACCTGGTCCGGAAGCTCGAGGGGATCGACGGCGTCGAGGCCGCGATCATCGACCGTAACTTCTACGCGCAGGCCTTCACCGACGGCGAGCCGATGCCCGACGAGGCCGCGGCGGAGGCCGGGCACGGCTGGTCCAGCACCCGGCTTGCCCCGTACGAGCTGACCGCCGGTCGGGCGCCGCGCTCCGACCACGAGGTGGTGGTGGGCACCGCTCTCGGGGTGGCCGTCGGTGCCACGCTCCCGGTCGGCCACGCGGACGGGGTGCACTCCTACACGGTGAGCGGGACGGTACCCGGGCACGGCTTCTACTTCACCGATGCTGAGGCGGCGCGGCGGGACACCGGGGTGACCACGATCGGGCTGCTGGCGGCGCCGGGTTCCGCGGGCTCGGAGATCGCCGACCGGGCCGGCCGGATCGTCGGCGACGGGGGCACCGCGCTGACCGGTGCCGCCCGTGGGGTGGTGGAGCCCGGGCACCACACGCACCGGCGGTTCCTCGGCACCCAGCTGATCGGGGCGATCACGATCATGGCGCTCTTCACCACGATCTTCGTGGTTACCGCCACCCTGGCGTTGGCCACCGCCCAGCGCCGCCGCGAGATCGGGCTCCTCCGGGTGATCGGCGCCGACCGGCGCCAGCTCCGCCGCCTGGTGCTCGGCGAGGCGGTCCTGCTCGGTCTGCTCGGCTCGGTGGTCGGCTGCCTGGCCGGCGTCTGCGCGGCGCCCGCCCTGCTGGCGTCGCTCGACCGGCTCGACGTCACCCCGCCCGGCGCCCGGATAGTCATCTCGGCGTGGCCGTTGCTGGCGGCTGGCGCGGTCGGCACCGGGATCGCCGTGCTCGGCGCCGGGGTGGCCAGCCGCTCGGCGGCCCGGGTGCCGCCCATCGAGGCGTTGCGCGCCGCCGCGACGGAGCGGCGCCGGCTGGGCCGGGCGCGGGGGGCCACCGGGCTGGGGATCCTCGGTCTGGGTCTGGTACTGGCCGTCCTGACCGCGGTCGGCGACGCGGACCGACGGGTCACCCTGGCGCTCACGACATCGATGTGCCTCATCGCCGCCGCGGCGCTGCTGGCGCCGGTCGTGATCGGGCCGCTGGTACGCCTGGGTACGGCGGCGGTTGCCCGCCGGTCCCGCGGCGCGGGCGCGATGCTCGTCCGGGCCGAGCTGCTCAACTCACCCCGCCGGGCCGCCTCCATCGCCGCCCCGGTCATCGTCGCGGTGGGCTTCGCCGTGCTGGTCAGTGGGCTGGTCGAGACGATGCGGATGGCGTATCCCGCGGAGGTCACCCGGCAGTTGGCGGGGCAGGTGCTCATCGACCCCGGCAACGCGCCCGGCCTGAACGAGGCGGTGGTCCGGGCGAACCCGACCGGTCGGGCGCCGCTGCCGACCCGCCTCTTCGTGACCCGGCCGGACGGCGGCGACACCGTGCTCGACGGGGTCGGGTCGCGGGACCCGCGCTGGTCCCGGCCGGGCGAGGCGGTCCTGGACACCACGATGGCGGAACTCCTGGACGTGCCGGCCGGTTCGACGATCACCGTACGCTTCGCCGACGGACGTAGCGCCCCGTTGCGGGTCGCCGAGGTGCTGCCCCCGGACCCGACTCGCGGCGCGTTCGTGCTCTCCCGGGAGACGGTCCGGGAGCACGATCCGACGGCCCTGACCGACAATATCTTCCTCGCCGCCGACCAGGCGCCGGCCCGACTGGGCGCGGGCGCTCGGTTACACGACGCCGAAGAGTTCGCGCTGCAGGACTACCGCACCGACGCCGAACTGACCGACAGCCTGGCGACGATACTCACGGTGGTCGCGGTCGGCTACAGCGGGCTGGCGGTGGCCAACAGCATGGCTCTGGCGGCGGTGGGGCGGCGTGGCAGCCTCGCCGTGCTGAGGTCGGCCGGCGGCACCCGGCGACAGCTGCTCGGGGTCGCGGTCGGCGAGACCGGGCTACTGGTGATCATCGGCTCGGTGCTGGGTCTGCTCGCCACCGTGCCGCCGCTGGTCGGCGTCGCCTCGGGTCTCGGCGCCGAGACCGCGACCCGCGTGTCCGTGCAGGTCAGTGGTGCGGTGGTGGCCGGGGCGGTCCTCGGCAGCCTGGCCCTGGCGATGGCCGCGAGCGCCGTCGTGTCCTGGCGCCAGCTGCGTCCGCGGAGCAACTGAGCGTGGCCCGCGACCGGTACGCCGGTCGCGGGCCACATCGTCGTACGGGGGTGGGTGGGGTCAGGCGTTCGCCCAGACCCGCGCCATCCACTCCTCCACCTCGTGGGAGGTTCGCGGCATCGCCGCGGAGAGGTTCTCGCAGCCGTCCTCGGTCACCAGCACGTCGTCCTCGATCCGGACGCCGTTGCCGCGGAACTCCGCCGGCACCCGCAGGTCGTCGGACTTGAAGTAGAGGCCCGGCTCGACGGTGAGGATCATGCCCGGCTGCAACTCGCTGTCCATGTACTTCTCACGCAGCATCAGCTGGCAGTCGTGCACGTCCAGGCCCAGGTGGTGCGAGGTGCCGTGGACCATCCAGCGGCGGTGCCAGCCACCCTTCTCCCGGTCCAGGGTCTGCTCCAGGGTGACCCCCTCGGGCAGCAGCCCCCACTCGTGCAGGATTCGGGCGATCACCGCGTTCGCCGCGGCGTGGATGTCGCTGAACTTGTTGCCCGGCTTCACCGCGGCCAGCCCGGCCTGCTGCGCCTCGTAGACGGCGTCATAGATCCGGCGCTGTACGTCGGTGAAGCGACCGGTGACCGGCAGGGTACGGGTGATGTCGGCGGTGAAGAGCGAGTCGATCTCGATCCCGCAGTCGATCAGGATCAGGTCGCCTTCGCGAACCTCGCCGGTGTTCTTCGTCCAGTGGATCGTGTTGGCGTGGTCGCCGGAGGCGCAGATCGACTCGTAGCCGACGCCGTTGCCCTCGTGCCGGGAGTAGAGGCCGAAGACGCCCTCGACCCAGCGCTCGCCGCGGCCCTTGCGGACCGCCTCGGGCAGCGAGGCGATCATCGCGTCGAAGCCCTTGTGGGTGGCGGCGACGGCCTTACGCATCTCGCCCACCTCCCACTCGTCCTTGATCAGGCGCATGGTGGAGAGGTGCCGGGCGAACTCCACGTCCGCCTCCTCCCACTCCTGCTCCGAGCCGGTTGCGCCGGCCTGGGTGCGGACGTTCTCCACCAGCTCGGTGAGGCGGGAATCGGCGTCCCGGACCACCCGCAGCCGGGCGGCGGCGGCGTCCTTGGCGAGGTCGTCGCCGAGCGAGTCGATGTGCCGCGCGGTGATGCCCAGCTCCGACTCCCGGTCGGCGATGCTCGGGCGCGGACCCACCCAGAACTCGCCACGACGGGAGTCGGCGTAGAACTCCTCGCTGTCTCGCGGGGCCAGCGGCCGGAAGTAGAGGATGGTGTGGTGGCCACCGCCCGGCTTCGGGTCGAGCACCAGGACGCTGTCCGGGTCGGTGTGCGCGCCGAGGCCGGAGAGGTGGGCGAAGGCGGTGTGCGGTCGGAACGGGTAGTCGGTGTCGTTGCTGCGCACCTTCAGGCCACCGGCCGGGATGACGAGCCGCTCGCCGGGGAACTGCTGCGACAGCGCGGCCCGGCGCCGGGCGGCGTGGTCGGCCACGGCGGCGCGGGGGGTGGGCTCCCGGTCGGGGTTGGCCCATCCGGAGCCGATGAATTCACGGAACTCGTTGCTGCTGGGAATGCCGCGGTGGCTGGCCTTCGCCTGCTTCTCGCTCGTCATGCCGACACATCCTGCCAGATCGGGTCATCGGCGCCGACCCACGGTTTGCGCACGTGGTAAGTGGTCGATGGGCTAGGGCACCTTTCCAGGTGCCATCGCCCGGCGGTGGCCAGCCAACCTCCCGGCAGCGGACTCAGCCAGCCTCCCGGCAGCGGACCAGGAATGACCGCTCAAAGACAATCACCGGCTCGCCGGTCGCTTTCGTACCCGTTGTCTCCACCGTCACGATCCCGTTGCCGGGACGGGACCGGGACAGCCGCTTCTGCAGGATTCGACTCGTCGCGTAGAGGGTGTCCCCGACGAAGACCGGCTCCTTCAGGCGCACCTTGTCCCAGCCCAGATTGGCGACAGCGCGCGCGGAGAGCGCCTGCACGGTCATCCCGCCGATCAGGCAGAGGGTAATGCCGCTGTTGACCAGGACCTTGCCGTATTCGGCGCCGGCGGCGTAGTGCTGATCGAAGTGCAGCGGATGCTGGTTCATCGTCAACAGCGTCAACCAGGTGTTGTCGGCCTCGGAGAGGGTGCGTCCCGGCCAGTGCCGGATCACCATCCCGGGTTCGAAGTCCTCGTAGTCCCCACCGTGCTCTTCAACGTACTCGTGGTCGCTGACTCGGCGTAGCGTCATCTGCTGTCTCCGACGTTTCGGATGGATAGGGTCAGGGGCCGCCCGGGAGGGTCAGAGCGCCACCATGGCGTTGTCCGCCCCGGTGGCCGACCCCCGGGCGTTGACGATTCCGGCCGCGCCATCGGTGCGGTAGCGGCACCACAGCCCCGCCGGCCGACCGCCGAACAGCAGCGGCCCCAGCACCGGCGCGACCTCGGCGTCGTGGGGTTTGTCGGCGCCATCGGCCAGCAACGCCACCCGGCAGGTCTGGGGCGGGACGAACTCCTGCACGATGCTGGTGCCGTCGGCCCCGGCCGCCACCGCGGTCTCCCACTCCACGGCATCCACCTCTGGTCCGATCACCACCTGCTTGCCGCAGTCCCCCAGCGCCTCCTTGAGCACCAGCCGCTCGCGGTTGCGCAACACGTACGGCAGCAGGTCAACCTGCTCGCCCGCGCGTTCGGTCCGCCGCTCGGAGAGCACCCGGGTCCAGGGCAGGTACCGGTTGACCAGGGCCCGCTCGGCCGCGGTCATCCAGGGTCGCCCCTCCGAGAGCAGGCCCATGGTCAGCTTGCTGTGCAGGAAGGTTCCGGTCTGGGTACCCACCAGCAGGGTGCCGTGGTCCAGGGCCTGCTGCACCTCGGCCGTGGAGACGCCGGCATCATTCCAGTCCGGAATGGTGAAGTTGCGCAGCCCGATCGGGTAACGCAGCTCCGGCGGGCAGTCCCACGCCTCGTGCAGCTCCTTCGGCTCGAAGAACCGGGTGGACAGCCCCTGGCTGCGGTGGTACTCGGCCTCGGCCTCGAAGTAGTAGCTGGTGACTCCCGTGACCTGGGCACTGCCGACGAGGGCGACCCGGGGCGCCACCGCCAGCTCCGCGCTGAGCGCGCGGAACATCTCGGCGCGCACGGCGAACGGGTCCGGCGAGCGATACGGCAGGCGGCCGCCGGCGTCGGCGTAGAGCCCACGCCACACGTCCAGGCGGCACTGCGTCTCCACCGCACCGCCGAGCGCGCCGCTGACGTTGAACTCCACGAAACGCAGCCCGTCCGGGCCGACAACCGCGTCCGGTCGGGCCACCCAGTCCGCGTACCGCTCGTCGAGGAGGGGGTCGCGCAGCCAGAGCTGGTCCTCGCTGGCCGGCATGCGGTAGACCGCCAGCCGCTCCCGAGCGGTGGGCGCGGTCTCCAGGGCGGTCCGGCGCAGCAGCCGCACCAGGGCACCGGCCACCCGGAACAGCTCCGCGTACGAGTCCCGGGGGATGGTCATCGGCGCGGCCGGCAGCACCGGTTGGTACGGCCAGCCGGTGTCCTGCAGCACGCTGCGCAGCAGATGCCGGAGCGTCTCCGCCGGCGCGACCGGCGGCAACCGTTGATCGCCGAACCACGGGTGTCCCGTCGCAGCGACCGATTCAACCCCGTGCATCTAACTCCCCCACCGCGCCGCGCTGCGCCACCGCATTGTGCAGCGCCGCCGCCGCAGCTGTGTCCTCAATGGCCATACCCACGGTACGCAGCACCGAGTTTCGGCCACCGAACTCGACCTGGCCGCCGATCAGGCGGCCCAGCTCCCGCAGGTCGTCGGCGGCGAGCAGGCCAGCGGCGAGGGCGGCCCGCACCTCGCCCGCACCGTCCAGCGCGGCGGCCCGCTCCTCGACCACGGTCACCGCGTCTCCCAGCAGAGCCGGGTCCACCTCGACCGCGTCCGGGTGGGTGCCACCGATCACGTTCAGGTGCGCCCCGCGCGCCACCCAGTCCGCCGCCACCACCGGCGTGCTGTCACTGGTGGAGGTGGCCGTGCAGATGATCGGCGCGTCCGCGACCGCGGTCTTCGCGCTGTCGCAGACCGTCACCCGGATCGGCGTCGTCGCCCGCACCTCGTCGGCGAGCTTCTCCGCACCCGCCCGGGTCCGGGAGAAGACCCGCAGGGTCTTGATCGGACGTACCGCCGCCACCGCCCGGATGAGGGCGCGGGCCTGCGCCCCCGCACCGATGACGGCGAGGTCGTCGGCGGTGGCCGCGGTGCAGAAACGGGTGGCCAGGGCCGCTACCGCGCCGGTCCGTACGGCGGTCAGCTCGGCGCCGTCCAGCAGCGCGGTGATCTGCCCGGTCTCAAGGTCGGTGAGGGCGACGATCCCGTGGATCAGCGGCAGCCCCCGCCCGGGGTTTTCCGGGGTCAGCGTGGTGACCTTGACGCTGCCGACCCCACGCCGCTCCCAGACCGCCGGACTCACCAGCAGTACCCGCTGCTCGCCGTGCTCCACCACCGTGCGAGCCGGGGAGCGGGTCCGGCCGGTGGCCAGGTCCACGAACATCTCACCGAGTACGTCGATCACCTGGGTCATCCGGTGTGCGCCCGCCATGTCGGCGGCGGTGACCATCACCGTCGCGGTCATCTGGTGCCGCCGAACCGGGCTTCCCAGGCGTCCTGACGCGCCACGGTGGCGCGGGCCATCCGGGCGAACGGCGGGCCCACCATGCTGCCATCCAGTACGGCGATGCCACCGTTGGCGCTGCCGACCGCCGAGACCACCCGGCGGGCCAGCCGCAGGTCGTTGTCCTGGGGACGCAGAGCCTGGTTGATGGTGGCCAGTTCGCTGGGGTGCACTGTCGCCTTGCCGTGAAAACCGAGGGCCCGCACCCGCGCGGTCTCCTCCGCCAGGACGGCCGGCTCGGAGAGCCGGAAGTTGGCGGTGTCGACACAGGCCGTACTGTGCCGCGCGCAGGCCATCGCCATCGCCTGCCGGGCGGCGAGCATCGCCGCCCAGGTGATCTCGACGTTGAGCGTGGCGGCCAGGTCGGCCGAGCCCAGCACCAGTCCGTCGGCCGCCTGAGCGATCGCGTCGATCTCGGTGACCGCCTCGACGGTCTCCACCGTCACGTAGATTTCCGGCTGCGCGCCGGCCGAGGCCAGGATCCGACGCAGCAGGGTGACCTCGGCCGCGGAGGTGACCATGGTCATCACGACGATGCCGGGCCGCACCGAGCTCTCCGTGAGCAGCAGCAGGTCGTGCACGGCCTCGACGCTGCCCAGTTCGTTGATGCGGACGGCGACGTTGGCCGGCTGGGGGGCCTTGTCCAACGCGTCCCGGCAGACCAACCGCGCGGCCGGCTTCTCCGCGGGCGGGACGGAGTCCTCCAGGTCGATCAGGTGCACGTCCGCGTCGTACGACCAGGCGTTCACGACCCGGTCCAGGGACAGCGCCGGGGTGTAGAGGATGCTGCGCGGGATGGCGCGCACGGCGCCACTCATCGGACGACCGTCCCGTCGAGCGCAGCGGCCGGACGCGCCCCGGCCTGCACCAGGACCGCGCAGAGCCGCCGGATCTGCTCCTCGGTCTGCCCGGCGCGCAGCATCACCCGCAGCCCCGCGGTGCCCCGGGCGACGATCGGGAAGAACACCGGCGAGGTGTAGAAGCCGGCGGCGAAGACCTGCTGGGCGGCGTTGACGACCGTTTCGTCACTCATCGGCACCAACCGGATCGGGTACGACTCGCCGGACTGCTCGGTGTCGAGCAGCGAGTCGAACAACGCGATGTTGGCGCGGAGCCGCCCCTGGAGCTGGTCCAACTCCTCGGTGCGGTGAATCTCCGCGGAGGCGAGCGCGGCGCCGACGGCGGCGGCGTTCATCTTCTGCGAGTAGCCCAGCGGGCCGGCGAAGCGTTCGACGAGCCGACGCGTCTCGTGCGGGTAGCCGTCGAGCAGGACCGCCGTACCGCCCGCACCGAAGCCCTTGCTCAGCGTGGCGACGGTGATGGTGCGCTGGTCGAGGAGGGGCGCGTGGGTCCGCACGTAGCCGATACCCCGCTGCCCGTACGCCGACAGCGAGTGCGAGTCGTCGTAGAAGACCAGCATGTTGTACTTGTCCTGCAGGTCGGCGAGCTCCTTGACCGGCGCGTAGCCGCCGAGGCTGTCGGCGCCGTCCACCACGTAGCAGACCCGCTCGTAGGTGCGGCACATGTCTTCGAGGTAGTCGAGGTCGTGGTGCTTGCAGGTGACCACCTCGGACTCGTCGGCGCAGCTCGGCTTGGCGTTGGCCAGCGACACGTGGGCGTTCTTGTCGAAGACCATCAGCGGCCGGGTGCCGTTGCCGAGGTGACCGGAGGCGATCAACGGCAGCAGGCCGGTGCTGGCCGCCGCGGTGGAGACCGCGCTGATCACCATCGCGCCGAAGAGTTCGCCGAGTGACTCCTCCAGCTCCAGCAGCACCGGCGTCTGCACCCGGGTGCGTGGGATGCAGTGGTCCAGCACGTTGAACCGGCGTAGCGCCGCGACCGCGCCGTCGATGACCTTCGGGTGGGTGTCGAGATCCAGATAGGAGCAGACGGTAAAGTTCACAAACTGGTGGCCGTCGGCCATGGTGAACACCCCGTCGGCGAGGTCGCCGACGATGCCGGCCACCCCGCTGGCCTCGGACCTGTTCCAGAAGGCGTTGCCGATGCCGATGAGCTTGTCGTTGTTGCGGTAGCGGTGGGTGGGGGTGATGGTCTTGCGGTCGCTCACGAGTTCACCTCGGTGGGCTGGTAGCTGTAGACACCCTTGAATCGCCGGTAGGCGTACGTGTAGAGGGCGACGCCCAGCACATGTGGCCGGCGCAGAATCTTCTTCGACTTCAACCAGAAGTTGACATTGATGTTGATGGGGTCGAGGGATTCGGCCTGGTGCCACCAGCCGAGCGGCAGGTAGAGCATGTGGCCGGGTTCGAGGACGAAGTCGCGGCGCTGGGCCAGCTTCGGCGCCACTCTCGGATAGCGCCCCAGGTCGACGTTGTCGAGGTCAACCACGTGGGATTTGTCCCCGAAGCCGCGCAGCATCGACCGGGGGTAGTAGTCGCGGGACCCGGGCGGCGCGATGATGAACCGCTTGCGGCCCTCCAGCGCGATGTTGAAGTTCTCGAACTCGTCGAAGTGGTTCTTGGTGAAGACGCCGCGGTGGCTGATCCAGAGGTTGGCCGCGTACAACGAGCTGCCGTAGCCGAAGAACCCGTCGGCGTCGAAGCCGATCACGGCGTTGACGTCGGCCGGGCTGTTCCGGATGTTCGACACCACCCGGTGCCAGGTGTCGGACTCGGTCAGGTGGCGCTCGTCGGCGAAGAAGTCCCGCAGGGTGATGTCCCGGGTCTCCCATCGCCCGGGGTGGTGCTTGTCGCCCGGTTCGGTGAACAGGGTGACGGTCATGTCGGCCAGCCGGGCCGCCACCCCCTCGCGCCCGAGCCCGCGCACGCTCTCCGGCAGTGAGATCACCGTCGGCACGTCGGCCCTGAAGAGGCCGCCGGGGCCGAGCGCCTGGAACTCCTCGAACGTCATACGGGCGACTGGTACGCCAGCCTCCTGCGGAACCGTCACGATCCGTCCTCCGTCTTCTACCACGGGAGCCCCAACGGACCTACCGGAGGAGCGTCCCAAAGTGACGCAATCAGGACACCCTACCGAGCAATGTGAAGGTTGTGAACGTTTGTAATCAGTGCACTTCAGATAGTTACTGGCTGGGGCGAAAGCGGCGACCGGGGTCGGCGCCACCGTGCGCGTAGCCGACGAGGCCGAGCGCGAGCACCCCGCCGGCGGCCCGCCGCACCGCCTCGTTCGGCGCGAGGTTAGGACGCAGAAATCCCGGGGGCGGTTCGCTGACCGGCGCCTATAGTGATGCGACGCGTTGGCCCGCCTGACCCGTCCCGTCTCTCACGTCCCGCGGGGGTACTTACCGTGCACGATTTCCGGCAGCCACCAATCACCCTGGACCGGGTGACGACCGGCCGGGGTGAGCTGGTGCTCCGCGAGGCGAACGGCCGCTACGAGGTCATCAGCAACGGCGTCTTCCTGATGGACACTTCGGACGGCCGGTCCGAGCGGCTGCTGGTTGACGCGGCGATGAGCAGGTGCACGGCATCGGCGCCCCGGCTGCTGATCGGCGGGCTCGGCGTCGGGTTCTCGCTGCTGCGCGCGACCGAGCACGCGCAACTGGCCGCCGTCGACGTGGTCGAGATCGAGGCCACCGTGATCGGCTGGCACGCCCGCCACCTGCACCACCTCACCGGCGCCGCGCAGGCCGACCCACGGGTACGGATCATCGAGGCGGACATCCTCGCCTGGCTGGCCGAGACCGACGACCAGTACGACGCCATCTGCCTGGACACCGACAACGGCCCGAACTGGCTCGTCTTCGAGGCCAACGCCGAGTTGTACGCCCAGCGCGGGCTCGACCTGGTGGCCGGCCGGCTCCGACCGGGGGGTGTCCTGGCGATCTGGAGCGCGAGCCGGGACGCCGCCTTCGAGCAGCGACTCCGGGAGCGCTTCGGCGAGCTGGAGCTGCTGGAGACGCCGACCGCCGCGTGCGCACCGGACGTGGTCTACCTGGTCCGGGCTACCGCGGCGAAGCGGGGAGAGCTACCGGACTCGCGAGCATGAGCGAGGTTCGGCACCAACCTGGTGACCCGGGCCGCCGGATCATCATCGCGCTCGACTTCGACACCGTTCGGGCCGCCGAGGCGACCGTTGACCGGCTGGGCGACGCCGCCAAGTCGTACAAGGTGGGGTTGGAGTTGCTGACCGTCGCCGGTCCGGGGCTGGCCGCCGGGCTGGTCGAGGCGGGCAAGGAGGTCTTCCTGGATCTCAAGTTGTTCGAGATCCCCACCTCGGTCGCGGGTGCCGTCCGCGCAGCGGGCCGGCTCGGCGTGACCATGGTGACCGTGCACGCCATGGGCGGCACCGGAATCATGGCAGCGGCGGTACGGGCCGCCGCTGACTTCCCGGGGCTCAAGGTCCTCGCGCTGACCGTCGTCACCAGCCTCACCGACACCGACCTCGCCGCTGTTGGGCTGAACAGCACGGTCGATGAGCAGGTTGTCCGGCTGGCCCGGCTGGCCCAGCACGCCGGTTGTCACGGCGTGGTCGCCTCGCCCCGGGAGGCGGCGGCACTGCGCGCCGCGCTCGGCCCGGACATGCTGATCGTTACGCCCGGGGTGCGGCTGCCGGCCGACCTGACCGCCGGGGTCACGACCGAACACTCCCGGCCGGCCCACCCGGTGGCGGCGGTCCGGGCGGGCGCGACCCACGTCATCATTGGCCGGTCGTTGACCCGGGCAGCCGATCCGGCCGCCGTCCTTGCCCACCTCGCCGACGAGCTGGGTGGGCAAGGACGGCCCGGGACCTAGGCCGGCTTCATCTTCAGCCCGGCCAGCGCCTTCGCCAGCGCCGCCTCGACCTTGGTCAGCTTCGCGTCGCTCGCCGCCGCGTCAGCCAGGGTGGCCTTGGCCGCATCGAGGGTGTGGGTCAGCGCCGCCCAGGATTTCTTGGTGTACCGGTCTTCGTCGAGCGAGTCCGCCTGCGCGACGGTGTTCTCGAGCGCCAGCCGGGCCCGCGGGACCAACTGCTGGTACGCCAGCCGGAGCGCCCGGGCCTGGGCGTCCACCTCAGCCTGGGTGGCGGTTCCGGAGCCGGCGACCGCGCGGGCCGCATCCAGCTCCTGTCGGAACACTGCGAAGTCGATGCTCCCGTACCGGTCCTCGCTGTCGACGTACTTTTCCGCCTCGGTGATGGCGGCGTCGAGCGCCGTGGTGTCCACCGGCCCGTCTCCCGGGTCGTCGGGCTGCGGACCGAACTGGAACCAGTCGAAGTTCGACACCCAGTCCTGCCCGTCCGGGGCGTGGAAGACGAAGGCCACGTCCCGGGCCTGCACGAGCGCCTCGGGATCGGTGATCTCCGCCTGGGTGGTGACCCAGTTACCCCAGCTGCCGGTGCCGGGCAGCGTCGCCTCGCCCACGACCGGTCCATCCTGCGTACCCGCCCGCACCTGCAGGGAGCTCGGCGCGCCGTCGGGCGAGTACTTGCTCGCGTAGCGAATCGCCAGCGTCGTCGGTGCGACATCGAAGGCGAGATTCTTGTACTGGATCCAGGCCCCGTCCCGCACCCCACCGAGGTTGCCGCTGCCGGAGTTCGCCTCGTTCTTCAGGTCGCCGCCCGACCACTCGTCGGACTGCTCCCCCTCCAGTACGCGCTGTCCACCCTCGTCGATGGCCAACGCGGCGATCATGCCGGTCAGGGACTCGCCGGCGCTGCGCAACGTCGCCGTGCTGGCGGAGGTGTCGGCGAGCGCCGCCTGGGCCCACCGCACCGCGGCGTCGAAGACTCGGTAGGTGGCGTAGGAGTAGTTTCCCTGGCGGACCAGGACCGCCTCGGCAACGAGTTCCTGCAGCTGCTGGCGCTCCGCCGCGGCCACCGAGATCGCCAGCGGAGTACGCGAGGACAGCCCGTCGCCGGTGACCTGAGCGGCGGAGACGCCGCGGGCGAAGGCCGAGTCGGTGAAGGTGAGGAAGAACCGGGCACTGGTCGTGGTCGAGCCGGTCAGCGCCACCCGGATTTTCTTCGCGTTGACGACCTCGACCTTCGCCTTGACGCCGGCCGGCAGCCCGTGGATCGAGGCCGCGCCCGTCTTCAGGTAGTTCGTGCCGGGACGGCCGGCGAACCGGGCGCCCCCCTCCAGGGCGAGCTTGACCGAGCCGTTCAGGTCGCCATCGGCGCGAGCGGCGATCGTCGTGGCCGACGCGCGCACGGTGTAGTCGCTCGGAGCGCCGCCGTCGCCGTCGCCCGCGGTGCTCATCGAGTACGCCGGCTCACTGTCGGCACCCCAGTCAGAGGGGGTGGCCCCCATCCGTACGTCGAGGGCACCGCCCTGGACAAGGGTGTGGTAGTCGAGCCAGGTGTTACCGAAGTTCGCCCCGTTCAACGAGGCGGACTGGAGGTAGTAGTTGTCGGCGGAGACGCCGTCGGCGGAGATGGTGAAGGTGCGCCCGTCCGCGTACGAGATCGTTGTGCGGTCGAAGAACGGCGAGCCGAGCTGGTACTGGGAGGAACCCGAGGTAACCGGGAAGAGGCCGATGGCCGCGGCGACGAACATCGTCGACATCGTGCCGGCGTCGTTGTCCATGGTGGGCAGGAAGCCCCGCGGGTCCAGCTGGTAGACCTTGGTCTTGATCGGCGGGCGGAACTCACCGTCGCTACTCGGGTAGTCGGCGGTGCTGCTGGAGGCGAGGTAGCGGTTCCAGCTCTCCTTCGTGTAGATCGTGCGCACCCACTTCTGGGTCAGGCTCGGCAGCCCCACGTAGTTGAAGAGGTAGGGCGCCTGCAGGTCGACCTCGTTCGCGTTGGAGTGCAGCATGCCGAGGCCGTTGTCCGGGTCGTCCTCGCCGAGGAAGTGCACGGCCCCGCGTCGACCCGCCGCCGGCCCGCCCATCGCGGCGACGACGCCGGCCAGGTCGTAGACCGGGTACCAGTTGTACTGCCAGAGCGTGCCCTGGTAGAGGTTCGCCGCACCGAGCCGCTCGTAGTCGGCCTCGATCCAGTCGCCCTCCTCCGCGCGCGGAGTGAGTAGTCCGACCTGGGTGCCGTCCGCCGCCGTCCAGGCATCCGGCTTGTACAGGTTCGCCATCGGCAGCGCGGCCGCCTCGCGCAGCTGCGTCGCCTCGGCACCGTGGCCGAGCGCGTCGGCGATGATCGCCAACGCCCACTGGTCGTAGCCGCGCTGCACCGAGTCGCCGGGGCGGTCTTTAGGGTGCCCCTGGCCCAGCTGGTCGCCGTCGGAGAAGCCGACGTACTCCTTCAACGCCGGGTACGCCTGGTCGAGCCGTTCGAAGCCGGTGAAGCCCTTCGAGATGGCGTCGGCGATGATGACCGCAGAGCGCTCCCACCGTACGGTCGGCACCGAGTGGGTGAGCCCGCCGATGCTCCTGCCGGTGCTCGCCACGTCGGCGAAGAGGTAGCTGAGCGACTGGATCATGTCGCGGTACAGCTCGGGGTCGAGGTAGGCCAGCACCGAGTACTTGCGGAAGTCGTCCCAGGACGCCCATCCGTCGTAGTAGGTGAAGTCGTCCACCTGGTGCACCACGCCGTCCACGCCCCGGTAGGTGCCCGAGGTGCTGGTCGCGTTCACCGGGAGCGCGAACATGCGGTAGAGGTGGGTGTAGAAGAGGCGGCCCAGGGTGCCGTCCGGGTCCGCCGCCGCCGAGGCGGAGATGTCGACCCGGCCGAGACGCTCGTTCCAGACCGCCTTCGTACGCGCGCGTACCTCGTCGAAGGTCCGGCCGCCGACCTCGGCGACCTGGTCGATCCGCGCCTGCTCCGCGCTGATCGGCGACAGCGTGATGCGCAGGCCGATCTCGTCCGCGTCCTCGGGCGCGAAGGCGAGGATGGCGCCGGTGTCGACGCCCTGCCGGGACGCGGCGTCGCCGAACTCGTCCGCTGCCCACGTCCTGACCGACGTGACCGGCTGCTCGGTCTCGGCATAGTAGTGCAGGGCGTAGGAGGCGCCGTAGAAGCTGCCCCGGAGCTCACCGGTGAGCGCGACCCGACCGTCGCCGAGCTGCGTGACGTCCACTGCCGAGCTGGTCCGGTTCGTGAAGTTGTTATGCAGGTCGACGACGAGTTCCGGGGTGGCTCCGGCGGGGAAGGCGTAGCGGTGCAGCGCGGTACGCGTCGTCGCGGTCACCTCAGCGTTGATCTCGCCCGGGCCGTTCTCCACGGCGCTGTCCGGGCCCGAGATCTCGCCGAGACGCACCTGGTAGTACCCGGGTGCGGCCGTCTCGGCCTCGTGCGTGAACGGATGCGCATAGGATTCGGTCGATGGCCGAGCGCTGTACTCGACCTGGGTCGGCACGACGAGGATGTCACCACCGCCACCGGAGCCGCCGACCCCATCGAGGTTCGTCTGGGTGAATCCGGCGATCTGGGTCTCGTCGTGGTCGTAGCCCGCGTGGTTGCGCTCCGGCGTGGTCAGCGGGCTGACCTTCGCCAACCCGTTCGGCGCCTGCGCCCCGGGCAGGTCGTTGCCGTAGTCACCGGCGGTCGACACGAACGGGTTGACGAACGAGGTGTAGTCAACCGATGAGCCTTCGACCGGTGTGGCCGTCGCTGGCACGGCGACCACACCGGTCGACGCAACGGCCAGGACCGCAGTGATCGCGGTGGTGCGCCAGCGGTTGCGCCCGCGGTTGGCCCGCCGCCTCGGCACGGTGGAGACTCCATCCTGGGGGTCGGGTGAATGTGGTGGCACAGCAGAACTCCTCACGCCGACAACGTTGTCGGCGTTATCTTGCCGGCCCCGGGTGTTCATCCGGTGAACCGCGTGCAGCCACCCCAGAAAGCCGAGGTCACCTGGTCCGGCTTACCGACTCACGCTCGGCCGCCGGCCGAGATGGATGAGGAACTCGTTCTCCTCGACAAAGGTGTCGGTGTCGCTGTGCTGGCCCAGGACGGCACGGACCGCGTCGTCGAACTCATGGAGCCGGTCGCCGAAGAGTTCCGGTTCGGCGAACGTGGTGGAGTGCAGGTAGCCAAGGATGCTGTTGGCCGTCCAGGTCCGGTGCACCGGCACGACGGCCTCCTCGACCCGGTTGAACGGCGAGTCGCGTAGGGCCTGAAGGTCTGGACGGCGCTGCCCGTGGAACGTGCCTTCACCCGCCCGACGTTGATCGCCGAGAAATTCTTGAATGACCGCCCGGACCGCCAGTTCCCACTCGTTGTCGGCGACCCAGAAGCTCTTGTCGGCGAAGATCGCGACGGCACCGTCCCGGCTGACCTGTGCGTCCAGTTGATTCAGGACCCGCACCTGATCGAGCCAGTGGAACGTTCGGCAGATGGTCACCAGGTCGGCCTGCCACCCGGCTGATGGGGTGTACTCCTCCGCGGTGGCCTCCTGGAGGCGCAGCTGGACGTCGGCGGGTAGCCGCGGGCGGAGTGCGTTCTCGGCTGCGGCGAGCATCTCGGCGTCCGGGTCGATGCCGGTGATGTCGTCGAAGCGGTCCCGCAGCGCCTCCACCACGAGGCCGGTACCGGTGCCGATGTCGAGCAGCCGTCGCGGCGAACCGGCGGGGACCGCGGCGTCCAAGACATCGGCCACCGCCGTCGGTATATCCGGCCGGAACTGTCGGTAAAAACCTACAGTTCCATGGAATATGCTCATAGTTAACTCCTTGCGGCAAAATGACCTAAGAACCATAGGCATTCGGCTGTTCCGGCAGCGGCGAAACGCACCAACCCGTTCCGGCCAGCCCGCCATCGGGTTGCGATTCGGACATCCGCCACCGCGGGATTCGATCGGGCAGATCGGGGAATCCCCGGCCGGTGCCGGACGTACTGACCAGCCTGCCGTGGCCGACCGGGCCGAGCATCGCCGTCTTCGGGGTGGCGGGGATCCTCACGGTGCTGGGCAGCATCCGCCTGGTCGCCCTCGGCGACACCCTCGCCGACCGAACCGGCTGGGGTGAGGCGTTCTTCGGCGCGGTCTTCATCGGGCTGGCAACCTCGTTGTCCGGCATCGTGATGACCGCCGTCACCGCGGCGGCGGAGCAGCCGCAGCTCGGTTACAGCAACGCGGTCGGCGGGATCGCCGCCCAGACCACCGCAGTCGCCGTGGCGGACGCCTTCCACCGCCGGGCCAACCTGGAGCACGCCTCGGCGTCGCTGTCGAACGTGCTCTTCGGGGTCCTGCTCATCGTGCTGCTCTCGCTGGTCCTGCTCGGCCGCTACGCACCGGATGTCACCGTGGCCGGTCTGCACCCCGCCTCACTCGCCATGGTCGCCGCCTACCTCGGCGGCCTACATCTGGTCCGCCGCTCCGGAGCCAGTCCGCTGTGGCGAGCCGTAGCCACCGCCGAGACCCTGCCGGACATCAGCCACGAGCACGGCAGCCTCGACCGGACCAGCTCCAGCCGGCTCTGGGTACGCTTCGCGGCGGTGGGTCTGCTGGTCGCGATGGGAGGGTGGGCGATCGCCCGGGCCGCCGAGAGCCTGGTGCTGGGCACCGGCTTGAGCGCGGGCTTCGTCGGGGCGATCCTGATGGGCGCGGTGAACGCCCTCCCGGAGACGGTTACCGCAGTGGCGGCGGTCCGCCGGGGCGCCCCGACCCTGGCCATCGCCGCCGTCCTCGGCGGCAACAGCCTGGACGCCCTCAACCTGGTGGTCGGCGACGTGGCCTACCGGGGCGGCTCGATCTACCACGCTGCCGGCGACGCTCAACTCTTCGTGACTACCAGTGCGCTGTTCATGACCGCGATCCTGCTCGGCGGCCTGCTGGTGCGGCAGGCGTACGGCTGGGGGCGGCTCGGCTTCGAGGGCATCCTGCTGCTGATCAGCTACGCGGTGATGACCGTCATCCTGGCCACCTGACCGGCGCCAGGACAGCCGGATCGTCGA
Organism: Salinispora goodfellowii; assembly: GCF_059570675.1. Classification (NCBI taxonomy): domain Bacteria; kingdom Bacillati; phylum Actinomycetota; class Actinomycetes; order Micromonosporales; family Micromonosporaceae; genus Salinispora; species Salinispora goodfellowii. The sequence goes on along the minus strand of NZ_JCANTD010000026.1, from coordinate 49,002 downwards.
CAAGATGCGCAAGCGGCCCGGGTGATGGTGGCGTCGCCGATGCCGGGGAGCGGTGCGGGTCAGCGGCTCGTCGGGACCGGCGGGGGTGGCGCGGCGGGGCTGCCAGCGTCGTGCTGCTCGCCGTGACCGCTCAGTACCAGCACGACTAGCGCCGCTACCGCGGCGGCCCGCCGCGCGATCACCACGCACCTCGACACCCTGACTCACCCCCGTTTCGCACCGCGACATCCCCCAGCTGATGTCAACGCCGCCGGACGGCATTTTCCTGGCAACGAGTGGACTCGACGATGGGACACGTTCCGCCGCACGGCGGGGCGGGCCCGGCGACAACGGCCCCAGCAGCACAGCAGTCCCGGCGGAACGCGTACCCGCCCGGCAGCGCCGCTAACCGCGCTGGCCGGGCGGGCTTGGGATGCCCCTCGCTACCGGGGGTGGCCGGAAGACCGGGGGTGGCCGGAAGCGCGGAGCCCCGCCGGGAGCTGGGGCAGCGGGCGGAAACCCCGCAGCCGGAGACTGTTGGCGACCACGAAGACCGAGGAGAAGGCCATCGCGGCCCCGGCGATCATCGGGTTGAGCAGACCGGCCGCGGCTAGGGGAAGCGCCGCCACGTTGTAGGCGAACGCCCAGAACAGGTTGCCCTTGATGATCGCGAGGGTCCGCCGGGACAACCGGATGGCGTCGGCCGCGGCGGTCAGGTCACCCCGCACCAGGGTCAGGTCGGACGCCTCGATCGCCACATCCGTACCGGTGCCCATCGCCAACCCGAGGTCGGCCTGGGCCAACGCCGCGGCGTCGTTGACCCCGTCACCGACCATCGCCACCACCCGGCCCTCCCGCTGGAGCCGCTGGACCACCGCCACCTTCTCGGCGGGCAGCACCTCCGCGACCACCTCGTCGATCCCGACCTCGACCGCGACCGCCCGGGCGACGGTCTCGTTGTCGCCGGTGAGCAACACCGGGTTCAGGCCCAACTCCCGCAGTTGTCGGAGCGCGAGCGCGCTGGTCGGCCGGACCACGTCGGCGACCGCGAGCAGCCCGCGGGCCCGCCCGTCCCAGGCCACCAGCACCGCCGTCGCACCGGCGGCCTGCGCCGTGGCACCGGCCGTCACCAGCTCTTCCGGTACGTCCAGTCCCCGCTCCCGCAGCAGTCGGAGCCGGCCGACCAGCACGCGGTGGCCCGCCACCACGCCCTCGACGCCCAGCCCTTCGAGGTTGGCGAAGTCGGTTACCGGCGGCAGGGGCCCCGCCTCGGCCGCCCCCGCCGCGACCGCCTGGGCGATCGGATGCTCCGAGGCGGCCTCCAGGGCGCCGGCGAGCCGGAGCAGCTCGGCCCGCTCCACACCGCTGGCCGCGACCACGTCCACCAGGGCCATCCGGCCGGCGGTGACGGTCCCGGTCTTGTCCAGCACGACCGTGTCCACCGTCCGGGTGGACTCCAGCACCTCCGGCCCCTTGATCAGGATGCCGAGCTGTGCGCCCCGACCGGTGCCCACCAACAGCGCGGTGGGGGTAGCCAGGCCCAGGGCACAGGGGCAAGCAATGATCAACACAGCTACCGTGGCGGTGAAGGCCGCGGTCGGGCCGGCGCCACTGCCCAGCCACCAGCCAAGGGTGGCGGCGGCAAGGGCGATCACGACGGGAACGAAGACCCCGGAGATCCGGTCGGCGAGCCGTTGCACGGCCGCCTTGCCGGACTGTGCGGCCTCCACCAGTCGGGCCAGCTGGGCGAGCTGCGTGTCGCTGCCGACCCGGGTGGCCTTCACCACCAGCCGTCCACCCGCGTTGACGGTGGCGCCGATCACGGCGTCGCCGGCCCTGACCTCGACCGGCACGGATTCCCCGGTGAGCATGCTGGCATCGACCGCCGAGCTCCCCGTCACCACCACCCCGTCGGTGGCGACCTTCTCACCGGGGCGCACCACGAACCGGTCCCCCACCACCAGCTGGTCGATCGGGATCCGGGTCTCCACGTCACCGCGCAGCACCGCCACGTCCTTCGCACCCAGCTCCAGCAGGGTGCGCAGGGCGGCACCGGCGGTGCGCTTCGCGCGCGCCTCGAAGTACCGGCCGGCGAGGATAAAGGTGGTGACGCCGGCCGCCGCCTCCAGGTAGATGTGGCCCGCGCCGCCGCCGGAGACGATGGCGAAGCTGAACGGGTGGGTCATGCCGGGAACGCCAGCCGTGCCGAGGAAGAGCGCCCAGAGCGACCAACCGAACGCGGCGAGGGTGCCCAGCGACACCAACGTGTCCATGGTCGCCGCGGCGTGCCGGAGGTTGACCCAGGCCGCCCGGTGAAAGGGCAGGCCACCCCAGACCACCACCGGGGCGGCCAGCGTCAGCGACAGCCACTGCCAGTAGGTGAACTGCCAGGGCGGCACCATCGCCAGCAGGATCACCGGCACGGTGAGCGCGGCCGAGACCCCGAGCCGGGTAGCGAGCCCGCGCAGTTCGTCGGCCGGTTCGGCGGCGGGCGCCGCTGCGGCTGCCGGTGGCGGCGGTACGACGGCGGTGTAGCCGGTCTTCTCGACCGTGACGATCAGGTCGTCCGGGGTCACCCCGTCGACGTACGCGACCCGGGCCTTCTCGGTGGCGTAGTTCACCGTGGCGGTGACGCCGGGCATCCGGTTCAGTTTCTTCTCGATGCGGGCGGCGCAGGAGGCGCAGGTCATCCCGCCGATCGACAGTTCAATCTGGTGGTCGGCCCGCGGTTTCGGGCTGCTCGTGGTGGTCATCGCACTCCCTACCGGTCGGGCCCGCGCTCCGGGGGGTGGGACCCGGTGCCGGGGTCGTCATGCTCAGGGGCATCGTGCTCGGGGTCGTCCCGCTCCGGGTTGGCGTGCCCGGGGTCGTCGTGGTGGGTCTCGACGGCAGGGGTGCCGGGGCCGGTCACCTGACCGACCCCGTACGCCGCGCCGAACACCACCGCGAGACCGAGCAGGAAGGCGGTGAGCTTCGTCGCCGTTTTCATGCGGACCTCGGTCTCGACGCGGGTCAGGCGTCGACGAGGTCGTAGCCGGCCTCGTCGACTGCGGCGCGTACGGTCTCGACCTCGATCGGGTGCTGGCTGGTGACGGTCAGCCGGCCAGCCGCCAGGTCAACCTGAACCTGCTCCACCCCCGGCAGCTCACCCACCTCGGCGCTGACCGCGGCTACGCAGTGCCCGCAGGTCATGCCCTGCACCTGGTATGTGGTGGTGACCATGGAAACCTCCCCTTCCACCTGGCCAACCCCCTGGGAAATACCCCCCAGGGGTAACTGTTCGCGACTTTAGCATACCCCTGAGGGGTACGGTATTCTGATCCGCATGACCAGACCCGAACCCGCCCCGGTCCGCGGCTACACCGCCAGCAAGGACCAGCTACTCACCCGGCTGCGCCGGGTCGAGGGGCAGGTCCGGGGGATCGAGAAGATGGTCGAGGAGGATCGATACTGCATCGACGTCCTCACCCAGATCTCGGCGATCCAGGCCGCGCTGGACAAGGTGGCGCTCGGACTGCTCGACGGACACGCCCGCCACTGCCTGCGCGAGGGGGCGGCCGAGGGGCGAGCCGACGAGATGGCGACCGAGATGATGGCTGCCGTCGGCCGACTGATGAAACGCGGCTGACCGCCCGTCCCGTTACTCGCCCGGTAGTCGTTGGGAGAACAGATGGGCGCCGACCACACCAGAGCCGTTCCGGCCACCCCACCCCGGGTGCGACGGATTCTCGTCGCGACGGTGGTCCCCCTACTCCTCGCCACCCTGGTCACCGCGGTGGCCCTCTGGCCGCGCGACACCCGTACCGCCGAGGCGGGCACCGAGCCACCCCGCTACCACGGCACCGTGACGAAGGTGGTCACCGAGCCCTGTCCCCCCACCCCGGAGCCGGCCGATCCCGGGCTGGGCGCCGACGCCGGCCGCTGCGGCGAGGTGACCGTCCGGGTCGAGCAGGGGCCGGACGCCGGACGTGAGGTCGGCACGCCGATTCCCGCCGGACCGGGCGCCCCCGACGTCACCGTCGACGACGAGATCATCCTGGTCGAGCTGACCGACCCCACCGACCCGACCACGAGCATGTACACCATCGCGGAGCACCAGCGGGGCAAGCCCCTGCTGTGGCTGGTGGCGCTCTTCGCCGCCGCGATCGTGGCGTTCGGCCGCTGGCGCGGGCTCGCCGCGCTCGCCGGACTGACGGCTAGCTTCGCCGTCCTCCTGACATTCGTCCTGCCGGGGATCAGCGCCGGCCAGTCGCCGCTACTGGTCGCGGTGGTCGGCGCCGCCCTGATCATGTTTGTGGTCCTGTACCTCACCCACGGCGTGACCGCGCAGACCTCGGTGGCGGTTCTCGGCACCCTGGGCAGCCTGGTCCTCACCGGTCTCCTCGGCTCACTCGCCACCGCCGCCACCCGGCTGACCGGGTACGGCAGCGAGGAGGCGATCACGCTGTCGATCTTCCAGACCAACGTCGACCTGCACGGCCTGCTGCTGGCCGGAATCATCATCGGCTCGCTCGGGGTACTGGACGATGTCACCGTCACCCAGGCCGCCACGGTGACCGAGCTGGCGAACGCCAACCCGGGGTTGTCCCGTCGCCAGCTCTACCGCTCCGCCACCCGGGTTGGTCGGGCGCACATCGCCTCCACGGTGAACACAATCGTGCTGGCGTACGCCGGAGCCTCGCTGCCGGTGCTACTCCTGCTGACCGCCGACTCACGGCCGGTGAGCCAGATCCTGACCAGCGAATTCCTCGCCCAGGAGATCGTCCGCAGTGCGGTGGCCACGTTGGGACTGATCGCCGCGGTCCCCCTCACCACCGGGCTCGCCGCCATCGTGACCACGGCCGGTCGCACCGCTGGTGGCACCGCTGGTGGCGAGTCGGGCGGGAGCACCGTGCCAGGGCCGCGACCGCGCACCGCTCGGGTCGAGGTGCTGGCGGCGCTCAGCGCCGCCCGCTCCGGCCCGGTCGCCTCCGCCGGCGATCGACGGACCGGCGGGGACCACAACACGGAAGACCCATGGTAAAAGTACGCGGCGTAACGACCAGAACCCACGGGCCGAACAAACGGGGCCCTTATCACCCATCGTGTCGACGATTTGGTGCGATTAGTCGAGTATGGGGCGTAGCTCGACCGGATGAGCGTCAGGTAACCTCGCTGCCGGTCACCGCCAAAGGCGCGTACCGGCACCTGCGGGACCACCGCCCAACCGCCGCGAGGCGAGCCGGGGAGGCGGGCAGCCGGAGTGCGGCTGCCCCGTCAGGGAGCGCTTACCGCCCCAACCCGTCAGCTCGCCCAGCCGGCGGTCAACGGAAGGGATCATTGTGACGGCACCCCCACGCCGCTGGTTGACGCCCGTGGCGGCCGTGCTCACCGCGCTGGCCGTGTTCGCCGGGCCGATCCCGGTGTCCGCCACCCCCACCTCTCCCCCGCAGCCCTCGGGGCACGACGAGGAGCCGGAGCTACTCGGTGATCTCATCGAGGTCCGCAACCGCGAGTACGTGAAGGCAAAGGCGCAGTTGGCGGAGTCCGAGAAGCGCCAAACCGCCCTCGAGAAGGAGATCAAGAAGGCGAAGGTCGAGCTGGACGAGCTCGCCCCCCAGGTGGCGGAGATCGCGACCCAGTCGTACCGGACGGGACGGGTCGGGGCGATATCGACGCTGCTGGAAGCAGACACCCCCGGCTCCTTCATCGCCCGGGCTACCGCGCTGGATGAGCTGAACCGCGTCAACGACCAGCGAATCAAGGAAGTCAACACGATCAAGGTTCGCGCCGAGCAGGCGAAGGTGGGGGTCGACGAAGAGGTACGCAAGCAACAGAAGCTGAAGAGCGACCTCGAACGCGGAAAGCTCGAGGCGGAGAAGGCGCTCCGTCTCGTCGGCGGCACCGGGCTCACCGGCGGCCTGGTTGACGCGGAATCGCCGGTCGCCCGGGTCGCCCCGGGACGCAACTCGGACGGCAGCTGGCAGTCGCTGGGCTGCACCGAGAACGATCCGACCACCAGCGGCTGCATCACCGCGCGGACACTGCACATGTACAACGAGGTCAAGCGAGCCGGTTTTGACCGATTCGTCGGGTGCTACCGCTCGGGTGGGCCGTACGAGCACCCCAAGGGCCGGGCCTGTGACTGGTCGCTCCAGAACAGCGGGTTCAGCCCTTGGCACAACAACGACATGCGCATCTACGGCAACAACCTGACGGCGTTCCTGGTCCGTAACGCCGACCGGCTCGGTATCTACTACGTGATCTGGAACCGGCAGATTTGGTTCCCGGCCACCGGCTGGAAGTCGTACAGCGGCCCGTCGAACCACACCGACCACGTCCACGTGTCGTTGCTGTAGGAGGCCGACGACCGGGGCCGGTACCGCGTTCTGCGCGACACCGGCCCGTTGTCGTTCTTGAGGACCCGGTGCGTTGTCGTTCTCGCGGCACCACCCGTCGCGCCACTCGCCGCCGACGGGTGGTTCAGGCGGGAGCGGGCGGCTCCGCCCCGGCGCCGCCCGCCGGGGGCGCGCTCGACGCCGCGAGCCCGACCTCCGTCACGGTCCGCACCGCGCCGGTGGTGAGCTGGTACGACAGTCCCACGGCCGCGCAGGTACCGGCAGCCACCGCGGCAGCGACCGCCGCGGAGCGGTCCAGCAGCATGGCAACGGTCCGCTCGACATGGTGGTCCACGATCTGGTTGAGGTCGGCAACCCCGGCGGCCTCGGCCCAACGGACGCTCGGCAGCACCGCCTCCACGACCGCCCGAAGGTGCCCGGAGACCGGTGCGCCGGTGGCCTCAGCTGACCGGGCCGCCCGCACCGCGCCACAGGAGTCGTGCCCGAGCACCACCACCAGCGGGGCGCCCAGCGCGGCGACCGCGTACTCGACGCTGCCGAGCACCTCCGGCCCGACGGCGTGCCCAGCCGTGCGTACCACGAACAGGTCACCCAGACCGCGGTCGAAGATGAGCTCAACCGCCAGTCGCGAGTCGGAACAGCCGAGGATCACCGCGAAGGGCTGCTGGCCCTCCGCCAGCGCGATCCGGCGGCCGACATCCTGGTGCGGGCGGTCCGGAGTTCCGGCGGCAAATCGCCGGTTACCGGCATGTAGCTCGGCGACCGCTGCTCGGGGGTCGACCGGGTGCTTCCGCGGATCGCCGGATCCACCGGCGGACAGCTGAGCTGCACCCGCCTGCGTATCGGGCGTTTCGGGGCGATTCATGCCCTTACCTCATCCCTGTGGGAGGCCCAACCTGAAGCCCGGAGTACGGGACCCTGGGCCGTACCCACGCTCACATGAAGCAGAAAGCACGTCAAGGCATGCGTGATCTGTGCTTCATATGTTGGCCGCGAACGGGCCCCCTCGGGCCGAGGAATGCCCACCGCCGCCGGCCCGTTGTGGCTCCGGTACCCGGAAGACTCCGGCCCCCCAGAGGAGCCCGACCATGAACACGATCACCCCCACCGACGGCCGCGCGGTCGCCGGGCTGCTGGTCACCATCGATTATCAGGCCCAGCCCAACTTCTACTACTGCGGGCCCGCAGCGACCCGGATGGCGCTCTCCGCGCTGGGCCGGCAACTCCCGCAGGATGCGGTCGCCCAACGGCTCGGCACCACCCACGCCGGCACGGACTCGACCCTGGACGTCACCCGCGTCCTCAACGAGCTGACCGGGGACGCGTACCGAACCACCGAGATACCGGACACGACGGCCAAACCGGATGAGATTCACCAACTCCGCGAGGACACCCGGCACGCCCTGGCACAGGGACGCGCGGTCGTGGCCAACGTCCGGGGGACCACGGTCGACACCGACGGCACCCCGCACTCGTACGAGGGAGGCCACTACCTGACGCTGGTGGGCTATCGCCCCCAGGACGACCTCCTCCGGGTCGCCGATCCGGCCGCACCCAAGCGCGAATACTGGATGGCCGTACCGAAAGTCGCCAACTGGATCGCCGAACGTGGCTACTCGTCCTGACCGCCTTCGGGCCGGTCTCCCCATCGGGGAGACCGGCCCGTTCGGCGCGTACCGCGCCGAAACTCGGATGCGTCTGCGTCAGCGGTTCTGGTCGCCCTCACCGGTCCGGGACCGCATCATGTCCACGCCGCGATCGACGTGCTCCTTGTACCGGCCGCCGGTGCGCTCGTTGACCATGTCACCGGCCTTCGCTATGCCCCGGTCGACCTGCTCATCCTGCTTCTCGACGTATTCCCTGGCCTGATCCATGAATTTCTTCATGTGTCTCTCCTCGGGTCCGGGTGTTGCACGTACGGCGTTCCCCGGCGCCCGGGAACACAAACAACGGACCGTGCCGGGACAGCACGCGCCGGCCGCGGGTCACCCAAGGTGATCGGTGAACCAGGTCGCCGCCGCTCGAGCCACCTGTTCCAGCGCACCGGGCTCCTCGAACAGGTGCCCGGCGCCGGGGACCACCGTCAGCTCCGCCGGCCCCGGCAGCGCCGCCCGAGCCTGCTCGTTCAGGGTGAGCACCTGGTCGTCGAGGCCACCCACGAGCAGTAGGGTCGGTGCGCGTACCCGGCCCAGCGCCGGGCCGGCAAGATCCGGCCGGCCGCCTCGGGAAACCACCGCGCCAACCCCGTCCGGGCGCTCGGCGGCAGCCACCAGGGCGGCGGCGGCCCCGGTGCTGGCCCCGAAGAGCCCGATCGGCACCGCGCCCACCGGCTCTCCGGTGGCCAGCCAGTCGACGATCGCGGACAGCCTGCCGGCCAACCGGCCGATATCGAACCGCGGCTGCGCGGTGCGCGCGTCGGCCACCTCCTCATCGGGGGTGAGCAAGTCCACCAGGACGGTGCCGAGCGCGCGGCGATTGAGGAATTGCGCCACCGCGACATTGCGGGAACTCCGCCGCGAGCTGCCGCTGCCGTGTGCGAAGAGCACCACTCCGGCCGGCTCCGGCGGCACCCGAAGATCAGCCGTCAGCTGGACGTCCCCAGCCGGAACCGACACCTCACTCCGTACGTCCACAGCACCGGTCCTTCCCACCCGTTCGCCCGCCATGCGTGCGTCTCGGGGCCCGTCCGGTCCCGTTTCGCCGCGGCGGGCTTCGGGTACCCGGCTGGTGCGGGCGGACCGTACCGGCGCGGGCAGCGCCGGTGATGGATCGGGAGGATCGCCATGGCGCAGCAGCAGGAGTCTCGGCAGCAGGCCGCCGAGCGGGAACGACGAAAACGCGACGCGAACCGGGACTGGGCGGACGAGGCGGCGCAGGCGCGTACCGCCGATGATCCGCGGGCGATGGCGCCGCGGGACGCCGCCGGCCGCCCTTCCCAGGGCCGCCAGATGTGAGGTGCTGACCCCCCGGCCGGATCCCGATCCGGCCGGGCCGGGCCGGGCCGGGCCCTACGGTTCCCGCTCCGGGAGGCGGATCAGCGGATCTCGACCGGGCGGCTGCTCCGGGGTCTGGCTCGGCTCACTCACTGGTGGGGTTGGCCGGGTCGCCGGTTCGGCGCCGGTGACCTCGACCCGCTCACCGTGGTGCAGCAACTCCAGCGTCTCCTTCGGGTCGCTGTGCTGCAACGCGTAGGTGGTCTGGTGGGGCTGGATGTCCACCCGAAGCTGGATCCGGCGCCAGTGCAGGGAGAACTCCAGCCGACCCAGGCGGCTGGAGAGCCGGGGCGTGAAGCAGAGGGTTCCGTCGTGCTCGCGCAACCCGCCGAATCCGGCGACCAGGGCGATCCACGCACCGGCCAGGGAGGCGATGTGGACGCCGTCGCGGGTGTTCTCGTTCAGGTCGTGCAGGTCCATCAACGCGGCCTCCCGCAGGTAGGTGTGGGCCAGTTCCGAATACCCCACCTCAGCTGCCAGGACGGACTGGGTACAGGCCGACAGCGACGAGTCGCGGACGGTACGGCGCTCGTAGTAGAGGAAGTTGCGCAGCTTCTCCTCCGGGGTGAACGCGTCCCCCCGCCAGTGCATAGCCAGCACCAGATCGGCCTGTTTGATCACCTGCCGGCGGTACAGATCGAAGTACGGATAGTGCAGCAGCAACGGATACTTCTCCGATGGGGTGTGCACGAAGTCCCACTCCTGGAACCGGGTGAAGCCCTCAACCTGCGCGTGTACGTCGATCTCCGGGTCGTAGGGGACATGCATGGACGCGGCGGCGTCCCGCCACGCCGCTGCCTCCTCGTCGGTGACGCCCAGCTGCTCGGCTTCCTCCCGGTACCGCATCGCCGTCTCCGCGGCGGTGATCAGATTCCGTTGCGCCATCAGGTTGGTGTAGATGTTGTCGTTCTTGATGGCGGTGTACTCGTCCGGGCCGGTCACCCCGTCGATGTGGAACTGCCCGTGCCGGTCGTGGTGGCCCAGCGACCGCCACAACCGCGCGGTCTCCACCAGCAACTCCAGGCCGATCTCCCGCTCCAGGTCGGTGTCCTGGGTGGCCTGCACGTAGCGACGTACCGCGTCGGCGACGCCGGCGGCGATGTGAAAGCCGGCGGTACCGGCCGGCCAGTAGCCGGAGGATTCTGGTCCCTCGATGGTGCGCCAGGGGAAGGCCGCGCCCTCCAGGTTGAGCGTACGGGCCCGTTCCCGCGCGATCGGCAGGGTGTGATGCCGCCAGTGCAGGGCATCGCGCACCGCGGTGGGGTGGGTGTAGGTGAGCACCGGCAGCACGAACATCTCGGTGTCCCAGAAGGCGTGGCCGTCGTACCCCGGGCCGGTGAGACCCTTCGCCGAGATCGGCCGGCGCTCGGCCCGGGTACCCGCCTGGAGCACATGAAAGAGCCCGAAGCGTACCGCCTGCTGCACCTCGGGGTCGCCCTCCACCAGTACGTCGGCGGAGTCCCAGAACTCCTCCAGGTACTCCCGCTGTTCCTTCAGCAACCCGTCCCACCCGTCCAACTGGGCGGCGGCCAGCGCGGCACCGACCTGGTCCCGCAGTGCCGGCAGCGATCGGCGGCTGGACCACCCGTACGACAGGTGTTTCACGACCCGCAGCGTCTCGCCGGGCTTGAGCACGCAGGCGATGGTGGTCCGCACCCAGTCCTCGTACCCCTCGGACTCGATGTTGGTCCGCGCGGTGGTCTGCACCTCGTGCTCCATCGCGGCGGCGAGGCGCAGGCCGGAGACCTTCGTGCGGTGGATCAGCAGGCCACCGTCGTGGGTGGTCAGCTCCTCCTCGGCAGACAGCGGCGACTCCAGCACCGCCGCCACCCGTGGATCCTTGCTCTGGGCCGGCAGGGTTTCGTTGGCCACCAACTCCGACTGGACGATCAGCCGCAGCGGCTTGCCGTCCACCACCTCGACCTCGTAGTTGATGGCGGCGGCGGAGCGCTGCCGGAACGAGACCAGCCGGGTGCTGCGGACGCAGACCTCCCGACCGGCCGGCGAGCGCCAGTGCACCGTCCGGTGCAGCGTGCCCTCGCGTAGGTCGAGCACCCGCTCGTGGGCGAGGAGTTCGCCGTATCGCACGTCGAGTGGCTCATCGTCGACCAGCAACCGGATGATCTTCCCGTTGGTCACGTTGACGAGGGTCTGTCCGGACTCGGGGAACCCGAAGCCGGCCTCCGCGTGCGGCAGGGGGCGTAACTCGTAGAAGGAGTTCAGGTATGTGCCCGGCAGGCCGTACGGCTCGCCTTCGTCGAGGTTGCCGCGCAGGCCGATGTGCCCGTTGGAGAGGGCGAACACTGACTCGGACTGAGCCAACACATCCATGTCCAGCCTGGTTTCTCGGACATGCCACGGCTCGACCGGGTATGCGCGTTCTCGGATCATGCCCCCGGCTCCCGATTCTCGATCAGCTCCACGAGGTCCTGCACCACGATGTCCGCGCCGTGCGCCAAGAGGGCATCGGCCTGCCCGACCCGGTCCACGCCCACCACGTACCCGAAGTCACCGGCTCGACCGGCGGCGACTCCGGCGAGGGCGTCCTCGAAGACGGCCGCGTTCCCCGGAGCCACCCCGAGCCGCTCGGCCCCGGCCAGGAAGGTATCCGGTTCTGGTTTGCCGCGTAACTTCTCGGCGCGGGCGACGAGACCATCAACCCGCACCTCCAGCAGCTCCGCCAGCCCGGACGCGGCGACCACCTCACCGCCGTTGGCGCTGGCGGTGACCACCGCTCGGCGCAGCCCGGCGTCGGTCGCCGCCCGGAGGTACCGCACCGAGCCGGGGTAGGCGTCCACCCCGTGCGTCCGTAACTCCTGGAGCAGCCGGACGTTCTTGCAGTTGCCGAGGCCGTGGACCGTCTCGGCCTCGGGCGGGTCGTCCGGTGTTCCCTCGGGAAGCACGATGTCGCGCGAGGATAGAAAGCTGCGGACCCCGTCGTACCGGGGCCGGCCGTCAACGTATCGCCGGTAGTCCTCATCCGGGTCGAAGGGGGTGAACGGCTCGTCGTTGGCGGCGGCGCGACGACGCAGGAACTCGTCGAACGTCGCCCGCCACGCGGCGTTGTGCACCCGAGCGGTCTGGGTGAGCACCCCGTCCAGGTCGAACAGGCAGGCGGTCACGTGCGCAGGCAGACCCAGCATCGTTCGAATCTATCCAGCCTGGTCGGGACGCAAACCGTTTCGGCGCTCAACGCGCCGATCAGTGCGGACGAAGCGTCCAGACGATGGTCATCTCCCCGGTGGGCTTGCCCTCCTCGGTGGCGATCTCCACGCCGACCCGAAACTCGGGTCGCTCTCCGGCGTCCAGCTCCGCGACCACGTCGGCGACCGGCCGATCGAGCCGCGCGGTCGCCCGCACCGCCCCCATGGCGAGCTTCCGGTACGCGATCTCAGCGCTGACGGCGAGCGGCGTCGCCCGGTCGAGCACCGACGCGAACGCGGCCACCACGACCGCGCCGGAGGCCGTCTCGCCGAGGGTGAACATGGCGCCAGCGTGCGGCCCACCGACATGGTTGTGGGTGGCCGGCGTGTCGGGCAGCCGGACCACCGCGTGGATCGCACCGTCGGCTTCGGGGACCACCTCGACGAATTCGAAGCCCAGCGTACGGGCGAAGGGCACGGCCGCCAGCATGCTGGCGGCCACCTGGCTTGCATCGATGCTCATGCCCGGATATGTTACCGACCGGTAACCGAGGCGACAAGGCACCCCCCGCACCCGGCCGGCACCGGGGCTCCCGCATCAGCGCCAACCGACATCGATCCGGTCGCCGTGCTCGTCGAAGAAGTGCAGCGCCGCCATCCGGACCTGGATCGCCACCTTCTGTCCCGCAGCTACCGCGGGGTAGGGCGCCAACCGCACCGCCAACTCCGCCGGCCGACTGTGGTGCCGGCCCGGATCGCGAAACACGCTGTCCGGCGTTTCGCTCGCCGCGGCCCGCCGCCCCTCGTCCGCCGCACCAGCCCGGCCGGTGATCCGCCGCATCGCCCGGCCGAACGGACGCCGGCCCCGTTGCCCGACCACGCCTCCGTCCGCTGGCACCGCCGTATCGTCCACTACGACGGCGGTGGCGCCGATGTCGAGAAAGGCAAGCGACTCGTGCCCGTGATGCTCCAGGTGACGGAGCCGCCCGTGCAGCACCGGGCCGAGGGCGTTCGGGGCGGTCGGGGTCAGCGCCTCGGCCCGCATGCCGACCACGATCCGCTCACCGTGATAGCGGCCCACCGCCCGGGCGCGCATGTCGTCCCACGGGAGGTGCAGCGTCTGCTCACCGAGGTGGAGCGCGACGTGTTGGTCCAGGTGCACGTGGACCGCGGCCTCCAGCAGGTTCATCCGCGGGGCACCGAGAAACGTGGCGACATAGAGGGTGGCCGGACGGCCGTAGACCTGGGTCGGGGTACCGACGTCCTGCAGGACCCCTTTACGCATGATCGCCACCCGGTCGGCCATGGTCAGCGCCTCGGTCTGATCGTGGGTCACGTAGAGGGTGGTGACCCCCAGTTCCCGGGTCAGTCCGGAAATCTCCGCACGCAGCTCGGAGCGGAGCCCGCTGTCGAGATTGGACAAAGGCTCATCCATCAGGAAGAGCTCCGGCCGACGCACGATCGCCCGCCCCATGGCGACCCGCTGACGCTGACCGCCGGAGAGCCGTCCGGGCCGGCGATCGAGAACGTCGCCGATACCCAACGCTCCCGCGACATCGGCGACCTGCGCACCGCACCGCTCGGCGGCCAAGCCGGCCAGGCGCAGCGGAAAGGCGATGTTGTCGCCGACGCTCAGGTGCGGGTAGAGGGCGAAATCCTGGAAGACCATCGCCACCGACCGGTCCCGGGGCGGCAGGTCGTTGGCGAACTCACCGTTGAGCAGGACCGCACCGGAGGTCGGATCCTCCAGGCCGGCGACCATCCGCAGCACCGTCGACTTGCCGCAGCCGGAGGGGCCGAGCAACACCATGAACTCACCGTCGTTGACGTCAAGGTTCACCCGGTCAACGGCGAGGGTGCCGGAGCGGAAGACCTTGGTCACATCCTTGAGCGCGACGGTGGCCACCGTTCCTCCTCCCCCCACCACCACCTGACCGGACTCGAACCTGAACGACTATGACGAGCCCCACTCCGCATGCCTATCGGATAAACGTTCAATCTTCGCCGCAGGACCGCCGCCCCGGCGGGCCCGTACCGCGCAACGCTGGGGCACGTCCGGCCCGGCCGGACACTAGCTGGCCGGGCTGGCTCCGGCGGCAGTCCCGCCGAAGATCCGCCGGACCACCCGTTCCGCGGCGTGGCCGTCGTCGAGCCGGCAGAACCGATCCCGGAACCGACGCCGCGCCGCCTCCGCCGACGGCGCCCGCAGCGCACCGGAGCGGAAGACGTCGAGCAGACCGGCGAAGTCCGTCGCCACCGCCCCCGGCGGATCGGCGAGCACATCCAGGTAGACACCGCGGGTCAGCCGGTACGCCGCCCAGTCCGGTGCGTACACGACGATCGGCCGATCCAGGACGGCGTAGTCGAACATCGCCGACGAGTAGTCGGTGACCAGCACATCGGCGGCGAGATAGAGGTCCTCGACCCGGGCATGGTCGCTCACGTCGCGCAGTCGGTCCGGACAGGCCGAATCCGGAGCCGGGGCGGCTCGGTCGTCGAAGTAGTGACTGCGCGCCAGCAACCGACCGGCGGGCCCCAACGCGGCGAGGAACCGGTCCGGGTCGAACGGTGGCCGGTACCCCGGCAGGTGCTCCCGGTGCGTCGGCACGTAGAGAACCACCTGCTCGCCGACCCCCAGGCCCAGCTCGGCCCGGATCCGCAGCACCTCCTCGGTGGTGGCGGTGGCCAGCCGGTCGTTGCGCGGATACCCCACCTCCAGCGTGGTGTACGCGGCCGGGTAGGCCCGCTCCCACATCTGGGTGGAGAAGCTGTTCGAGGTGATGCTGTAGTCCCACCGGTCCACCCGGTGCAGCAGCCCCGGGAAGTCCATCAGGGCCCCGACCGGGTAGCGCTGCTGGTCCAAGCCCATCACCTTGACCGGGGTGCCGTGATGGGTCTGCACATGCACGGTGCCAGGTCGTTTCCGGACGAAGTTGGGAAAGTTGACGTTGTTGACCAGCCAGCGGGCCTGCGCCAACGCCCGGTAGCCCGCGGGGGTGCCGGAGACCACGTAGTCCACGCCCGCCGGCAGCGAGTCCACCCGGTCCCGCCGCACGATCCACACCCCCCGCACGTGCGGGGCGAGTCGCCGGGCAGCCTCATAGATGGCCGCCGGATTGCAGGCGTACCCGCGGTACCAGTAGGCGGCGTACACCGCCAGCCGCGGATCAACCGGCCGCAGTAACTCGGCCCGGTAGTACTCGCGCAACCCGGCGTCCCGAACCCGCCGCAGGAGCGGCACGGCCCCGCGCCGGGCCCGTCGGGTGGCGTGGGCGGCGATACCCCGGATCCGAGCGGCACCGCGCAGCGCGTTGTACGTCCGCCACCGGCCGGTGGCGACCAGGCGGTGCTTCAGCCCTTCGACCCCCGGCGGGATCGGCTGGCCCGACGCCGGCCGCCAGCGGGCATGGTCGGTGGCGATCCGGACGAAGAAGGCGGGCCGCAGGTCCGCCGGGATCCGCTCCCCGGTGCCGAGCACGGCCAGGTAGTGCCAGATCATCCGTTCGAAGAGGGCCGGGCGGAGGTCGTCTTCGCCCGCATCCACCTCGTCCAGGAGTGCGAACACCCGGTGCCACTGCGCGAAGACCTCGAAGTGCCGGTTCCCCCGGGTTCGAGTGATCGCGCCGGCCCGGCGCTGCCGATAGTTCACGCAGACCCGATCCAGCACCCCGATCCGCTGGGCGCGGAGGAGCAGCGGGTAGGTGAACGAGACATCCTCGTACCAGCCGGGGGCGAAGCGCAGCCCGTGCTCGAGCAGGAACTCGCGGCGCAGCACCTTGTTCCACGCGGTGTGCAGCAGGCGGATCAGCTCCGGCCGCTCACGCAGCCGGAACGTCGCCGACCCGGGCGAGGACGGAAAGACCTCGCGCATCCCGCTCTGGGTGCTGTCCCCGTTCCACCAGGCCCGTACGTGGTCGACGACGAGGACATCCGGTGTGGTGGCGCGCAGCCGCTCGGCCACCTCGACGAGGCACTCCGGGGCCAACCAGTCGTCGCCGTCGACGAACCACACGTATTCCCCGGCGGCCTGGTCCAGGCCGGCGTTGCGGGCCGGGCCGAGTCCCCCATTCGCCGGGAGCGCGATCGTCCGTACCCGTTGGTCGCGGGCCGCGTACTCGGCCAGGATCTCGCCGCTGCTGTCCGGCGAGCAGTCATCGACACCGATCACCTCGATCCCGGCCACCGGCTGCCCGAGTATCGAGTCCAGGCATTCACGCAGGTAGCCCTGCACCCGGTAGGCCGGGACCACGAAGCTGATCAGTGCCACCCGGCCCCCTAACCCGGTGGGCGACCGCCAACAACACCTGTCGATCCCACCGCCCGTACAGCGCGGGCCGGCCGGATCACCCAGGCGAGGGCCACACTCCCCACGAAGACCACTGAAAGGTATATACCGAGTGTAGCCATGCCAATAGCAGCAATTCCGGTGATCGCGGAGAGCGCCAGCACCGCTGACCGCCCTTCCCAGCCCAGCGTGGCATCGTGCAACGGCGGGGCCAACTTCCGCTTCTCCAGCCGCGCGGTCAGGTCATAGTGGTGCAGGGTCAGCACGAAGACGTACCCGAAGACCAACCCGGCGGGGACACCCCCGAGCACCCCGACCGCGATCGCGAAGAGATACTCCGCCGCGCGTAGCGCCGCCGGCACCAGCCAGTCCAGCGCCCCGCCGTGCCCGGCCCGCGCCCCCGCGGCCGCCAGCAGCAGCCCACCGAGCCCGACCAACACCGTCCACCGCGGCAGGGAATCCGGGCCGAGGAGCGCGAGCCCGAGCAGCACCGCCGACACCAGTACCGCCGACACCGCCAGCCCCAGCGGGCCCGGCCAGCGCGGCGTCGCCCAGGCGCGGGCCAGTGGGCCGTCGTCCCGATGCAGGGAGGTGTCCACCGTGTCCAACACGCCGACCCGCATCGAGCGGGCCCGCAGCAGCCGCAGCGCCGCGGTGTACCCCAGCGCCAGCACCATCCCGGTCAGCACCGCGAACAAGGCGACCCGCTGGTCGAACAAGGCTGCCGCCAGGGCCATCAGCGCCCATCGCTCACCGATCGGGAAGACCACCGTCCGCTTCAGCCAGTACGTCACCGAACCAACGTCGGCCTGCACCCGGTTCGAGGCGGCACTGAGCCGGGCACCGAACCCAGCCCCCGAGATCGTCTGCGGCCGACGGGCTGCCTCGTCGTGCATCGCGCCATACCAGGTGTCGCTCATGTGGCGGACGGTCTGCACGGCCATCGCGGCGATCGCCAGGGCCCACCCGTAGCGGAATCCGGCCTGGGTCGCGCCGTAGCCGAGGCCGGCGTAGACGATGAACTCCTTGGCCCGGTCGGCCATGGTGTCGAGCCACCCGCCCCAGGCACTGAAGGTACGGGTGTAGCGGGCGAGTTGCCCATCCACGCAGTCCAGCACGAAACCCAGGTAGAGCAGCACCGCACCGGCGACCAACGCGGGCCGCCCTCCGGCGCCGAACAGCAGCGCCGCCGCCACCGCGAACGCCACCGAGATCATCGTGACGGTGGTGGGGCTCAGCCGGAGCCGGGCCGCCACCTTCGTCACGTACGGCGACCAGGTGCTCACAAAGAAGGTGGTGAAGAAGTCGTCTCGCTCCTTCACCGACAGCCGCAGCTCGGCCCGGTCCGGATCAACGGCGGCGACGGCCGCCTCGGCCGCCGCCCGGTCGTCCACAGCGGCCGGGTCATCGGCGGCGACCCGGTGCGCGACGAGTAGCCGTACCCGGTGGGCGAAGGTCACCACGTCGCGGGCCACCAGGTTGGCGAAGAGCCGGTCAACGGCGGGCCCGTCGTCCACGACACCGTGTACCGCGGCGGCTCCCACCGGTACGACCTCAGCGGCGATCGCGCGCGCGGCGGCTACCAGGACCGGCAGGTGGGCCGGATCGACCCGCAGCGCACCGCCGAACACCCCGGTGGCCTCGCCGTCCAGGGCCCCCGGCGCTCCAGCGGCGACCACCTGCCCGCGGTCCTCCCGAACCGCCGTCCGACCGGGCACCGGCGGACCGGCGAGCACCAGCGCCACCGTCGACTCCGTCGGGCTGGTGGCGAGGTGCCGCAGGACGGCCGTGTGCGCGACCAGATCAGCGCCGGTGACGAGGACCGGACCGGTTGCCGACTCCGCCAGGTCGGCCAGGGTGGCCAGGTCACTGACCAGCCGTACCTCGTCGATCCCCGCGTGCCGGCACTGTCCGGCCAGGCGGTCGGCGAGGTCCGCTGACCCGTCGGTGGTCAACACCAGCGCGAGCGTCACCGGGCCACCGCCCCGTGGTACGCAGCCAGTGCCTCGGCCATCGTCCCGTCCACCATCATTCGGCCGGCGTCGAGGTAGAAGCCGCGCCGGCAGAATCGAGTCAGGTCCTGTTCGTTATGTGATACCAGCACCAGGGTGCGCCCCTCTCCGAGCAGACGATCGATCGTCGCATAGCACCGCTGGCGGAATTCGGCGTCCCCAACCGCGGTCACCTCGTCCATCAACAAAATGGGGTGCGGCAGGTGCGAAATGATCGCAAATCCGAGCCGGACTTTCATGCCGGACGAGTAATGTCGCACCGTCGTGTCGAGGGCCTGCTCCACCTGCCTGCCCGCGAACGACACGATCTCGTCCACCCGGCGCCGCAGGTAGCTCGGCGTGAGGCCGTGTAGGCCACCGACCAGGTAGAGGTTCTCCCGGCCGGTCAGATCGGCGGAGAAGCCGGCGGAGAGCTCCAGCAGCGGGGCGACCGCGCCGCGCACGGTGATCCCACCCTCGTCGGGGATCAGCACGCCGGCGATGAGCCGCAGCAGGGTGCTCTTGCCGGTGCCGTTGCGGCCGATCACGCCGACCGTGTCGCCGGCCTCGATCGAGAAGGAGAGATCCCGTAGCGGCCAGAACCGACCATCGGTACGACCACCGCGACGCCCCCGGTGCAGGGCGAGGTCCCGCAGCCGCAGTTGCCGACGGCGGTTCCGGACGAAGCGAATGCCGAGCCCCGCTGCTTCGATGATCGGATCGGCCATCTCACAGCTCCTTGAGGACCGCCGGTTCGAGGCGACGGAACGTCCACCAACCAATGGCGAGCACCAACAGACAGCCGGTGATCGTGGTACCGAGTAGCCGGGCGTCGGGGAACTCGTCGGGGTACCAGACCGCGTGGTGCAGTTGGAAGATCCCGACCAGGGGGTTCAGTTCGTACCCGACCTTAAGCCAGTCCGGCAGGCTGGAGTCCCGAACCAGGCCGAAGGGGTAAATGATCGGCGTGGCGTAGAAGAGCACCCGGACGACCAACCGCATGACCCGCTCGACATCGCGCATCAGCACGTTGGCCGCGGAGAGCAGCAACGCCAGGCCGACCAGCAGAACGCCCTGGAGGGTGATGGCCAGCGGGAGGGCGAGCACCGACCAGCCCGGGTCGATCCGCCCCGCCACCGCGTACGCCGCCGCGGCCGCCACCAGGAGGGGCAGGCCGGCCAGGTACTCGGCGACCCGCCCGGCGACCCGCCCGATCGGGAAGAACTGGCGGGGAAGGTTCATCGTGGTGATCAACCTCGCCTGGCCGGTCAGCGCGTTGGTCGCCTCGCCCACCGCCGAGTTGGCCCACATCCAGGCGAAGATCCCGGTGAACAGGAACAACGGGTACGAGTCAGCCGCCTCACCCAGATACCGATCGGTGTCCCGCTCGTACAGCACACCGAAGACGAACCAGTAGATAGCGCCGAAGCCCAGCGGTTCGATCAGGGACCAAAGGTAGCCCAACGCGGACTGCTGGTACTTGACCGCGAGGTCCCGCCGAACGAGGATGCGCAGCGCGCCCCGGTTCGACCAGAGCGTCCCGACGCCAGCGGCCACCGCGTCGCCTCCTGCCCGGTCCGCGCCACACCCCGCCCGGCGGGCCGGTGGCACTCAGCACTCGATCACGTTGACGGCGAGGCCGCCCCGTGCCGTCTCCTTGTATTTGACCTTCATGTCCGCCCCGGTCTCCCGCATCGTCTTGATCACCTTGTCGAGCGAGACGTGGTGCACGCCGTCGCCCCGCAACGCGAGCCGGGCAGCCGTGATCGCCTTGATGCTAGCCACCGCGTTCCGTTCGATGCAGGGGATCTGCACGAGGCCGCCGACCGGGTCACAGGTCAGCCCCAGGTTGTGCTCCATGCCGATCTCGGCGGCGTTCTCCACCTGCTCCGGGGTGCCCCCCAGCGCCTCGGCCAGCCCGGCCGCCGCCATCGAGCAGGCCGAACCCACCTCGCCCTGGCAACCCACCTCGGCGCCGGAGATGGAGGCGTTCTCCTTGAACAGCACACCGATGGCGCCGGCCGCGAGCAGGAACCGCACCACACCTTCCGCGGTGGCACCCGGCCCGAACCGGTCGTAGTAGTGCAGGACCGCCGGAATGATGCCGGCCGCGCCGTTGGTCGGTGCGGTCACCACCCGGCCACCACCGGCGTTCTCCTCGTTGACCGCAAGGGCGAAGAGGGTCACCCAGTCCATCGCGCGCAGCGGATCCACCGCCCCCCGGCCCGCCGTTGACCGCATCGGGTCCGCGTCCATCATCAGGCCGCGGTACAGCTCGGCGGCCCGCCGTCGGACCCGCAACCGGCCGGGGAGCACACCGTCGCGTTCGCAGCCGCGTGCCACACACTCCCGCATCACCCGCCAGATCTCCAGCAGGCCGGCGCGCACCTCCTGCTCGCTGCGCCAGGACAGCTCGTTGGCGAGCATCACCTCGCTGATCGACAGCCCGGTCTCCCGGGTCACGGCCAGCAGCTGCGCACCGGTCGAGAAGGGGTAGCGCACCGGGGTGGTGTCCGAGGTGATCCGGTCCGCCCCCGCCGCCGCCTCGTCCACGACGAACCCACCCCCGACCGAATAGTAGGTACGGGCCCGGAGCTCGGCCCCGGTCAGGTCGTAGGCGGCGAAGGTCATCCCGTTCGGGTGGTACGGCAGCGACCGGCGGCGGTGCAGCACCAGGTCCCGAGCCGGGTCAAAGTCGATCTCGTGGGCGCCGAGCAGCGAAATCCGCTGCTCGGCGCGGATCCGGTCGATCCGGCCCTCGATGGCGTCGGTGTCGACCGTCTCCGGTTCCGCACCGGCGAGCCCGAGCAGGACCGCCCGATCACTGCCGTGGCCGCGGCCGGTCGCCCCCAACGAACCGAACAGCTCGGCGCGGATCCGTACCGTCTCGCTGAGCAGCCCGTCCGCCTTGAGGCCGGCGACGAACGTCCGGGCGGCACGCATCGGCCCGACGGTGTGCGAGCTGGACGGCCCGATACCGACACTGAAGAGATCGAATATGCTGATCATGGCTGCACTTCCTCGCCGTCCTACCCACCGCGCGGATCACCGGCCCGGGGTGACCGCCGGCACGGCGGGCCTTCCGGGGTGCCCGGAACTGTCGGGCCGGCCGGCCAGCCTACCCGCCCCGACCCCGATCGCCACCCGTTACCACAGCCCGCACCTGCGCCGAGAGCGATCAGGCGAAAGCGGACAGGCCGGTCAGCCGCTGCCCGATCACCAGCTGGTGGATCTCCGAGGTGCCCTCATAGGTGAGCACGCTCTCCAGGTTGTTGGCGTGCCGCAGCACCGGGTACGCACCGGAGACGCCGTTGGCCCCCAGGATCGTGCGGCACTGCCGGGCGATCGCCAGCGCCTCCCGAACGTTGTTGAGCTTGCCCACGCTGACCTGGTCGGGGCGGAGCCGGTCGGCGTCGGCGAGCCGACCGAGCTGCAACGCCAACAGGTAGCCCTTGCTCCACTCCACCGCCATGTCGGCGAGCTTCGCCTGGGTGAGCTGGAACCCGGCGAGCGGGCGGCCGAACTGGGTACGGCTGCCCGCGTACTCCAGCGCCGTCTCCAGGCAGTCCCGGGCCGCGCCGAGCGCTCCCCAGACGATCCCGAGCCGCGCCTCGGTGAGGCAGCCCAGGGGCGCCTTCAGCCCGACGGCCTCGGGCAGGCGGGCCGACGCCGGTAGCCGCACGTCGTCCAGGGAGATCTCCCCGGTCACCGATGCGCGCAGCGACATCTTGCGCCGGATCTCGCGCACCGTTACCCCGGACGTCCGGGTCGGCACGACGAAGCCGCGGATCCCCTCATCGGTACGGGCCCAGATCACCGCGACATCCGCGATCGTCGCATTGGTGATCCACATCTTGGTGCCGTGCAGCACCCAGTCGTCGCCGTCGCGGCGGGCCCGGGTGGCCATCGACGCCGGGTCGGATCCGTGGTCCGGCTCGGTCAGCGCGAAGCAGCCGATTGCCTCCCCGGCAGCCATCGTGGGCAGCCAACGCTGCTTCTGCTCCGCGCTGCCGTAGCGCCAGATGGCGTACATCGCCAGCGCCCCCTGCACCGAGACCAGGGAGCGGATGCCCGAGTCACCCGCCTCCAGCTCCAGGCAGGCCAGACCGTAGGCGACGGCGGAGGAGCCGGCGCAGCCGTACCCGGTCAGGTGCATGCCGAGCAGGCCTAGGTTGCCGAACTCCCGGGCCAGCTCACGGGCGGGCACGCGGCCCTCCTCATACCAGCCGGCGACGTGCGGCCGCACCTGGTCGTCCACCAACTGGCGGACGACGGCGCGAATCTGCCGCTCCTCGGCACTCAGTGACGAATCGACGTCCAGCAGGTCGAGAGGGCTCATGGAACCACCTTAACGAAGGCTCAGCCCGCGCCGCTTCAGTCGACCGCCGCGGAAAAGGCGAACACCCGGGCATGGATCTGGTTGCGCTGCTGCAGCGCGGCTCGCAGCGCCCGGTGCAGCCCGTCCTCCAGGTAGAGCCCGCCGTCCCACTGCACCACGTGCGGAAACAGGTCGCCATAGAAGGTCGAATCCTCGGCGAGGAGTTTGTCCAGCGCCAACTCACGCTTCGTGGTGATCAACTGATCCAGGCGTAGCGGACGCGGCGGGATCTCGGCCCACTGCTTGAGCGTCAGGCTGTGCTCGGGGTATGGACGCCCATCCCGGACCGCTCTGAAGATCACGACGGTTAGCTCCCTCCCCGCGACCGGCCGCCCCCGACCCGACACCGCTGCACGCGACGCCGCGAGCAGCGGCGCCAATGACCGTGTCAGCCTAACCGGCCAAGTCACGCCGCGTTCTACCGCTTTATGACAGTTTCTCCCTGAAAGATCGCTTTACCAACTGGACAAACAGCGTTTTTCGGACTAACTCCACCGCCCCCGTCGGACCACCTCCTCCACCGGGCGGCGCCCGCGGCGCAGCGACGATGATCGTTGATCCACCGCACGGTAGCCGACGGTGACCGCACCAACCGGTTCATACTCCAACGGCACCCCGAAAGCCGCTCGATAGTCCGCCAGCCGCTGCGGCGGAATACCGAAAAAGCACGCCCCCAGCCCCTCATCAACGGCGGTGAGCAGCATCAACAAAGCGGCGAAGCCGGTGTCGATGTACCAGTAGGGCATCGACCAACGCTCTGCTGACCGGTCCGCCCACCCCTTGTCCGGCTCCGCGTACCGGTCCAGGTACGCCGACCGGTTGGCGTGCGGCACGATGATCAACGGAGCCTGACGCATTCCGGCCAGCCAACGTTCCCGGCCGCCCGTGCCCGGCGTGGTCGCCGCCCAGAACCGATCCCGATCCTCGGCGGCCTCCAGCACCAGGAAACCCCACCCCTGGGAGAAGCCCGCTGACGGCGCCCGGATCGCGTGCGCCAACAGCCGGTCCACCACCTCCGGCGGTACCGGCCGATCCGGATCGTAGTTGCGGACCATCCGACGCCGCCGCACCACCTCGACGAACTCCATCACACCTCCTCGACTACGCCGGCCGGATGCCCCAGACGCCGCGCCAGGTGTTTCCCGGCCGCAACGTCAGCAGATCCCGGCCGGAGCGGAACGCGTCCGGCGGGCAGGTCATCGGCTCCAGCGCCACCGAACGTCGACGCCGCGGCCCGGATCGGGTGTCCCCGGTAAAGACCTGCCACCAGCCGAACCGCCGGTCCGCCCAGACCCGAATCCGGGTCCCGCCGTCCGGAGCAGCCAACTCCACCACCGAACCACCGTCGCCGTCCCGAACCACGTCACCGAAGGTGTCGTCGAGCACCGCCCGGCCGATCCGACGCGACACGGTCCAGTCGTACTCGGTGCCGACGACCGAGGACTGGGCGATCGGGAGCAGCCGCCCGTCCAACTGCAGCCGGCTCCGCGCCGGCAACCGCAGTAGGACATCGTCAACCGAGCCGCCCGGCACCCGCAGGTACGGGTGCACCGCGAAGCCGAAGGGCGCCGCCTCGCCGCCACTGTTGGTCACCTCGTGCTCGGCGCGCAGCCCGTCCGGGCCGACAGCCCACCGACTCCGCAGCCGCAGCGACCAGGGGTAGCCGGGGGTCGCCAGCAACTCATAGCCGAGCGTCACCGCGTCGGCCGATCGCTCCAACAACTGCCAGGGCACCCAGTTGACCAGCCCGTGCAAGGCCGCGTCGTGCTCCGGATCGCTGATGGCCAGCTGGAGATCGCGGCCCGCGAAGTGGTAGCTACCGTCCCGAAGCCGGTTCGGCCAGGGGGCGAGCACCTGGCCGGCGGAGTCCGGGCACAACTCGGCCGAGGTGTACCCGTCCAGGTGCTCCACCCCACCGGATCGGTAGGTCCGAATTCCGCCACCGACCTCGACGATCACCGCCTCGTGGCCGGCGGCCGCGATGGTCCACTGTGCCCCCGAAGGGGCCCACTGCCCGGGGAAGTCCATCCCCGGACCCTAACCGGTCAAACCCGCTACTCACCGACGACAGCACCGGTCACACCCGCTGCTCGCTGCCGACAGCCGCCGCCCGGTAGCGGATCAGGGCCGGGAAGGCCACCGCCAGCCCGAGCGCGAGTACGGCGGAGAGCAGACCACCGCCGACCCAGGCGACACCGCTGCCGAAGCCACCCGCCATCGCACCGGCCCGCAGATCACCGAGCCGCGGCCCCCCGGCGACGACCACCGTGTTCACCCCCTGCAGCCGGCCCCGCATCCGGTCCGGCGCGTAGACCAGCAGCATCGACTGGCGTAGCACCGCGCTGACCAGGTCGGCCGCACCGGCCACCGCGAGCAGGAGGACCATCAGCCAGAGCTGCTGGGCCAGCCCCGCCGCCGCAACCGCCAGACCCCAGCCGACCACCACCACGACCAGGCCAAGCCCCTGCCGGCGCAGCCGGCTGATCCAGCCGGAGGTGAGGCCGGCCAGCATGGCACCGATCGCGATGGCGCTGAAGAGCCAGCCGACCGCCGCCCCGCCACCGAACCGCTCCTCGGCGATCTCCGGAAACAACGCCCGCGGCATCGCCAGCACCATCGCGATCAGGTCGATGGCGAACGACAGCAGCAGCACCGGTGTGGTGGCCAGGTACCGGAGTCCGTCCCTGATCCCCGCCAACCCACCACGCCGCAGCTCGCCCTCGCCGAGCGGCTCCGGCGGCATCGCCGGCAGCCGCAGCGCGGCCACCACCAACCCGGTGAACAGGAACGCGTCCGCCGCGTACGCGATCGGCAGTCCACCCTCGGTACCGGCGACCGCGAAGATCAGACCCGCGACGAGCGGGCCGACCACCGAAGCCGCGGTGAAGGCGGTGTAGTTCAGGGTGTGCGCCGCCGGGACCAGCCCCGGTGGCAGCAGTCGGGGCAGGGCCGCGGATCGCGCCGGCGAGCTGATCGCGAAGCCGGCCGAGTGGACGGCGACCAGCGCCAGCAGCAGCACCGGGCTACCCACACCGAGCAAGGCCTGCGCCAGCAGGCCGAGCATCGTGGCCCAGAGCAGCGCCGAACCGGCGAGCAGCACCCGACGCCGGTCCCGCGCGTCGGCCACCGCTCCGCCCCAGAGCCCAAAGACCAGCAGGGGCGCGAAGCCGGCGAGGCCGAGCAGGCCGACCCAGTAGGACTCCCCGGTCAGGGCGTACATCTCCACCGGGACGGCGACCGAGGTGAGTTGGAAGCCGACCATCGCCATCGTGTTGCCGAGCCACATCCGGCGAAACGCCGGCACCGCCAGCGGACGCAGGTCGATCGCCCACCGGCCGCTTCGCCGCCGGGCCTCCCGCACCTCGGTCACGGCGCCAGCCGCTCGACGGCCCAGCCGCCCCCGTCGGTGGCGCGGAACCGCAGCCGGTCGTGCAGCCGACTCGCCTGACCCTGCCAGAACTCCACCTCGTCGGGGCGGACCCGAAAGCCACCCCAGTGCGGCGGCGCGGGGATCGGCGCCCCGGCGACGAAGCGCTCCGCCGCTGCCTGGTAGGCGGCGTCCAGCGCGGCCCGGTCCGGGAGCACCCGCGACTGCTCACTCGCCCACGCCCCGAGCTGGGAGCCGCGCGGCCGGCTGGCGAAGTACGCCTCGGTCTCGGCCCGGTCGAGCCGCTCCACCCGACCGGTCACCACCACCTGGCGCTCCAGCACGAGCCAGGGGAAGACCAGGCTCGCGTACGGGCTGGCGGCCAGCTCGGTGCCCTTGCGCGACCCGTAGTTGGTGAACAGGACGAAGCCGTCCGACCCATACCCCTTCAACAGCACCGTACGGGCGCTCGGCCGACCAGCCGCGTCGACGGTGCCGAGCACCATCGCATTCGGCTCGGGCAAACCGGCGGCCACCGCCTCGGTGAACCAGCGGTCGAACTGGGTGTACCAGTCACCGGCCAGGTTCGTCTCGGTCAGGCCCAGGTCCGCGGCGTACTCGTTACGTAGGTTCGCCGGCGGCACTGTGTCGCCTGTCACATCCACTCTCCTCCCGGCTAACGGACCGACCCGTCGTGTCGCTGACAGCCTGCCCGTACACCCAGTGTCACCGACTCCTCGACGGCCGTCCCGTCTGGGGATGTCGGGTGAGGCACAGCGGTCACGGGTCGAAAGTCCCGTAGTCAGCAGGCAAGATGTCACGAACACATCCCTGAGGGTCGCCTAAGGCACCGGGCCCGACGCGGGCCCGGCCCGGGCGCACCGAGCCAGATCCAGGAGACGACATGGCCGACTTCAAACCGGGGCTGGAGGGCGTCATCGCCTTCGAGACCGAGATCGCCGAACCGGACCGGGAGGGTGGCTCGCTGCGCTATCGCGGCGTGGACATCGAAGATCTCATCGGTCAGATCTCGTTCGGCAACGTCTGGGCCCTGTTGGTGGATGGACGGTTCGGCCCGGGTCTACCGCCCGCCGAGCCGTTCCCGGTCCCGGTGCACTCCGGTGACATCCGGGTGGACGTGCAGTCCGCGGTGGCGATGCTCGCCCCGTACTGGGGTCTGCACCAGTTGCTCGACATCTCCGACGAACAGGCCCGCGAGGACCTGGCCCGGGTGTCGGTGACCGCGCTCTCCTTCGTCGCCCAGTCGGCGCGGGGCCTGGGCCTGCCGGCCGTGCCGCAGAAGGAGATCGACAAGGCCGCCACCATCGTCGAGCGCTTCATGAAGCGCTGGCGGGGCGAGCCGGACCCGCGGCACGTCAAGGCGGTGGACGCGTACTTCATCTCGGCGGCCGAGCACGGCCTGAACGCCTCCACCTTCACCGCCCGCATTGTCGGTTCCACCGGCGCCGACGCCGCTGCCTGCATCTCCTCCGGCATCGGTGCGCTCTCCGGGCCACTGCACGGCGGGGCGCCCTCCCGGGTGCTGAACATGCTCGAGGCGGTGGAGCGCAGCGGTGACGCCGAGGGGTACGTCCGGGGCGTACTCGATCGCGGCGAGCGGCTGATGGGCTTCGGTCACCGGGTCTACCGGGCCGAGGACCCGCGGGCCCGGGTGCTCCGCCGCACCGCCAAGGAGTTGGGGGCGCCCCGCTTCGAGGTCGCCGAGGCCCTGGAGAAGGCCGCCCTGGCCGAGTTGCACAGTCGCAAGCCGGACCGGGTTCTCGCCACCAACGTCGAGTTCTGGTCCGCGGTCGTGCTGGACTTCGCCGAGGTGCCCGCCCACATGTTCACCTCGATGTTCACCTGCGCCCGGATGGGTGGCTGGAGCGCCCACATTCTGGAGCAGAAGAAGCTCCAGCGGCTCGTCCGCCCCTCCGCCCGCTACGTCGGGCCCAGCCCCCGCCGGCCGCACGAGGTCGAGGGTTGGGACCAGGTCCCGCACGGCGTCTGACCGTCGCTCGGGCTGGGACCAGGTCCCGCACGGCGTCCGGCCGTCGCTCGGGCTGGGACCAGGTCCCGCACGGCGTCCGGCCGTCGCCCGAACCGAACCGAGCCAACCGCACCGGCGAGGGGTTGTGGTGTACGCCTCAGCCCCGCCGGTGGGACCGGCGGCCGTCGGGGCGGCGATGGGTGTAAGGATGAGGACTGGCAGCGCCGCCGGTCGGAGGATCGGCCGTGCGCGCCGCACGTCGCGCGCCATCGATCCGCCCCGGCACCTCCCCGGCCTCTCCCTCGCCCCTGCGGAAGGATTCCAAGACCGTGGCTGACGCATCGACCATCCGAATTCCCGATGACCTCAAACCCGCCGACGGTCGGTTCGGCTGCGGCCCGTCCAAGGTTCGTCCGGCGGCGGTCTCCGCCCTCGCCGCGGCGGCGAGCGACTACCTCGGCACCTCGCACCGCAAGAGCACGGTCCGCGACCAGGTCGCCCGACTTCGCCGGGGGATCGCTGAGTTCTTCACCCTGCCCGAGGGGTACGAGGTCGTCCTCGGTAACGGCGGCACCACCGCCTTCTGGGAGGTCGCCGCATTCGGCCTGATCCGGGACCGGGCCCAGTTCGCCAGCTTCGGCGAGTTCGGCGCCAAGTTCGCCAAGTCGGTGCAGGACGCACCGTTCCTCGGTGCGCCCACCATTCACCAGTCGCCGGCCGGTAGCGCCCCGAGCCTGGTGGCGGAGGCCGGGGTGGACGTCTACGCCACCCCGCACAACGAGACCTCCACCGGGGTCGCGGTCCCGATCCGCCGGGTGCCCGGCGCGGACGAGGGCGCGCTGCTGTTGGTGGACGGCACCTCCGGTGCCGGCGGTTTGGAGGTCAACGTCGGCGAGACCGACGTCTACTACTTCGCCCCGCAGAAGTGCTTCGGTTCCGACGGTGGCCTGTGGCTGGCCCTGATGTCCCCGGCGGCGCTGGCGCGCGCGGCCGAGGTCAAGGCCGGCGGCCGCTACATCCCGGCCTTCCTCGACCTGGGTACGGCGATCGACAATTCGCGGCTGGAGCAGACGTACAACACTCCGGCCCTGGCCACCATTCTCCTCGCCGCGGAGCAGACCGACTGGATGAACGCGCAGGGGGGCCTGTCCTGGGCAGCCAAGCGCACCGCGGAGAGCGCCGGCATCATCTACGGCTGGGCAGAGCGTTCCCCGGCGACGACGCCGTTCGTCACCGACCCGGCGCTGCGCTCCAACGTGGTCGCCACCGTCGACTTCGTGGCCGAGGTGGACGCCACCGCCGTCGCGAGGGCGTTGCGCGCGAATGGGATCGTGGACACCGAGCCGTACCGCAAGCTCGGTCGCAACCAGCTACGAATCGCCCTCTTCCCGGCGATCGAACCAGCCGATGTGGAGGCGTTGACCGCCGCCATCGACCACGTGGTCGAACGACTCTGAGCTATCGTCACGGTGGGTGACCTGCCACTTTCCGGCAGCCACCCACCGTGATCATCATCGCAGCCCAGTCGGGAACACGGGGTGTCGGTTCCCCCACCTGCGGGCAGATGGGCGTACGGTGGTACGCACGCCCGGGTGGCTCGCCTGTGGCGCGGGGCCAGCGACGCGGGACGGAGGCAGACCATGCGCCCTGTACGCTTCGTCGCCCTCTCCGAGGACGGCCAGGCACTGGTCCTCACCGACGAGGTCGGGCGACTTCTCGCGCTCCCCCTTGACGAGCGTGTCTCCACCGCCCTGCACACCGAGCCCGGGTCCGCACCCTTGGCGGTGGCCGCCACGCCG
The DNA here is from genome assembly GCF_059570675.1 of Salinispora goodfellowii. Lineage (NCBI taxonomy): Bacteria > Bacillati > Actinomycetota > Actinomycetes > Micromonosporales > Micromonosporaceae > Salinispora > Salinispora goodfellowii. The sequence goes on along the minus strand of NZ_JCANTD010000026.1, from coordinate 18,739 downwards.
GGCGCCGACCCGGTCCCGTCCCTGGCCCCACGGGACATCCAGGCCCGGATCCGGGCCGGTGAGTCCGCCGAGGATGTCGCCCGGATCGCGGGCGTCCCCGTTGACCGGGTGTTGCGCTACGCCGGCCCGGTCCTCCAGGAGCGGGCCATGCTCGCCCAGCACGCCCGGCGCACCCGGCTGCGCGGGGCCGAGAAGCCGACCCCGCTCGCCGAGGTGGTCAACGGTCGGCTGTCCCAGCATGGCATCGACGCTGAGAAGATCTCGTGGGATGCGTGGCGTCGCGACGACGGGACCTGGCGGATCGTCGCCACCTGGCCCTCCGGCAAGGCCACCGCCCAGGCCGTGTGGGAGCTGGAGAAGTCCCGGCAGTCGGTCACGCCACACGACGACATGGCGCAGTACCTCTGCGCCGAGCGTCCCATGCCGATCCTCGGGCAGGAACCGACCGCCGAGCGCGGTGGCCACGGGCTGCCCGGCCCGGCGCGGGCCGAGCCCGGCCGCGGTGGGCACGGCCTGCCGGGCCCGGCCGAGCCCAAGCGGCCAAGCCGCGACCCGATCCGCGCCGGTCGGGATGCCCTGCTCGCCACCCTGGACCGCCCGCTCGGTGGCAGTTCCGGCCGCGGCCTCGAGTCCCGGAGCCCGGCCAGCCCGGAGGCACCGCGGCCACGGACAGTCGCTGGCGGTGCGGCGGCGTTGCTCGGCGGCGGCCCGGGTTCGGCCTTCGACGACGACTCGGACGCGCCGAAGGAGGTGCCGGCTGTTCCGTCGCTAGCCGTGCTCCGGCCGCGCCGCACGGGTCCCGCGATGGCGGGCGACAACGAGTCAGGCGAGAGCAGCAGCAAACCGCGCAAGCGGCTACCGAGCTGGGACGACGTGCTCTTCGGCAACGCGCCGGCCGCCCGCGAGTCCTCCTGACTCACAGCTGCCAGGCAGCCAGACGGTGATAGCTGGGGGGCGACCCCGGGTGGCTTCGCGTCAGCACCAGTTCCCGCGCCGGCCACCGGGGTCCCGCGTAGGCATGTAGCGCCGCGACGTCGGCCGCGACCTCGGCCGATGTCAGTCGGTCGCCGGGGCGGGCCACGGTCAGGTGCGGGCGCAACGGCTTCTCGTCGTGGCGCAGGTCGTTGGCCCGCAACCGGGACCGGACGAGTCGACCCAGCCGGTGCAGCTCCGCCACCTCACCCCGCAGGTCCACCCACATGACGGTGGAGCGGCCCTGCCCGAATGTTCCGCCGCCGGCCAGGCGTAGCCGTGGCGGGGCCGGCCACGAGTCGCGGGACCGCCGCGCCGCCTGTTCGAGCGAGTGCTCCACGGCCTCCAGCCGGTCCGCCGCCACCGTTGCGAGGAAGGCGAGCGTGACGTGCGCCTGGGTCGGGTCGACGAGGCGGACACCGGCGCTGGCCGCCCGGCCGACCCGCAGCTCGGTGATCCGCGCCCGGAGGTGCTCCACCGCCGCCGGCGGTGGGTATACGGCGACGAAGAGTCTCAAGCCGGCCGCCGGTGGCTTCCCAGCTGCCACTCAACGGTGGCGCTGTCGGTGCTCGGGCCGGGCGCCGGGCAGGATCAGGCCCGCCCGGTGCAGCAATCCTTCGACTCGTACCCGCTCAAGCTCCCGGTCCACCCCGGTCAGCTCGTCCAGGTGCTGCCTGATTCCGAGGGCCGCGCAGGCCAGCCGAAGTCGATTGTCGTAGCTGGCGAGCGTCGCTTCGTGCCAGACCGTGGCCCGCCCGCCGCCGGCCTGATGCCCCCGGAGCTGGCGTAGCTCCGTGGCGAGCTGTTCCAGCGGCTGCCGATCCGGCCGGTCCAACCGGCTCAGATCAATGTTCCGGGTGAGCGCGTCGGCCTCGACCGCCCGGTCCAGGCGGGCGATTATCCGCCGTTCCCGCTGTCGGCTCCGCCACTGCGCCCATCGACCGGCGAATCGGTCAACGAGTTCGTCGGCGCAGATGAGCAGGGCGATCGCCATGGGCAGGCACACCACGGCAGCGACCATCAGCGGCAGCAGCAGCGCACGTCCCACCTCCACGCCCCGACGCTAGGCCGACGGTGATCGCCCTGCCACCGGTTTACCGCAATAAGCCGTTTTGTCAAGTTCCGCCGCGCGGGGCCTCACACCCGCTCGGTGAGGTAGAAGCGGGGCATTGGCAGCACCCGGAACCGCAGCCGGGCTCCCGAGCGGCGCAGCTGCCAGGCCAGGGCGAGCAGCGAGGCGGTGAGGGAGACCAGCCCGCCCATCCAGATGCTGGCCCCGGCGCCGTACGTCTCGGCGAGCCACCCGATGACCGGCGCGCCGACCGGGTTGGTGCCCAGGAAGACCAGCACCCACAGCGCCATCACCCGGCCGCGGAAAGCGGCATCGGTGCCCAGTTGGATGCGCTGGTTGCAGGCCTGGGCGAAGAAGACCGTGGAGAAGCCGGTCGGCAGGAGCAGGGCCACCACCAGCCAGTACGTGGGGGCCAGCCCGACCAGGGTGCCGAAGGTGGCGCAGACGACGGCCGCAGAGAGCACCAGCCACACCGAAGGGCGGCTGCGGCGCCCGGTCCCGGCCAGGGCCCCGGCCAGGGCACCCACCGCGAGGGCGCTGCTGAACAGACCGAACGACGCGGCTCCGGTGTCGAAGACCGTCTTGGCCAGCGCCGCGAGGGTGAGCTGGAAATTGAAGAGGGAGGTGGCGACGACCGAGATCAGGACCATCGGCAGCAGCAGGTCCGGCCGGCCCCAGACGTAGCGCAGCCCGTCCACGACCCGGGCCGAGGCCCGCTCCTCGCGCGGCGGTAGCGCCTCGCGGTGCAGTTCGGCGGGGCGCATCCGGATCACGTTCACCAGCGGCGCGATCGAGCTGAGGGCGGTGACCAGGAAGACCGGCCCCACGTCAACGGCGGCGATGGCCAGGCCGGCGAGGGCGGGGCCGACGATTCGCGCGGAGTTGAAGGTGGCCGCGTTGAGGGAGAGGGCGTTCGGCAGCAGCGGGGTGCCGACCAGTTCGGAGACGAATGCCTGCCGGACCGGGGTTTCCACCGCGTTGGCGACGCCGAGCAGGGCAGCGAAGGCGAAAACGTGCCAGAGCTGCACCCGACCGGTGATCACCAACAGGCTCATGGCCAGGGAGAGGAGGGTCCAGAACAGGTTGGCGGCGAAGAGCAGGACGCGCTTGTCGTACCGGTCGGCGAGGCGCCCGGAGATCAGCGTGAGCAGCAGAACGGGAGCGAACTGGAGGGCGGTGACGATTCCGAGCGCGGTGGCGGAGTTGTCGGTGAGCTCGAGGACGAGCCAGTCCTGGGCGATGAACATCATCCAGACGCCGATCAGCTTGATCAGCTGCCCGGAGGCGAATAGCCGGTAATTGCGGACCTGTAGGGACTGGAATATCGTGCTCAGCTTCTTCTGCACTCTTGGTGCGCCTCCCTCGCGTACGCGTCATTGCCGTGACGGCGCAGGCGGGGCGGGAGCCTCAGGTACGGGTGAGCTGTTGCAGAATCTCTGCTGCCTGGCGCAGCGTCTCCCGTTCCTCCGCACTCAGTTCGGCCAACCGGTGGGCCAGCCATTGGTCCCGAACGCGCTCGAACTGGTCCAGCACCGCTCCGCCCCCCTCCGTCGCGGCGAGGATCACCTGCCGGCCGTCGGTCGGGTGGGGGGTGCGCTGCACGAGGCCGCGCTCCTCCAGCTTCGCGACGATCTTGGTCATCGTCGGCGGCTGAACCCGTTCGATGTCGGCAAGTTCCCGGGGCGTCAGCGCGCCCGCCAGCCGGAGGCTGGTGAGCGCGGAGAGCTGGGTAACCGTTAGGTCACCAACCGGTCTGGCCTGGCGGACCCGCCGGTTGAGTCGGGTAATCGCATCCCGCAGCTGAACTGCCAGCTGCACCGGTGGCACGCTCTTCGCCGTCACCGTCTGCTCCGTCACTATAGTTAGCCTAACTAATAAGCCTAGCTAACGACATGCGATATGACCAGGCTCACGCGGAGTACGCCCTACGCGGCGCGCAGGGCCGGTCCGCTACCCGGCCCTGCGCTCCGCGTCACAGCAGCACAGACTCGATCGGCCCGCGCAGGAAATACAGCACGAAGAGCGCCGCCACGCCGTACAGCAGCGGGTGGACCTCCCGCGACTTACCGCGAGCGACCTTCATCAACACGTACACGATCACGCCGGCACCGATGCCGTTGGAGATCGAGTACGTGAACGGCATCAACACGATCGTGAGGAACGCCGGGATCGCGATCTCGAAGTCGGTCCAGTCGATGGTCCGCACCGCGGTCATCATCAGGAACCCGACCACCACGAGCGCGGTGGACGCGGCCTCGAAGGGCACCACCAACACCAGCGGCGTAAGGAACATCGCCAGCAGGAAGAGCGCCCCGGTGACCAGGTTGGCCGCGCCCGTCCGGGCACCCTCCGCGACACCGGCCGCACTTTCGATATACGCCGTGTTACTGGACACGCTCGCGACGCCGCCACCGGCCGCGGCGATCGAGTCGACCAGCAGGATCTCCTTCGCCCGGGGCGGGGTGCCCTGCTCGTCGAGCATCCCACCCTCCTGGCCGACCGCCACCATCGTGCCCATCGTGTCGAAGAAGTCGGTGATGATCAGCGTGAAGATGAACATCAGCACGACCAGCCAGCCGGCTCGGCTCCACGAATCCAGCACGTTGAACCGACCGAGCAGCGACAGATCCGGCACGTCCAGGATTCGGCTCGGCAACTCGGGCACGGTCAGCGACCAGCCCTTCGGGTTCGACACCCCGTTGACCATGGACGGGCCGATGTTGCCCAGCGCCTCGATGACGAGCGCCAGCCCGGTCGAGGCGAGGATGCCGATCAGGATCGCGCCCTTCACCCGGCGTACCACCAGCACCAGAGTCAGCAGCAGACCCACCACGAAGACCAACATCGGCCAGCTGACCAGCTTGCCGCCGATGCCCAGGCCGACCGGGACGGTGGTGTTCGCCGCGTCCGGGAGCCGCCGGACGAAACCCGCGTCAACCAGACCGATGATGGTCAGGAACAGCCCGATACCGACCCCGATCGCCGCCTTCATCTGGGTGGGCACCGAACGGAACACCGCGGTACGCAGCCCGGTCAACACCAGCACCGCGATGATCAAACCTTCGATCACCACCAGACCCATCGCGTCCGCCCAGGTCATCTCCGGGGCGATCTCGTACGCGACCAGCGCGTTGACGCCGAGACCGGCGGCGAGCGCCAGCGGGAACCGGCCCACCACGCCCATCAGGATCGTCGCCAGGCCGGCGACCAACGCGGTCGCCGCGGCGAGCGCCGGAATCGGCAGCCGTTCCCCGGCGCCATCAACGGCGGAGCCGAGGATCAGCGGGTTGAGCACCACGATGTAGGCCATCGTGAAGAAGGTCGCCAGCCCACCGCGCACCTCCCGGCCCAGCGTCGAACCGCGCGCGGATATCTCGAAGTAGCGGTCGAAACCGTTCCGCGGTGTCGCGGGCGGCGTGGCATCGTTGGGCGGGGCTACTGCCATCGGGTCCTCGCAGGTGCTCTCTTGTCTCGTCGGCCGCATCGTCGCAGATCGTCGGCCCGCCAGGAAAACTGATCCCGTACGCTTGCTCCGTGCTGAAGCAGCCGCAACGGCGGACCGAATCCCTCGACCCGCCGATGGTGCCGTTCGCCCTCGCCGGGATGGCCGCCTGGGCGATCGCCGGAGTCGTGCTGCTGTTCTTCCGCGACCAGTTGGTGGAAACCGGCCGCGAGGGCTGGCTCTGGACCTGCCTGGCTGGGTTCCTGTGGGGTCTGCCCGGTCTCGCCGTGATGATGCGACACGACTCGCACCGGCGGCGCCGCCGCGCGGGTCACTGACCCACGCCGGCGATCACCTCACGGTTGGCCATTCGACTCCGCCACCTCGGCAACCTCCGCCACCTCGGCAACCTCGGCCGACGCGTCGTCCTCGCGCACCGACACGGCCTCCACCGCGCCGTCGTCGTAGACGGTTGGTAGCTCCTCGGCGGGGGTCTCCGGGGGTCCGGCCAGAATCTCCGAGTGCGCACCGCAGCCGTGGTCGGCGCTGACCACGCGGCCGTCATCCGGAGCGAAGAGGTTGCCACAGGCGCCGAAGGACTGGCACAGCGCGCCGGCGAGCGGCAGATAGAAGCCGCAGGTCCCGCAGCGGGCAGCCACCGGAGCGGCGGTGGCGATCGGTGCGGTTGGCCCGTGGTCGCCGTCGTACCACCGTTGGGCGGCTTCGCCGCGCCCCTCCCGGGACATCACCCGCACCCGGCCGAGACCCAACTCCCAGGCGGCCTCCTCGACCGCCGGGTCATCGGAGAGCAGGTAACCGGGCTGCAGCCGGTCGTCGTCGGGCGGGCTGGGCAGCAGGTCACCCGGGCCGAGGTCACCGGGCTGCAGCCGCTCCTGCCAGGGCAGCCAGCCCGGGGCGAGCAACGCATCCGGGCCGGGCAGCAGCACGGTCTCGCACACGGTGACCGTGCGACTGCGCGGCACCCGGGCGACGGTGACAGCCCAGCGCCAGCCGCGATAGCCCGCGAGCCGACACTCGAAGTAGTGCGTGACGAGGCGATCGCCCTCGGCAACAGTCTGGAGATGGTCGCCGACATCCGCCGGGTCAACGTCGGTGATGGCCTCGCGAGCCACCTCGACGGCGGCGGCACAGACCTGGTCAAGACGGGGGGAACGAGCGGAGGCGGACCTGGTCACCCGACCATTGTTCCCCATGCGTGGGACCACCTGACAGGGACTCCCCGAACCAAACACGGCAGTGGCGGCGCGCACGCCGGGCCGATGGGTGAGACTGGTGCACATGCCGTCCTCCCTCCACCCCGAGCGCTCCTTCCTCGGGTGGACTGTCGGCACCGGCGTCAGGGCCGTCCGCCTGCTGCTGCGCGGTTCGGTCAACAGCGGCCGCTGGATGACCCGGTCAGTGGGGCGGGCCCGCGCCCGGGGCGCCGGCCGGGAAGCCGGCATGATCCGCCTCTTCGACCTGCACGCGCTCTCCTGCGCCGGGGACACCCTGATCGCGATCGGCCTCGCTGGGACGATCTTCTTCAACGTGCCGCTCGGGGAGGCACGCAGCAAGGTCGCGCTCTACCTGCTGATAACCATGATCCCGTTCGCCCTGCTCGCCCCGGTGGTCGGCCCGCTGCTTGATCACTTCCGGCACGGCCGGCGGTACGCCCTGGCCACCAGCATGCTCGGACGGGCGTTCCTGGCGTGGCTGATCTCTGACTACATCCACGGCTTCGGCCTGTACCCGGCGGCCTTCGGAGTGCTGGCGCTCTCCCGCGCGTACGGCGTGGCCCGGTCGGCTGCCGTACCCCGGCTCCTCCCGGACGGGCTCGGGCTCTCCCAGATCGGGGCCAGAGCCAGCGTGTACGGCACGATAGCCGGCGCCCTGCTCGCGCCGATCGGCCTGGCCGCCTTCTGGTTCGGTCCGCAGTGGCCACTCCGGGTCGCCTCGGTGATCTTCCTGGTCGGCATGGTCATCGCTCTACGACTGCCACCCAAGGCGGACTCGGAGCCGCCCGAACGGGTACCGCGCCCGCTGCGGGCGCTCCGGCGAAATTCCAGCGACCGCCCTCTCGGCCGGGGTGGTCCGCACGGGCGGCTGGTCATCGCCACCCTGATCGGCGCCGCCACGCTACGCGCGGTCTACGGCTTCCTGTTGCTCTTCCTGGCCTTCGCGATCAAGGCCGGCGACCTGACCACCGTTCTCCTCGGCCGGGACCTGAGCGACGAGGCCGCCCTCGGGCTGGTCGGCGGGGCCCTGGCGATCGGCAGCTTCCTGGCCACCGCGATCGGCACCCGGCTGCGGATCCATCGCCCGGCGGCGCTCCAGTCCAGCGGCATGGTGATCATTGCTGGGGTGGCCGTCCTCGCCACGCTCAAGTTCTCGCTGCTGATGGTCGCCCTGCTCTGCCTGGTCACCGCGCTGACCAGCGGCATCGCCAAGCTCGCGGTGGACGCCTCGATCCAGGAGCGCATCCCCGAACGGCTGCGGGCGAGCTCGTTCGCCCACTCGGAGACGGCGCTGATGCTCGCCTTCGTCGCCGGCGGCGGGCTGGGCCTCGTCCCCTTCGACGGCCGGCTCGGCATCGCCGTCTCCGCCGGGGTGGCGATACTCGCCACGGCCCGCGGCATCCTGGTCGCGGGCCGGCTGCGGGCGGAGCGGCTGGCTGGTCGGCCGTTGGCGGACAACGAAGTCGCCCAGGACGAGTCGCCCCTGGTCGAGCCCGCCGCCGACGACCCGACCCCCACCTCGCCCGCCCCGGGGCCCGGCACCGGGGGCGACGATGACCCGGCGCCACCGGGTTTCCACCTCTACCGCCCGTCGTCGGCGGTGGGCGGGCCGGGCAGCAGCGATGAGGAGAGCCGTCCGGGGCCGATCCCGTGACCGGGGTCCTGGTCGTCACCGCGGTTCCCGCCGAGGCCGAGGCGATCCGTGCGGGGCGGGGACCAACGGTCGCGGTAGCGCCGGTCGGGGTCGGCCCGGCGGTGGCCGGGGCCGGCACCGCCCGGCTACTGGCCCTGGCGGAGGCCGCTGGCCGCCCGTACCGCCTGGTCGTCAGCGCGGGCGTGGCGGGCGGCTTCCCGGATCGGGTGGAGGTCGGCGGAACGGTCGTCGGCACCAGTGCGATCGCGGCCGACCTGGGTGCCGACTCCCCGACGGGCTTCATCCCCGTGGACCAGCTCGGGATGCCGGCCGAGTTGCTGGGCGCCGGCCCCACCATCACCGCGGACCCGAACGTGGTCGCCACCCTCCGGGCCGCGCTTCCGGCCGCCGCGGTGGGTCCGGTGCTGACTGTAAGCACGGTCACCGGGACGGTCGCCGGGACCGAGGCGCTCCTCCGCCGGCGCCCCGACGCGGTGGCCGAGGCCATGGAGGGCTACGGGGTGGCCGTCGCCGCCGCGCACGCCGGCCTACCCTTCGTCGAGTTACGCACCATCTCCAATCCGGTCGGGCCGCGCGACCGCGACGCCTGGCGCCTCCGCGAGGCCCTCGCCGCCCTCACCGAGGCCGCCGGGGCCCTGCCCGACTGACGCCGCACCACCCACTCAATGACGGGTCTCGGCCCTGCGCCGGTCCGCGTCCGCGATGGCGTGACGCACGGCCAACCGGATTACCAGGTAGAGGACTGCCAGCCCGAAGCTCCAGGCGGCTAGAGCGAACAGCAGTTGGGTAAGCGAAGCGAACACCATGGAGTGCAGCCTAGGCGGCGTGCGCGCCCGGCCCGCGCCATGATCGTCTCAGCGGCACAGTCCCAATACGACCAGTTAGCTAGAGGGCATCGCTCTTGCCGGCGACTTTCGCGACGTGACGGGCTGATCCCTTGAATGCCATGCCGTCGACGGCGACTACCAGCAGCCGCCTGGACGTCGGCGGCGCCCTGGGCGGGCTCGGGGACGGCGCGATGCTGGTTCGCCGAGGTAGGCGCACGGCAGCAGGACGGCGGTCAGCGAGTACCACCGGCCACGCCGGGAACACGGGTCGGGCACCGAATCAAGGTAGGGGTGCAGGACAGAGGCCGTACTCGGCCTTCCCCCGGCCGCGGCGGCACCCCTCTGAGAGTACGGTTGGGCCGCGCAGCCGGGAGTACTGACGCCAGCGGGCCACAGCACGACACCGACACCTTCGCGCCGACCGGTCACCACACGACGTCGGCGCCCGATCGAAGTGCCGCCACGCGCAGTCGGCGTTGACCGCGACCACAAAGTGCGGCAGCTGGGACGCTTCTCCTCCCCTCCGAATATCAAATCACCGAGCGGTAGGGCGACACAGACGCCATCGACGAATGCGGCAACAGATGGCACCTAGAACGTCATTTACAAATCTTTCGATGATGCGCCGCGCCCGCCAGTCCATCGCGTCAGATGTGGTCGTTCCAGACGTCACCCGAGGCGGCAGAACAGTGGGGAGGCTCACGACAAACGGATGTATGTATCATCGTTGCCCAAGCCGGCCGGGCGTGCAACGCCCAGCCATACCACGTCGAGGGTACCGTCATCTCGATCGACGCTGCTCTCGATTGTTACGGAGGCGATCGGAAAGGTGACTCGACGCCCAACTGGGCACCGGAGCGAGTGACCGACCGCCAGCCTTCGTCGCCTCAACAAGGAACTTTGACGGCGACCAGAAAACCCTTTGAGAGGACAGGAAGCGTGTCTCGCTTTATTGCGTACCTAAGAAGTGCCTCGACACTGATGGGCTACTTCGCAGGCGCACTGATGTACTTCGCATACGCATTTCCAAATCAGGATTGGCTAAATCCAGGTCTGATAGTAACGATTTTCGTAGGCATATTCCTTCCATTCTACTCTCGTATCAGCAACAAGATTGACGAATGGCTGTGCTTCAAGACCGCCTTCGTGACACCAGGAAGGCTGGGCCGATTCTTGGCCCAGTGGCTCTTCAATCTGGGCGTCTTCTACATATTCCTCCACACTGACGTTATCGCATTGGCCAACACTGACGCACTTGGCGGCATTTGGGGAATCTCACTCCTGACCACCGCCGCATCCCAGGGCATACAGTACGTTGCCATCACCCTTGCCAACCGGGAAATCGGCAACGTCAACCGCAATGTGGCGTGGGGTCTCGCATCTAATATCTTGGTGACTGCGGTCGCAGCTGTCGGCGTGGGCTGGATGCAACCGATCTTCATCCTCTCCGGACTACTGTTCGGCGGACTGGTTATCGGAATTGGAATTCTCTCCGACGTTCGCTCGGCACGGCCACGCACCGGGGGCGTGGGCATCTTCTTCGGTACGTTCAACCCGTTCCACAACACCCACCTGGCCATAGTCAAACAGACGCTCATCGAACGCGGGTTGGATAAGATCATTATCCACTCCACCATCATTCCGAAGCTTCATGCGGATGCGTTGAGCAAGGGTGAGATCACTATTGCGGAGCGCCACAACGGCATGCGGGTTTATGGTCGAACCAATAAAGCCGATGTGCATGTGAACTACTTCCCAACAGGGAACCGCTTTTACGAGTTCGAAACTCGAAAGCAAATGATGCAGTGGGCGCTCGAAGAGGAGGGACTAGCAGACAAGGTAGAGGTACTGTCGTTCCCGGACACATACCTCAACAGCGGCTTCTACGGCGTGATCCGAAAGATAAGGGAGCAGAATCCGGGTAAACGACTGCACGGCATCCATGGCAGCGACCTTGGCGGAATGTGGATCAGGCGAATCTACGACGAAGCTGGCTGGATCTACCCCTATTCGGTTCGCCGCGTGGATCAGGTATCGGCAACCGCCATCCGCAATGGCAAGCAGGGCACCGCTCCCCGGGTAATTGAAGAAATTCTTCGCGCTTTCCGTGAGTCCTCAGCCACCGTCCAGGTGGGCGATCGTGCATACCAGATAAATGAGGGCCTACTCGAGGAGACAGCGGAAGTTTCGCCATGACCACCCTACCCGTAAAAACAGCGGAAGACCGGCTTCTCATCAAGGTGGTGGAAAACGAGGAGGAGAAGCAGAAGTCCTTCCTGGTCCGCGCGATTGTGTACATGCATGAGCAGCGCTGCCCGTACCATGAAGAGTTCGACCTGAACGACTACTCGGCCACCCATATAGTTGGGCTACTGAAAGAGGAGCCGGTGCTCGCCGCCCGGATCCGGTACCTGCCAGGCATGGCCAAGTTCGAACGCGTGGCCATTCGTACGGAGCACCGAGGAAAGGGCTACGGGCACCACCTTTTCCGTTTTATGATCGACTTCAGTAGACAGAAGGGCTATCACCGCCTGTACCTGCACGCCCAGTCGCGGCTACAGCACTTCTACGAAGACTACGGCTTTCACGCTGTCGGCAATCCTTTCATGTTCTCCGATCACGAATACGTTGAGATGCTGGCGGATTTGGCCGAGTCGGAGCCAGACACGCACGAAGCGATCCCAACCTCTTTTATCGGATCAGATCCAATGCGTCTGAACCGCCCAGAAGGGCGACTTCACCAGCCGGGGCCCTTGGATGAATCTCTGGCCCGCACTGGAAGGTAGGAGAAAGGCAGGGCTCCGGGTCGGGACAACGGTTCACCGAATCGTAGTCTCGCCTGGAGCCCCGCCGCATCCATCCTCGTGGCCCACCGCCCCCAACCGCCGATCGGGGCGTCGCGGCGGCCATCTCACCCATACTGATGATCACGGCATCCGCCCCCAGCGTGCCGCAAGGCGCGAGCCGCCGCGTTTACACCGGTCGAGCAGGCCTCGCCGCTGGCACGCCGGCCTACGACCTGCGGGCCGCGTGCGTGCCCTACTGGCTCTCCCGTGGGATCTCCCCGGCGCTGGTGGCCCGGTGGGCGGGGCGCAGCATCAAGGTTCTGCCGGAGATCTACGCGAGTTGGATCTTCGGCGAGGAGGCGGCAGCGATGAAGCGGATCGAGGAGGGGTTCGAGCTCTTCCCCGACGACGATGGGGACATCCGCCCCACCTGATCAAGCCTCCGAATTTCGGGGGACGTATGGGGGACAGATAGCGAGATCAAGCGGCACCGCATGAGACCGAATGAGACTCACGAAGAAGGCCCCTGACCGGCGTTTGCGCTGGTCAGGGGCCTTCTTTTGCACCTGGTGGCGGGTGAAGGATTCGAACCTTCGAAGCTTTCGCGACGGATTTACAGAGCGCCACTCGCACGCGCTTGACCTGCGCAAACAGTCAAGATGGACTAGTTCGTGACACATCCGCGACACATGCGGGTGGCCGGGGCCCACCCAGCATGATCCACCCGCCGCAAGGTCAGGCTTGCCGCGCGGCATCGAGAAGGTTACACACGTCTAACGTATGGTCGGACCGTGACGATGCGCCTACCAGCTGGTCAGGTCTTCAAGGCCGGCGGCCTGCCCGAGATCACCTACAACCCCCGGACTCAACTAGGGCTTGAAGAGATGGTGCAGGACTATCTCGACGAGAGACACCGAATCCTGTCCATCTCTGGACCCACGAAGACCGGCAAGACGGTCTTGGTCCGCAGGGTGCTGCGAGATCTTGACGCCATCAGAGTGTCCGGCGGCGACATCAAGAGCGCGGCGGACCTGTGGATCAACGTCGGTGACGACCTTGGTCTACAGACCGTCTATGAGAGCAGTCGCCAGTACACAGACACCGAGACTCGCACCCTAACGGGCGAACTGCAGGTGCCCGCCATTGGCAAGGCGTCGAGATCGGGTCAAGATTCAACGGCCACGGCCCTAGCCGACAAAACTGGCAGAAACCGACCAATCGAGGTAGCGGCACGGAGAGCCCTCCGAGAATCGCTGACACCCCTGGTGATCGACGATTTCCACTACATTCCGGTAGAGGTTCAGACGGAAATCGTTCGCTCCCTCAAAGATTTGGTTTTCGATGGGCTACCCGTGATCGTCATTGCGGTGCCGCATCGGGCATACGACGTAATCCGAGTCGAGCGAGAGATGACCGGCCGCGTCCAGCAGATGAAGATTGACTTCTGGTCCCAAGACGAATTGCGGGGCATTGCAAGTAAAGGGTTCGACGCCCTTAATGTAATTGATGAATCTGGGGTTATTGGCGAGCGCCTGGCTAGAGAATGTTTTGCCAGCCCCCACCTGATGCAAGATTTTTGCCTCCAAGCTGTGAAGCAGAGTGACGTTAGAGAGCGCCAGGAGAGTCCGAGGCTCCTGCAAGAGCCACTATGGGAGTCCTTTTTCCAGGAGCGCTCAACTGCCGCCTCGAAGACCGCGTTCGACATGCTTGCCAGAGGTCCCCGCCAGCGAACGGACCGAAAGCCGAGGCGCCTCAAGAACGGCATGGTCGTGGACATCTACGGCGCTGTGTTGATGGCGATCGGCCGCACTGGTCCGCTGACAAGCATTACGTACGAGACTCTCCGTGCTGCCATGCGAGATGTCGCAGGAGAGGAAGCCCCTCGCGGACAGGAAATTGCACGGATCCTCGACGAGATGTCGAAAATCGCGCGAGATCAAATCGATGGCGAACCTGTGGTCGATTACGACGCCAAACTCACCACCCTGCATATCTCCGACCCGTATTTCGCCTTTTTCCTCCGCTGGAGAGCGGCGACCGAACTAGCCGAGCGGGCTGGCACGGTTCAAACCATGTTTCCCGAGTCGGAGACGAAGGACGGCAGCCCAGCTACCCAAATTGCTGCCCTCAAGAAAGTTCCGGCACCCGGCAAGGTCAAGCCGAACCCGACATCCAAGTTCAAGGGCATTGGCAATAGGCGACGCAAAGGCCGCCGATAGGCGCCTATGCAGGCATGAGCATCGCGGCACCTCAGCCATTGGCGAGGTGCCGCGAGCGTTACAACTCTGGTGGCAGCAAAGCCTGAGCTAAATCGCCCATGCTCGCTTGCCGACGCTGCCTTGGTGCGAAAGGCGCTCGACACGCTCGCCCTGCGAATGAACGGTGCCGCCGCGTCAGCCAGCACGATCGCCCGCAAGCGGGCCGTCTTCTCCGGTGCCCTCAAGTACGCGGTTGAGCTGCGGCTACTCGACGCGCACCCAATGTCGCTGGTGAGCTGGACCGCGCCGAAGACGGCCGATGAGGTCGGCCGAGGGGCGGTGGTCAACCCCGATCAGGCGCGAGCGCTGCTCGCCGAGGTGGGGCGCACCGTGCCCGAGTTGGAAGCGTTCTTCGGGTGCATGTACTACGCTGCGCTGCGGCCCGAAGAGGTACTTCATCTTCGGAAAGACGAGTACGAGCGGCCCGCCCAGCCTGAGGGGTGGGGCGTACTGCACCTGACCGGCTCGACGGTGGCCGTGGGCCGGGACTGGGGCGACGGAGAAGACACCGCCGAGGACCGAGAGCTCAAGCACCGGGCAAAGGCAGCGACCCGGGACGTACCCGTGCCGCCGCCGCTCGTGCGGCTGCTCGATCACCACATCAAGGAGTACCCGCCCGGATCGAACGGCAAGCTGTTCGTCACCCGGCGCGGCCCCGGCGGGCGGTACGTGCCCACCGCCGGCCAGCCGATCCCGAACAACACCTACGGCAAGGCGTGGCGCGACGCGCGGACAAAGGTGCTCACCCCGGCTCAGCAGCGCTCACCCCTCGCCCGACGACCGTACGACCTGCGACACGCCGCCGTGTCGCTCTGGCTCAACGCGGGCGTACCGGCGACCCAGGTCGCCGAGTGGGCCGGGCACAGCGTGCACGTCCTCATGCGGGTCTACGCGAAGTGTGTCTACGGACAGGAGGAAGCCGCCCGCCGCCGGATCGAGGCCGCGCTAGGAATCGCGGAAAACGCCGACGCGAATACGACGCGACCCGCGAGATCGAGCGGGCTGAAGCGGGACTGAGTGAGACTCACGAAAGAGGCCCCTGACCGGCGTCTGCGCTGGTCAGGGGCCTCTTTTTGCACCTGGTGGCGGGTGAAGGATTCGAACCTTCGAAGCTTTCGCGACGGATTTACAGTCCGCTCCCATTGGCCGCTCGGGCAACCCGCCAGGGCACCCGCCGCGTCGCGACGCGGCGGCGAGAGCAAGGATAGCGGCTCGCCCCGACATGGCTGCAACCGGGTACCGTCAGGGGGCGCACGGCTGGCCCGTAGTGCACGTAACAGGACAGACCGCCAGGACAACAGGAGTATCAGCATGGCAGCCAACCCGTCGTTCGACATCGTGAGCAAGGTCGACCGTCAGGAGGTTGACAACGCCCTCCGCCAGACGGAGCGGGAGCTCTCGACGCGGTTCGACTTCCGGGGCACCGGCGCCGAGGTCTCCTGGTCTGGCGAGGAGGCGATCAGCCTTCGGGCGGAGACTGAGGAGCGGGTCCGAGCCGCGCTCGATGTCTTCAAGGAGAAGCTGGTCAAGCGGAACATCTCGCTGAAGTCGCTGGACGCCGGGGACCCTCGCGCGTCGGGTAAGGAGTTCAGGGTCGACTGCAAGGTGATCCAGGGCATCGAGACCGACAAGGCCAAGGCGATCAGTAAGAAGATCCGCGACGAGGGTCCGAAGGGCGTCCAGGCGCAGATCCAGGGTGACCAGCTCCGTGTGACCGGCAAGAAGAAGGACGACCTGCAGGCCATCATCGCCATGCTGAAGGGCGAGGACTTCGGCGTAGCACTCCAGTTCACCAACTACAGGTGAGAAGAAGGCGCGCTGGCCTGGTTGCCGGGCCGGCGCGCCTTGTCACCCGTGCAGACGTCGTCACCAGTGGTTGTCGTTGATCACCCAAGATCACCCTCTGGCGGCCTGGTGACGGCCTAGCCGCGTCCCACTCTGGGCCTTGTGCGTTGGTCGATTCGGGCATGGGCAACTGCTGGCCCCGTGTTGCTCGTCCGGCAGAAAGATCGCCTCCACGCCTTTCAATACGTACGCACGTTCGACAGAATCGTTCCAACCGGCCGGGGAGTGGTGATGGCAGACAAGAGTTCTATCGAGTGGACCGAAGCCACATGGAACCCGACAACTGGCTGCGATCGCATCTCGCGCGGCTGCGACCACTGCTACGCGTTGACCCTGGCGAAGCGACTGAAGGCCATGGGGTCCGGCAAGTATCAGACAGACGGTGACCCTCGTACGTCAGGACCGGGCTTCGGAATCGCAGTACACCCCGGTGAGCTGACGTTGCCTCTTCGATGGCGAGAGCCCCGCGTCGTGTTCGTCAACTCGATGAGCGACCTGTTCCACGCAAAGGTTCCCTTCGACTTCGTCGAGCAGGTCTTTGGAGTCATGGCGGCGACCCCGCAGCACACCTACCAGGTACTCACCAAGCGGGCCGCGAGGCTTGCAAAGCTCGCTCCCCGACTGACCTGGCCAGCCAACGTCTGGATGGGTGTCTCCGTCGAGGACGACGAACAGACGGAGCGCATCGATCATCTCCGCCGAGTGCCCGCTGCCGTCCGGTTCGTCTCGGCCGAACCGCTACTCGGCCCGTTGGACGACCTGAACCTAGAGAGCATTGACTGGCTGATCGCCGGTGGTGAGTCTGGTCCCGGCTGCCGGCCGGTCGATCCCGCTTGGGTACGGTCCCTGCGCGGCCAATGCATTGCAGGCGGTACGGCATTCTTCTTCAAGCAGTGGGGCGGCAGAACGCCAAAGGCCGGCGGTCGTGAGTTGGACGGCCGGACATGGGACGAAATGCCGACAGCACGGGAACTCACACCGATCGGGTAGGAGATAGCCTGCGGACAGTGGACCACAACCCCTACGAGCGTCGCAGCTGCTCCTTCCAAAAATCGCCCTTGCCGGTATTGGCCACAGATATTCCGCTCAGTTGCTTCACGGCGCTCCGGACGTGAGGGGTGCTCGCCTGACCTAGGGTCGCGCCGTAGACATCCGGCACGTAATCGGCAGGGCAGAAGGGTCCCAGCTCGTCCAGCAGCCGTTCGAGGTTCCCCGCTATGATCCTCGTCCACTCGGAGCCGTGATTGCTGCTGTGGCTCTCCGGAGTCGGCAACTCGTCATCGCCAAACAACGAGCTCTGCCCGTACCTCTCCCCCTTACGGAGCATGTCCGCCTGCCACGCCACCGACCACTCCACGCCAGCCTTGCCCAGCGAGTCCGCGAAGTGCCAGGCTCCCTCGCTGCTGGCCGTGAACAGCGCCAGCACGTACTTCGGTAGAAGATCGGGCCTGGGCCGCACCGGCATCTTGACCGCTCGGTATCTCGTTCCGGCTGTCAGGAGCTTCTCGTACCTGTCACAGACCTCCAAGGCAATCTCGGTAGCTCGCTGCTCGTCGCCTTCGTCCCGAACACCGACAAAGTGTTCTTGCCACCAGTCGCCACCGAGGAAGCGGTCCAGGCGGCCGGCGGTCTTCTGATCTGCCGGCGAAAGCTCCCCGCGCCTGGAACGAGCCACATGTACAGCACGGCCCATCCGAGCGACGCTCAACACGCTGAAGTGGAGCAAGACCTCAGTAGGCGGCCACGAGGGCCGACCGAGCAGGGCAGCCTTGAGGAGGTCAAAATCCAACGCAGGGCCGAACGGATCGAGAAAGACGAACAGCGACGCGCCCTGGGCTCGCCTTAGGACTTCGGGAAGGTGCTCGTCAACCGAGCCGGGCCGGAGAACCCGCTCAGCGTCGCCACCCTTCTCGTCGAGCACGCGCTCCAGGTTGGCGAAGTTGTTCGGATTCTGCTCGATGAAGAACCCGAGGACATTGCGGTAGCCTCTGACGAACTCAGCACACCTCGACAGCAGCAGCGGCGAACCCGGCTGCCCGTCGCCGTACTCGCCTCTACCAGCGTAGCCATCGAGGAACACAACCCGGTTGCCATCGACGCCTTTGCCCGTCTTCGACGCGAAGACGACCGGGTAACGACTCAATATGCCATGCTTGAAGACTGCAGCCGCCTTCTTTGACGCGAAGAAGTCAGTCCCGGCCACAAGCCCTCCCCGGCGACTACCGCTGGTAGCGCCACGCTAGCGGAAGGTTGCGATAGACGGAAGGCGATGACCTGCCCAAGGCGATCTGCAAGAAGATCCGTGACCGGTACATCGGCCACAGGGCTATTGCGTAGTGCCGTTTAGCCTGTTCACGGTCGGTTTTCCGGTGGTCACAGCGGTGATGAGGTCGTGGGGACGCTGGCTGGCTTCGCGGGTGGCTTCGGCGATGTTGGTGGCGCCGTTGAGGCGGTGGTGCCCGATCGAGGTGTTACGGAGGGTGGCGAAGACAGCGGGTCCGTTCCCGGTCCGGGCTTGATGCGCATCTTCACGTAACGTGACATCTCGTACATAGTGCACCCTGTTTTCGATCTGCCACTCCGCCCGAGCCCAGGCGCCCAGATCGACCGGCCGGGCCTGACCGGCGGGCAGGGAGATCGTCAGGTAC
>NZ_JCANTD010000025.1:0-77050 GCF_059570675.1 Salinispora goodfellowii | reverse complement strand
CCACCGGTCGCCCTCCACCACAAACGCCCCGATCTCTCTCATTGAGTCAACCCACCCCGATTGGGCCCCCGGGGCGAACACGGCAACCGGCACCTCATCCCCACTGTCCAGGGTGCAGGTGCCCATCTCAGAGGGTGGTCCGCAGACGTTCGAGCTGATCTATTCCGTGTGCCCGGTTGAAGATATTTTGGCGGGGTTCGCTATTGGTAGGTATCGGCCAATGCGGGAGAATGTGAATCCTGGTCGTGACCGTCAGGCGGTAGCAGCGTTAGGCCGGTCATGGGTGACCGGAAGCCATACCCCAGTGACGTCACCGACGAGCAGTGGGCGCTGATCGGACCGTTCCTGCAGGCGTGGAAGGCCAAGCGGGTCGCGGTGTCGGTTTCCGGTCGTGAAGGCGACTACGACCTGCGGGAAATCGTGAACGCGATCTGACCGGTAAATAACCTGTGCCACGGCGGGTTTTGGGTGCACGGACCTGCCCGACGGTCGGGGTGGAAGTCGGTGTGAAGTAGGGAGGGATGTCAGGCGGCGGGTTGCAACGTCACGGCGAGTCCGAGGGCTTCGAGTTGTCGTACGAGGCTGGCGGTCTTGCGGCTGGTGTCGACACGTCGTTCGTAGAAGTCGGCACCGAGGTCGTGGAACCGGGCGCCGGGGTGGGCCAGCAAGTGCCAGACGATGACAAGCATGGATCGCGCGACGGCGACGAGGGCTTTGCTCTTGCCGCGGCGTTTCACCAGGCGCCGGTAGCGTTCAGCCAGGAAGGTGTCACCGCCGCGGGCTGCGGCGGCAGCGGCCATGCCGAGCGTTCCTTTGAGGTAGGGGTTGCCCTTGCCCGCTTTGCCAGCGCTGAGGCTGGTTCCGGACTGGATGGTCCGTGGGCAGAGCCGGGCCCACGACACCAGGTGCGCCGGGGTAGCGAAGCGGCTCATGTCGAGGCCGATCTCGGCGATGATCATTTGGGTGGATTCGGTGCTGATGCCTGGGATCTCACAGAGCCGCTGTCGGGCAGTACTCACGGTGATCGCATCTTGGGCCGGTATGGCGTCACCGGATGGCTGTGGTGGATCGATTTCGGCCAGCACAGCGTCGATGCGGTCGTTCAGGTGCGCGATCTGCTTGTCGAGACGGTCGATCTGGTCGAGCAGGATGCGGGCCAGTTCACCGTGGTGCTCCTTGAACCGGCCGGTCAGTGCTTCGATCAGCGCCGTGCGCTTACCGCGCATGCGGCCACGAGCCAGTTCAGCCAGTGCGTTCGGGTCATGCTCGCCGCGGATGAGCGCCTCGATCATGTCCCGTGTCGACAGCGTCCGCAGGCTGGATGCCACGGTAGTGACCTTGATCAGCGCGTCTTCGTGGAGTTTCTCCATCCGCTGCAGATTGCGGGTCCGGTCACGGATGAGATCGACCCGCATGCGGGTGTAGTCACGCAAGGCCCGGATTGGTGCCGGCGGCACGAATGAGGGCCGCAGCAAGCCCTTCTCGGTGAGCTTGGCCAACCACACCGCGTCGAGCTTGTCGGTCTTCGGCCGTCCCGGCACGTTCTTCACGTCCCGGGCATTGACCAACTGCACGTCTAAGCCGGCTGCCTCCAGCAGGTAAAACCAGATCCGCCAGTAATCCGACGTACTCTCCACCGTGACCTTCTGCACGTCTGCGGCCGCGAGCTGCGCGGCCAGGTCGGTCACCGCGTTGGTTGTCGCGGCGACCTGCCAGACCCGGCTGCCGCGTCGCCCTGTTGGTCCGGGCAACCGGGTGCAGACCGTCTCGAACTCCTTGGCCACATCGATCGCGCATACCCGCGACAGGACCGTCTCACTGTCGGCGTCCGGAATCTCTACAGGCGCTGCACGCATCCGCTCATCTCTTCCCTTCACCCCCGTTATCGACTGGAACCTTGGGCTGGCCACCCGGGGGCCTCGGTCGGGAACCGAAAATCTGACCGGCGTGCTCGAAGCAACAGTGCGTGACCCATCAAGGTCGGGGCCCCGGCGCCAGACTTCTACACGGCCTTCAAAGACCAAGATCGCGCGGCGTCGGCGGGCGACCAGCGCACCAATTTTCACGCCTGCGAGGCGTTCGGGAACCGACCGGGTGACTTCTTCTACCAGAACCGGACCGGCTGCCAGTGGGCGTACCTGCCACACGACCTGCCGCCGAAGTCGGCCACCTACTACTACTTCGCCCTGTGGCGGGACGACGGCGCCGACCAGACGATCCATGATCTGCTGCGCTGCCAGGCGAGGGAGAAAGCCGGCCGCCGGGAGGATCCGACCGCGGTGGTGTTGGACACCCAGTCGATCCGGGCGGCCAACCACGTCCCGGCCGCCACGACCGGCAAAGACGCGGCGAAGAAGGTACCGGGACGCAAGCGGGGCCTGGCCGTGGACGCGTTGGGGCTGGTCATCGCGGTCGTGGTGACCGCCGCGAAGCACGCGAACGCATCACCGTGCTCAACCTCCGACACAGCCTCTCCACGGCCTACGTCGCACTACGCGCCACCGGACACCTCACCTGGCAGAAACCACTGAACGTCAACGCCAACCTCGCCACACAATGGGCCGGCAGGGTCGCCTGGCTGGACCACCCCACCTTCCAGGCGCTCATCCCGCGACGGATAGCCGCGCGCTAATCATGGGAACTGCCTACCCGATCGGCAGCGACGGCACCCCCGCGTCCGAGGCAAACGTGAAGTGTCTACACGTCATGCTCTGCGCTAAAGCTGCTTCGGAAGAGAGCAGGAAGCCGGTACGAGACTGCGGAAGCCACGACATGAACAACACGGCAACACTGAGTCCCGAATTGGTCGATCATCCATAATAGAGGGCCGCTCGCCTGCGGTGCCCCTCGATCGCGACCGAAGTTTGCGCCTGGATCCGGTGAATCCTCCATTGACTGTGTTGTAAGTCTCACTTACAGGTGCGGTGTGACCCCGAGAAGGTTCTCCAATGCCCTCCGTCTTATGTGGGCGTTGCGGATGACGCGCGCGTTCTGGTCGCGTTGAATCAGCGCCATGATCGAAAGACACGGGAGGATGGCATGAGCGCACCGAGGTTGGCGAGACGGCTTGCAGGCGCCGGATCGGCCACCGTCATGTTGATTACCGGACTCGTCGGCGTCGGCTTCACGTCAGCCGCGCCGGCTGCCGCAAAGCCCGTCGGCGGACAGTCGAGCACGGCGGTGGGTGACGGCGAGTACGGGGTGTTGGCGGCGTGCGGCGACACGCAGGACGTCACGTTGCGTAGGGGGATCTTTGTGGCCGGTGAAGCCCACTGGACCGTGGGCTGCTCCAACAACAACGTCACGATCACCGGTTGGGCGAAGGACCGTCGGGCCGACGGCCTGTGCGTGCAGGTCTACGCCCTGATCGGGACCACGTGGCACTACGGCCCGAAGGCATGCCCCAGCGGCATTGTCAAAGAGTTCGAACTCAACGGCAGTGGGCGGCCAATCGAGGTTTACGCCCGCCTGATTGGCTAGAATGTAGTGGCGGGTCATTGACGGCCCAGCTCGGTACTGTCGGTCGTGAACCGCGTTTCGGTTGGGCTGAGATGCGGCTCGCGACCGGTGCCGCATTGACTCGGGGAGATCGGGGGCCTCTGTCGGTGGCGTACGACCCGGTATTGACGTTTCGTGACGTCAGTCGTGTCTATTCGGTGGGAGAGACGACTGTTCACGCCTTGGTGAAAGCTGACTTCGAGGTGCGGGCGGGTGAGTTGGTCGCGATGATCGGGCCGTCTGGCGCGGGTAAGTCGACTCTGCTCGCCATCGCGGGCGGGCTGGATTCGCCGACCGGTGGCGAGGTGTGGGTCGACGGGCAGCCGCTTCACGCGCTTCAGGCTCCGGAGTTGGCGGCGCTGCGGCGGGATCGGATCGGTTATGTCTTCCAGGATTTCAACCTGGTCGCGGCGCTCACCGCTACCGAGAACGTCGCGTTGCCGCGTGAGCTGGCCGGTGTCGCGCGACGGGTCGCCCACCGTGAGGCGTTGGCGGAGTTGTCGGCGGTCGGGTTGGCCGATCAGGCCGACCGCTATCCGGACCAGTTGTCCGGCGGCCAGCAGCAGCGAGTAGCGATCGCCCGTGCGCTCGTTGGCGGACGCCGTTTGTTGCTCGCCGACGAGCCGACCGGCGCCCTGGACACGGCGACGGGCAAGGCGATCATCGAGGTGTTGCGGACGCGGATCAGTCGTGGTGCCGCCGCGGTCGTCGTCACGCACGAGCGGGGGGTGGCTGACCGGGCCGACCGGGTGATCGAGATCCGCGACGGCAGCATCGTCGCCGCCACCGGACGTCCCGCGAGCGTGCCACACGCGGGGGAGTAAGCCTCGTGACCCATCGGCAGCGGGTGCCAGGCGGCCCGTTCATCGGGTCGTGGCGTGTGGCGCTGCGGCTCGCGACGCGGACTGCGGCGCGTCATCCGGTCCGCAGCGGTTTGGTGGTGCTGTTGCTGCTCGTGCCGGTGTACGCGGCGGCCGTCCTCGCCGGAGCGTGGACGGTGGTGTCAGTTCCTGCCGACCAGGCGGCTACCTGGCGGTTGGGGACGGCGGCCATGCTGGTCTCCGGCGGCCAGGCTGAGGAGGTCCTTCAGGATCTGCCGGCGGGTAGCCGGGCCGTCCCCTACCGCGACGGCGACACGGTGGTGGCGTCGTCTGGCGGCGGCTATCTGGTCCGCGAGTACCGGGCGGTAGACCTCGCCGACCCCGTCAACGCAGGCGCCTATCTGCTGCGGACCGGCAGGCCACCGGCCGGAGCCGCCGAGGTGGCCGTCAGCTCCAGGCTGTCCGCGACCCTCGGTGTGAGGCTCGGCGACACGGTGCGGGCCGGGCTTCCCGAGCGGCAGCTCACCGTTGTCGGCGTCGTCGATACCGCGGACAAGCTCGGCCGGGAGGCACTTCTCGTGGCGGCGGGGCAGGAGTTGTCGGCGGGTGGGCATCGGGGCTTCCTGGTCGAACTCCCCCCGGACGCCGCCGGTTGGCGGCCACCGCTGGGCCAGGGGCGAAGCGACGTCGGCTACCTCTTCCGTGACTCGCTCGGCCCCGACCCCTCCGAGCAGGCCGCCGTCGCGGCCGGTATCACGATCGTCGTGGTCTTTGCCGGGGCGCAGGTCGTGCTGTTGGTTGCGGCGGCGTTCGCGGTCGCGGCCCGCCGGCAACGCCGGGAACTCGGCCTGATCGCCGCCGTCGGTGCGAGCAGTCGTCAGCTGACCCGAGTTGTGGTCGCGAACGGGCTGGTACTTGGCCTGATCGCCGGTGTGGTGGGAGCCGTCCTCGGGACGGTGACGGTCCGGCTCGCACACGGGTGGCTTCAGCGGCTGGTCGACCGGCCCCTGGCCGGTGAGACGGTCGCCGTCTGGCAGTTGGCGGGCATCGCCATGCTGGCCGTGCTGGCGTGCCTGCTGGCGGCGCTCGGCCCGGCTCGGGCGGTGGCCCGCGCACCGGTCCGAGCGGCGCTGACCAACCGCGAGGTAGCCGGATCCCGTGGCGGCCGGCGACTGCTGGTCACCGGACTCACCGCAAGCGCGGTCGGTGTCGCCCTCACGACCTGGGCGGCGCAACCAGACGTCGCCGGCGCGGCCATCGTCGCGTTCGGCAGCGGCCTGATCCTGCTCGGCGTGGCCGCATGCGGCCCTGCCATCGTGGGGATGGCCGGACGACTCGCGACCTTCCTCCCCACACCGGTACGGCTGGCGTGGCGCCACGGCGCACGCCACCAACTCCGCACCGGCGCCGCGGTGGCCGCCGTCTGCGCCGCCACCGCCGGCAGCGTCGGGCTCATCCTCTACACCGCCGCCGACACGAGAACCGGCGCCGCCGCCCAACCGGAGGCCCGCACCGGGCAAATCCTCATCCCCGCCGAGGCGGCCCGTCTACTCACCACCGACCACACCCGAACGCTACGGCAGACACTGCCAGCACGCGACCTGCTGCGTCTCACCGTCGCCGACACCGAGGTCGCCTACACCAACATCGCCCCCCAACCAGGGCCGCCCCCACTCGTGTCACAAACCGTCGCCGTCGGCGGAACAGACATCGTGCGCGCGGTGACCGGCAACGAGCCGGACGAGACGATCACGAACGCCATCCGCGACGGACACGCCGTAGCGTTCTACCCGGAGTTCATCACCGACGGCCGCCTCCAACTGACCGGGACAACGCAACCGACAGCCATCCCCGCCGTACTGGCCGCCGCGCCCGCGCACTTCCGTGACCGGGCCGTGCTACCCGGCGCACTGATCTCCCCGACCACCGCCACCGAAGTCGGCGTGGCAACCCGTCCCGGCGGAATCATTATCGACACCACCCGCATCCCCCACCAACACGAACTCGCCGCCGCCCGAAACCTGCTGCTCAGCGTGCAGGCGCAAGCTCCCCACGACGTAGCACCCGCCAGTCCCCACCAGGTCGTCATCGGACAACCACCCGCCGACACCCACGCTCAGCTCGGACCGATCGCCCTGATACTCGCCCTGATCAGCGGCTGCGTCACCCTTGCCGCCAGCGCGATCGCCGTGGGACTGGCCACATCAGAACTCCGCCCCGACCTGTCCACCCTCGCCGCCGTCGGCGCCGGACCGAGAATCACCCGCACCATCACCGCAGCCCACGCCGGCCTCGTCGTCGGCCTCGGCGTCCCACTCGGCGCCCTCACCGGCATCGCGCCCGCAGCAGGCATCATCGCCTTCCGCCCCGGCGTCACATGGAACGTGCCATGGACAGCAATCGGCATCGTGATCATCCTCGCACCCGCCCTCGCGGTAGCCGGCAGCGCAGCCCTCACCAAAAGCCGACTCGTCCTCGTACGCCGACTGAACTAGGCCCGACACCGGTTGAAGGAAGGACTCCGTCGAGCGCCAGCCTGCTGACGGCCGAGGACCGCTGGTTTCGCGGCTCAGCCACCCGCGTCAACAGCGGGCCGTTACGGGTAGACGCGCCCGGAGCGGTGGCACCATCGCACCCTGAAGCTCCCCCTGCGGACCGGACACCCTGAGTCCAGACAGCGGTCTGGGGAAGGATGGCCTGGTGCCACGTCCATCGAAGTACCCCGAGCAGTTTCGTAGGGACGCTGTTGAGCTGGTCCGCTCGTCGGGCCGGTCACTACGTGAGGTCGGTCAGGAACTCGGTCAACCATGAGACGCTGCGGAACTGGGTCAACGCCGCGAAGACCGCCGACGCCGCCGGCCGGGTTCGCGGGCGCTCCGGTGAACCGGTCGACGCCGATGAGCGCGAGGAACTGCGGCGGCTACGCAAGCAGGTCGCCGAGTTGCAGGTCGAGAAGGAGATCCTGCGCAAGGCCGCCTATTTTGCCAGGGAGATGGGTCGATGACCCTCCGCTACCGGTTCATCTCCGAACACCGCGCCGAATACGGCGTACAGCGGCTGTGCCGCGTCCTGGCGGTACGACGTCCCGGCTTCTACGAGTGGCTGACCGCGCAGCCGGCCCGCGAGCAGCGCGCCGAGGCCGAGGACAGGCTCGCCGCCGAGATCGCCGCCATCCACGCGGGGCACCGCCACGCCTACGGGTCCCCCCGGGTGACCGTCGAGCTGCGCCGACGCGGCCGGCGGGTCAACCGCAAGCGGGTCGAGCGGATCATGCGGGAACGCGGCATCGTCGGGATCACCCGCCGGCGACGCCGTAGCCTGACCAAGCAAGACGCCACGGCCGCGCCGGCGCCGGACCTGATCGGGCGGAACTTCACCGCCGACGCCCCCGGACAACGCCTCGTCGGTGACATCACCTACCTACCCACCGCCGAAGGCTGGCTCTACCTGGCCACCACCATCGACCTGCACACCCGCGAAGTCATCGGCCACGCCATGGCCACACACATGCGCGCCGAACTCGTCGCCGACGCCGTCACCCTCGCCCACCGACGGGGCCTGGTCGACCCGAAGGCGATCTTCCACTCCGACCGCGGATCCCACCAGTACACCTCCACCGAGTTCCGCACCACCCTGACCAGCCTGAACATGCGCCCGTCGATGGGACGGGTCGGCTCCTGCTACGACAACGCCGTCGCCGAATCGTTCTTCGCCACCCTCAAGACCGAGATCGGCACCCGCATCTGGGCCACCCGAGAGCAGGCCCGCCGAGACGTTTTCGCCTACCTCACCTACTACAACCACACCCGTCTACACTCGACACTCAACCACCGCACACCCCACGAAATCCGCGCCTGCTACCGTCAGACCCACGCCCTCGCGGCATGAAACCCCGGTGACCGATCCCAGGGTGGAACTTCACCTGCGAAGAATTGGTGCTGCCCGGCGGGGGTTGACCTCTGAACCTGTGAGCCCGAGGGAGCCCGGAGGCGCTGGAGTGGAAGACGAGGGGTTCCGCCTTCCGCCCATGGACGGAACGCGGAACCCCCTCGAGGGCTCCAGGCAGCGGGGGTCAGCCCGCGCAATCGGGTACGTCGACGCAGTTGTTGGGTCGGTTCTTGATGACGATGGTGCCGGTGGCGGTGTTCAGGTTCACCACGCCGCCGCTGTTGAAGATGCCCCCACCGTCGGTGACTGCGATGTTCTTGACCACCTTCGTCGTGAAGAGGCTGAGCGTGCCGAAGTTCTGGATTCCGCCGCCCTGACTGGCCTGGTTGCCGACTACCTTGGTGCGTCGTAACACCGTTTCTCCGCTGTTGAAAACTCCTCCGCCGGAGTCCGGGGAGGTGTTGTTTTTGATGAGGCTATCTTCGACCAGGGCGAAATTGTTTCCCTCTCCGACGAGCAGCCCGCCGGCAGGGCTGGGCGACGTATTGTATGACAGGTTGACGTGGCGCATCGTCAGCTGCGCGTTCGCTTCGACCCGGACGCCGCCGGCGCCGGCGCCGGTACTACCATTTCTGGTAATTCGGGTGCCGGTTACGATTCCGTTGGCACCAGCCAGATACAGCCCTCCGGTTACAGTAGCCTGGTTGTCGGAGATGCTGCCGTCCTTGATGACAGTGTTGCCGGATCCATAGATGCCGCCGCCAATAGTGGCGTCGTTCGTGTCGATGTGGGACTTAACAGCTTCCAGCGTGCCAGTACTGTTGATGCCGCCGCCGAGCTGGTTTGTGCTGTTTCTTTCGATACGAGAATAGGTGACTCGGGTGGTGCCGTTGTTGGAGATGCCGCCACCCGGGGCTAGTGCGACGTTGCGGGTAATTGTGCTGTGCTTGGTGGCCAATGTTCCACCGGCGCGGACGAGAATTCCCCCGCCACTTTCGGTGGTGTGGCCGCCGGTGATTTTCAGTTTGTTGAGGGTGAGGTTGCCGCCGGTGTCGACGGTGATGATGCGGAATTCGTCGACGGCGGCGGCGCGTTCGATGGTGGTGTTCTTGCCGCCGTTGAGGGTGATGGGGGCGGTGATGGCGGGCAGGCCGTTGCCGTCGAGGTCGGCGGTGAGTAGGTAGGTGCAGTTGTCGGCGAGGTCGAGCACGGCGCCGTCGCGGGCGTTGGCGAGGACGATCGCGGCGATCAGGGCATCCGCGTCGCAGGGCACGGGGGTGCCCTCGGGCTTCTTCCCCCCTTCTTCCTTGCTTCTGTCGTCGTGCTTGCCGTCCGTGCCTTTGTTGCGGTGGTCCCGGTCGGAGGGGCGGTCGTCGGCGGTGGCGGAGGTTCGTCCGACGGCGTCGGCCTCTGCGGCGGTGGGGCCGCCGACCGCGGCCAGGGTCAGGCCGGTCATGCCGGCCAACCCGACGGCCCACCACCGCCATCCTGATCTCGCCTGGGTTCTGTCCAGACGGTCCGGTCTGTGCTCCTGGTGCTGATGGTTCATCGCAGCGTCGGTGTCCTTCCTCGTTGTGGATGAGGAGCCCACGCGTTGGCGTGGGCGAGGGTATTCGTTCCTGTGGCTCGGCAGGTCCTTTCCAGCCGCAGTGGATTGAGGGATTCCGCCCCTCCGCCGGTGGGCGGAGGGGCGGAACCCTCATTCGTTCGAATCTGTGCGAGGGCGCTATCCGGCGCAGTCGGGTACGTCGACGCAGTTGTTGGGTCGGTTCTTGATGACGATGGTGCCGGTGGCGGTGTTCAGGTTCACCACGCCGGCGCTGTTGAAGATGCCCCCACCGTCGGTGACGGCGATGTTCTTGACGACCTGTGTGTCGAAGAGGGAGAGGGTGGCGTTAGGTCCGTTGACGATTCCGCCTCCCTGGTTTCCTGACTGGTTTCCGATGACCTTTGTGTCTCGCAACACCAGTGAATCGAAGTTGAAGACTCCGCCGCCGTTTGCGCCAGCGGTGTTGTTTTTGATGATGCTGTCCTCGACCACCGTGGTGGTGCCGGGGTCCACCGACAGTCCGCCGGCCAGCCCCGATGTCGCGGTATTGTTGGCGATGATCACGTTGCGGAGGGTGAGTTGTCCGGAGTTCGCCAGAATGCCACCGGTTGCCATGGCGGTATTGTTGGTAATCTCGGTCTTCGTGACCGTTCCGGTTCCGCCGAACAGCTCCACGCCGCCAGCGCTGGTCGGAGTCTGATTGCCGGCAATTCGGCTGTGCTCCACCATTATCCTGCCCTCATTGCTGTGGATGCCGGCACCCGAGGCGCTGGCGGTGTTGTTAGCTATGTTGGACTTTTTGACATTCAGTAGGGCGGTGCTGAAGATGCCGCCGCCGTTAGTGCCGGCAGTGTTTCGGCTGACGGTGGAGTGATGGAGAGTCGTCGTACCGTTGTTGGCGATGCCGCCTCCGGCGACCTCGGCGATGTTGCGGGTGATGGTGCTGTGGTTGGTGGTAAGGGTGCCGGCGGGGTTGACGAGGATGCCGCCGCCGTCGCTGTCGGTGTGGCCGCCGGTGATTTTCAGTTTGTTGAGGGTGAGGTTGCCGCCGGTGTCGACGGTGATGATGCGGAATTCGTCGACGGCGGCGGCGCGTTCGATGGTGGTGTTCTTGCCGCCGTTGAGGGTGATGGGGGCGGTGATGACGGGCAGGCCGTTGCCGTCGAGGTCGGCGGTGAGTAGGTAGGTGCAGTTGTCGGCGAGGTCGAGCACGGCGCCGTCGCGGGCGTTGGCGAGGACGATCGCGGCTATCAGGGCATCCGCGTCGCAGGGGACCGGGGTGCCCTTGGGCGTGGCCTCCTTCTTCCCCTTGCCCCTGTCGTTCTTGCTCTTGCCGTCGTCATGTTTGCCACGGTCGTCGTCGCGCCGGTCGCCGCCATGTGGCTGGTCACGTTTGTCGGAGTGGCCATCGGTGGTGAGGGTGCGTCCGATGGCGTCAGCGGCCGGGGTGGCGGCGACTCCGGCGGTGGTGAGGGCCAGTCCGGCCACGCTGGCGAGCCCGACGGCCCACCAGCGCCGCCGTGACGTCGTCCGGTGCGCACCAGTGTGCTCCGGTTCGGGTTCGTGGATGTGGTGCTGCTGGTTCATCGTGGTCTCGGTGTCCTTCCCCCGTGAACGACGAGGACCCACCACCGGGGGCAGACCGGGGTGGTGCTCCTCGGCTACCGGGCAGGCGGTAGCAGCCACCCCGCACGGTAAACCGACATCAAGCCCAAAAGAACATGAATGCGAGGAAAATGCCTAAAGTCGGCAAAAAGTGCCGGGCGTGACCCGGCTCTGCACGTGGCGATGGGGGGTGATCTTCTGGGCTGCCGCGATCTGCTCGACGGTCACCTCGGAGGGGCCGGTGTGCCGGCTTCGAGGTGAGCGCTGCCCATCGTTTGGTAGCCGAGGGCAGTCTCCGTACCTGTCCGCGCTGGCCGTGTAGATATGGCGGAGGGGCCCCGCTCTCACCGGCAGGCGGCAGAACGGGACCCCTCGTGGCCGGGGTACTCGGACTGCTATCCAGCGCAGCCGGGTACGTCGACGCAGTTGTTGGGTCGGTTCTTGATGACGATGGTGCCGGTGGCGGTGTTCAGGTTCACCACGCCGCCACTGTTGAAGATGCCCCCACCGTCGTTGACGGCGATGTTCTTGACCACCTGTGTGTCAAAGAGACGGACGGTGCCCCCAGCGCTGTTAAGGATGCCGCCGCCGTTAAAGGCGCGGTTGCCGATTATCTTTGTTCGGCGTAACACCGTTTCTCCGGCGTTTTGGATTCCTCCACCCGAGCCTGACGCGGTGTTGTTGTTCTCGATAATGCTGTCCTCGATCACGGCGATGTTGTTGCCCTGTCCGACGCGTAGCCCGGCTCCGTCCAAGGTCGACGTATTGTTCGACAGGTTGACGTGCCGCATCGTCAGCTGTGCGGTTCCGTCGACCCGGACGCCGCCGCCGGTAGTGCTGGTGCTGTTATTTCCGGTGATTTTGGTGCCGGCTACCAGGGCGTTGGCGCCGCTGACCACGAGCAAACCGCCAGTGACAGCTGCGCGATTGTCGGAGATGCTGCCGCCTTTGACGGAGACGGTATTGCCGGTTTCGAAGATGCCGCCGCCGATGCCGGCGGTGTTCGCATCAGTATGAGACTTGTTGACTTCCAGGAGGCCATCACTGTTGATTCCGCCTCCTTGTTGGCTGGCGGTATTCCGTTTGATGTGGGAGTGGTTTACTCGGGTGGTGCCGTTGTTGGCGATGCCGCCGCCGTTGGCGTCGGCGATGTTGCGGGTGATGGTGCTGTGGTTGGTGGTGAGGGTGCCGGCGGGGTTGACGAGGATGCCGCCGCCGTCGCTGTCGGTGTGGCCGCCGGTGATTTTCAGTTTGTTGAGGGTGAGGTTGCCGCCGGTGTCGACGGTGATGATGCGGAATTCGTCGACGGCGGCGGCGCGTTCGATGGTGGTGTTCTTGCCGCCGTTGAGGGTGATGGGGGCGGTGATGGCGGGCAGGCCGTTGCCGTCGAGGTCGGCGGTGAGTAGGTAGGTGCAGTTGTCGGCGAGGTCGAGCACGGCGCCGTCGCGGGCGTTGGCGAGGACGATCGCGGCGATCAGGGCATCCGCGTCGCAGGGGACCGGGTGCCCTTGGGTGTGGCCTTCTTCTTCCCCTTGCCCTTGTCGTTCTTGCTCTTGCCGTCGTCATGTTTGCCACGGTCGTCGTCGCGCCGGTCGCCGCCATGTGGCTGGTCACGTTTGTCGGAGTGGCCATCGGTGGTGAGGGTGCGTCCGATGGCGTCAGCGGCCGGGGTGGCGGCGACTCCGGCGGTGGTGAGGGCCAGTCCGGCCACGCTGGCGAGCCCGACGGCCCACCAGCGCCGCCGTGACGTCGTCCGGTGCGCACCAGTGTGCTCCGGTTCCGGTTCGGGTTCGTGGATGTGGTGCTGCTGGTTCATCGTGGTCTCGGTGTCCTTCCCCCGTGAACGACGAGGACCCACCACCGGGGGCAGACCGGGGTGGTGCTCCTCGGCTACCGGGCAGGCGGTAGCAGCCACCCCGCACGCTAAGCCGACACCGAACTCGAATGAACATGAATGCGAAATAAATGACCTAAACGGACAAAAGTCCGCTTAGGGGATGCCCGCCCATCGGATGGGTAGGTATCAGGCGGCCCTGGTGAGAGCCTCGAAGTTTTCGTCGGTGAGCCGCACCTCGGCGCTGGCGACGTTCTCCTCCAGGTGCGCCACGGAGGACGTGCCGGGAATGGGCAGCATGACCGGCGAGCGTCGCAGCAACCAGGCGAGGGCGAGCTGCGCCGGTGTCGCGCCGTACTCGGTGCTGGCCACGTCCAGCGGGCCGCCGGGGCGGGCGAGGTCACCGGTGGCGATCGGGTACCAGGGGATAAACCCAAGGTCGTTGCGCTCGCAGTACTCCAGCACCGGCTCAGCATCCCGCTTGCTCACGTTGTAGAGGTTCTGCACGGTGGCGATCGGGGTGATCTGTCGGGCTGCCTCGATCTGCTCGACGGTCACCTCGGAGAGGCCGATGTGCCGGATCTTGCCCTCCTGCTGAAGCCGGACCAACTCGCCGAGTTGGTCCGCAAGGGGCACCTCCGGGTCGATGCGGTGCAGCTGGTACAGCGGAATGCAGTCCAGGTTTAGGTAGCGAAGGCTCATCTCGCACTGTTGCCGCAGGTACCTCGGGAGCCCGAGCGGCTTCCAGTCGTTCGGCCCGCCCCGGACCAGCCCTGCCTTGCTCGCGATGACGAGATCATCGGCGTACGGGTGTAGTGCCTCCTTGATCAGCACCTCGCAGACGAATGGCCCGTACGAGTCGGCGGTGTCGATGAACGTCACCCCGAGCTCGACGGCGCGTCGGAGTACCCGGACCGCCTTCGCCGGATCGTCCGGCATATCCCAGACTCCCGGGCCGGCGAGCTGCATGGATCCGTACCCGAGTCGGTTGACCGGGAGGTCGCCACCGATGCGGAAGGTACCGGAGGCCTTGACCGGCTGGCTATTGGCGTGCGGTGACATGCGGGCGTCCCCTCGTCGGGTCGGTGGGCGGCGGCAGACCTACCTGGTCTGGTATACCCCTACTGCCGCGGGTCAATCGCACAGTACCCATCGCCTTCGACCACTGTCGGGTGTGGTCGGGGTTCATCGGTCAGGTCGGGGCGAGTGGCCCGATTTGGCGGGAGTGGGCCGGTCGCCTCACTCCGACGCTGGTGGCGTCCTGGGCCGGGCGCGGAGGTGGGCACGCTCTCCCTGTTGGCCGAAGAGGCTGAGGATCTCGACCGGCTGATCCTCGGCGACGCCGAACCAGTGCGGGACCCGGGTGTCGAACTCGGCCGCCTCGCCGGGCGTCAGCACGAGATCGTGCTCGCCGAGCAGGAGCCGTAGCCGCCCGTTCAGCACGTAGAGCCACTCGTACCCGTCGTGGGTCTTTGGTTCTGGCTCCCGCCTTCCGGTCGGGATGATCAGCTTGAAGGCCTGGATGCCGCCGACTCGTCGGGTCAGCGGCAGCACGGTCATGCCGTGGCGGGTGACCGGGCGCAGGTGGATGCGGGGGTCGCCGGTGGGCGGTGCCCCGACGAGGTCGTCGAGGGTGACACCGTGGGCGCGGGCGAGGGGGAGGAGCAGTTCGAGGGTTGGCCGGCGGGTGCCCGACTCGAGCCGGGAGAGGGTGCTCACCGAAATGCCGGTCTCCGTCGAGAGCTCGGTCAGGGTGGTTCCACGCTGGCGGCGCAGGGCGCGCAGCCGGGGGCCGACCTCGTCAAGAGCCTGGTGCAGGTCACCCTCCATGGCCAAGAGTTTGCCACATCGGCAACAGAGTTTGCTGCCGCTGTTGGGCTGGGGGCACCGTGGCCGCAGGAGGTGGTCAGAATGACCGATCAGTTGCAGGAGAGCTACGACGTGGCGGTGGCCGGTGGCGGTGCCGCTGGCCTGAACGGGGCGGTGATGCTCGCCCGGTCGCGCCGATCGGTGGTGGTTCTCGACTCGGGTGTCCCACGCAACGCCCCGGCCGAGGGGGTGCACGGGCTGCTGGGCCGCGAGGATATGCCGCCGGCCGAGCTCCTTCGGCGCGGCCGGGCCGAGGTGCGCGGCTACGGTGGCCACGTCGTGACCGCCGAGGTCGCGGCCGCGGCTCGGGACGGTGCCGGCTTCATCGTGACCACGGTCGACGGCCGGTCGGTACGGGCCCGCCGCCTGCTGGTCACCACGGGACTGGTCGACCTGCTACCGAGCATTCCCGGGCTACCCGAACGCTGGGGCCGAGACGTTCTCCACTGCCCGTACTGCCACGGCTGGGAGGTGCGGGACCAGGCCATCGGCGTGCTCGCCACCAGTCCGCGATCGGCACACCAGGCCCTGCTCTTCCGTCAGCTCAGCGCCGACATCAGCTACTTCACCCACATGTCCGCCGGACCCGACGAGGAGCAGGCGGAGCAGCTGCAAGCCCGGGGTGTACGGGTGGTCACCGGTGCGGTGGCGGCCCTGGAGACCGCCGACGACCGACTCGTCGGGGTGCGGCTCGTGGACGGCACGGTCGTACCCCGGACCGCCCTGGCGGTTGGGCCGCGGATGGTGGCGCGGGCCGGGTTTCTGGCCGGGCTCGGGCTGCGGACGGTCGAGCACCCGAGCGGGCTCGGCGAGCACATCCCGGCCGATCCGACCGGGCGCACCGAGGTGGCGGGGGTCTGGGCGGCGGGCAACGTCACCGACCTGGTGGCCCAGGTAGGCGCCGCCGCGGCTGGCGGCGCTGTCGCCGGAGCCGCGATCAACGCTGACCTGATCGCTGCGGAGACCCAACGGGCGGTCACCGCCCTGCGACACCCGTTCTCGGGCCGGTCCGAGGCGCGGGTCGCCGAGCTGGTGGCGGGCGAGGGCCGGCACGGACTGTGACCGGCAACGGGGCGTCACGGGGCAGCCCGGAAGAGGGGCAATCAGGCGCGCGACAGCTGGCTGATCGGCTAGCGGACAGGACGCCGGGCATCGCACCGATGCACTGTTGTAGCAGGTGAGAGGCGTGGATGGCGGGCCACATCGGCGACCCTCGGCCTGGCGGGGCCAGCAGTGTTCCGGTCGGCACCGCCGCCCACCGAGCCCGGCGCGAGCGTCGTCGCTGACGCGATCCGTGCCGTCGGCCCGCCCCACCCACGCTTGGAAGGAGCCGACCCATGGCTGCTCCCACCGTGACCGTCGCCCTGAACGCGGCGGTCTACGCTCCCGGTGATGAGATGAGACTGACCGTCACCTACAGCGACACCGATACCTGCCCGGTGACCATCACCGTCGTGCTCACCGACGTGCGGGGCCGCAGTAGCGAGCCCGCGCAGGTGACCGCGGTCATCGACCCGCTCACCATCACCGTCACCGATGACGCCGGCCGCGCCTGGACGAAGCTGTCGGACAACGGCGCGGTGGCCAACTACCGGGCGGTGGCGTGATGCCCCGGGTCACCGTCACGGTGCGCGACTCCGGCGGGCGCACCGCCACCACCACCGCCGACTACCAGGTTGGTTCGCCCGTCCTGGGCGGCTACTACCTCTCCGGCAACGGAAATCCGATAGCGGACCTGGCGGGCGGGAACATCCGGTCACTGACCCAGTACCGCAGCTTCGCCGACGGCTATCTCTTCCCGGGGTGGAACAAGCCCTGGTTGACGGAGCTCGCCGGGGCCGGGATGAAGATCAATATGGTGCTGGAGCTGAAGCACTACGGCGCCCCGCACGCCAGAGAGCAGACGTTCCGGGTCAACGGTCGGACGTACACGGTCCCGGCCCCGGCGATGACCATCCAGCAACGGCCGGGGACGACCTGGCCCCGGGCGTACGGGTATGGCCAGGTGCTCTCCGGGCAGTGCGACGGACTGTTCGCGCGAGCGCTGGCGCAGTACCAGGAGATGGGCGTGGGGGTGAACCTCCAACTCGCCTCGGAGCTGGACACCGACCACGAGTTCGGCACCACGGAGGCGGGGAGGGCGTACTCCTGGGCGGAGTCTGACGCCCGTGCGGTGGCGGCGTTGACGTACATCGTCACCTGGTTCAAGGCCCGGAGCCTGCCCGCCGGCACCACCTTCTCAGTGGGGGCGGGCGGCTTCGACCGGGCCTGCTATCAGCGGACCCACCCGGAGGCGCTGATGGCGAAGCTCGACTTCCTGCAGTGGAATGTCTACGCCACCAGCGCCACGCACACCGCGCTGGCCCGGTTCCGCCGTACCAAGGGCTGGGCGGTCGCCGATCTGGGCCCGATCGCACTCTCCCGCCCGGTCCTGATCGCGGAGTGGGGGGTCCGGTCGGCTGAGCTTCCCGACCAGGCGGCGTGGATCAGGACCGTGCCGGCCGCCGTCGCCGCGCTCAACGCGGAGCGGGGGCCACGGATCGTGCGGACGAACTACTTCAACTCCGGCTGGGGCCGGCTGGTGCCGAAGGACGCCGGCCTGGCCGCACTCAAGGCTGCCTACACCACCCGACCGTACGTCTGAGGGGTTCGGGTGTGTGGCGTCGACCCGGTGCGCGGCGGCCCGGTCAGCGCTGGTGGCCTGGTGCGCGGCGGCGGTCCGGGGTGCGGCACCGGGGTCGGGGCTGGTGGCGGTGCCGGGGTGGGCTGTGGGCCCGGCGTGGTCGGTGGTGCCGGAACACGGTGGCTGCTCATCGACCGGGAGTTCCCGGCCCGGTCGGTGGTAACCGCATTCGTTAGGAACCCGGCCGTCCGGCCAACTGTTCCCGCATGCTGCCGCGCTGCGCCGCCCGGCTGATGTCGCTGGGCGACACGATCCCGACCAGCCGCCCGTCGTCCACCACGAGCGCCCGCCCGTCGGCGCAGTCGGTGAGCCGGGGAAGGAGCTCGTTGAGCGGCTCATCCGGGGCGGCGAGCACCAGTTCGTCGGTGCGGCAGGCGATCTCGGCGAGGGTAGTGGCGGAGCGGCGATCTGCCGGTACCCGGCGGACCCGGTCGAGGGTGATCAGCCCGACCGGCCGGTCGTCGGCGACCAGCGGCAGCGTCGAGTACCGGTAGGCGAAGAGGTAGTGCTCGATGAAGTCGGCCACGGTCATGTCGCCGGCGGCGGTCTGTGGCTCTGGGGTCATCACGTCGGCGATCCGGATGCCGCTCAGGGCGCTACCCATCCGGGCCTGCCGCTCCTCCATCGTGGCGGCGCCGATCAGGAACCAACCGATCAGAATCAGCCACAGGCCGCCGAACCCGCCGCCAGCGAAGAACTGCCAGAATCCCAGACCGATCAGGAGCGCTCCGAGGACCCAGCCGGCCCGGGCGGCCACCACCGACGCCTTGGTTCGGTCCCCGGTGGCCTTCCAGACCGCCGCCCGCAGCAGCCGTCCGCCGTCGAGCGGGGCGGCCGGCAGCACGTTGAAGACGGCCAGCAGCACGTTGATGCCGGCGAGCCAGGCTAGCGCGCCGAGCCACAGCCCGTCGTGCCCGGTCATCGCCACTGCCGCCGCGATGGCGCCGAAGAAGACGCCGATCAGTAGGCTCACCAGCGGTCCGATCCCGGCGATGCGGAGCTCCGCGCCCGGGTTCGGTGCCTCGCCCTTCAGCTCGGCGACACCGCCGAAGAGCCACAGCGTGATGCCGCTGACCTCGAGCCCGTTGCGCTTGGCGACGATCGCGTGGGACACCTCGTGGGCGAGCAGGCCGAGGAAGAAGACCACGGCGGCGGCGAGGCCGGCGAGCAGGTACGCGATCCCCGGCTGGTCCGGGTAGGTGCGGGGGAACTGGTTGGCGGAGAGCGCCCAGGCGATCACCAGGAAGATGACCAGGACACTCCAGTTGACCCCGACTGGTACGCCCACGATCCGGCCGAGCCGGAAGCTTGCCCTCATCTTCCGGGCATACCCCTGGACTCTGCCCCCATGCCAGGGGCGAAAGGACCACCGGTCGTCGCGAGCTCGTGCGGCCAGGGGGTTGGGCCCAGCGCCGGCCAGTGCCGATGCTACCCGCCGTCGGATGGACCGGGTGGCTTCGTGGCGACCGAATCGTTGGTAGCAGCCACCCGCGCGCTAGCCTCACGACGGCTAGAAAGAGACATGAGGCCGAAAATGTCCTCAGAAACGGCCAAGGTTATCGGCTTGGCAGTGGTCGGCTTCCGGGTTGGTGTGCCGGGTGCCTTGTACCGATATGAGGAATTTTGTGGTGAAATCACCTCATTATTCGGTTTGGTGGGCTTTAACTGCTTGTGCGGCTGGATGGCCGCTCCACCGCTTCACCAGGAGCGGGGACCGACCGACACGAAGGTAGATCACGATGCCGGACCAAGCACGGCCACCAGGACGAGCCCGTCGGCGGCGGCTAGCCCGGACGGCGACGACGCTGGGGGTGGCGACTCTCGCTGGCTTCGCGACCGTGGCCGCCACCGGATCCATGAGCTCCGCCCAAGCGCCAGGGACGTTCGCCCGAGCCTCCCTCCTCGGCAGCGACGGCGGCGGCGCCCCCGGCAAGGGCGGCCCGGAGCAGCACCGAAGCGGCTCCGCAAACAGTGGCCAGGGAGGTGACAAGAGCGCTGCCGGCAATCCGGGTTGGAGCCGGGAGGCGCACGGTGACGGGAAGGACAAGGGCACCCCGGTGCCCTGCGACCCCAACGCGCTGATCGCCGCGATCACCGCGGCGAACCAGGCCGGCGGCGGCACGCTCCGCCTGGCCGAGAAGTGCACCTACACCCTCACCGTCAACCAGGACAACAACGGACTACCCGCGGTCTTCCAACCCATCACGATCCACGGCCAGGGCGCCACCATCATCCGGGCCGCCGCCGCCGACAACTTCCGCATCTTCGAGGTCGTCACCGGCGGCGACCTCACCCTCAAAGACCTCACCGTCGCCGGGGGGCAGGTTGCGGATCTCGACGGCGGCGGCATCACTGCTGGCGAAGGCACCCGCCTGACCCTCGAACGGGTAACCGTCCGGGACAACATCGCCACCGGCGTGGATAGCGAAGGTGGCGGAATCTTCAGTGACCGGAGCAAGGTCACGATCACCAAGAGCACCATCACCCGGAACACTGTTGGCGGCGACGGCGGCGGCATCTTCAGCGACAACGCCGCCCTTTCGATCAGTAAGTCGAAGGTGACCCACAACACCGCCGGTGACGAAGGCGGCGGGTTGGCCAACGACGACGGAAACGTGACCGTGAGCCACGTCGTGATCAGCGACAACACCGCTGACGACGGTGGCGGCGTGCACGGTGACGGCGACCTCACCGAGATCGTCCACAGCGCCATCACCCGCAACACCGCCAGCGGCCTCGGCGGCGGTATCTACGACGACGGTGACGAATCCCTCCTGCTCCAGCACGTCAAGGTCACCGACAACACCGCCACCTCCGGCGGGGGGCTCTACCTTCTTGAGGACATCGGCGCCACCATTGAGGACAGTAAGATCGTTTACAACACCGCCACCACCGGCAACGGCGGCGGCATCGCCATCGTCGGCGTGGAAGACGGCGACCCCGTGGTGGCCCTGCGCCGCACCACCGTCTCCGGCAACCAGGCCGGGGATGTCGCCGGCGGCATCTACTTCAGTCCATTCAACGACACCACCGTCCTCACCCTCACCGACGTCCGTGTCACCGACAACCTCGCCCAAAACGACCCCGGTGGCGTCTACAACGGCGGCGTGATCGACGTCTTCGGCAAGGTCATCATCATCAACAACCGACCCAGCAACTGCACCGACAGCCCCAACCCCGTACCCACCTGCTTCGGCTGACCGATCCACCACAGCTGACGCCCCCGGCAGTCGCCGGGGGCGTCAGGCGTGCAAGCGGCACCCTTGGGAAGCGGTCCGACACACGTGGTCCCGCCAGCTACTGGGAGGTCGATCGCCCCGACTGGTCGCCGATCAGCAACAGTGACTTGCCGACCGTGGCGCGCATGGCCAGTGCGCGGTGAGCGTCAGCGGCCCGTTCCAGCGGGTAGGTGGCGCCGATCACCGGGTGCAGGCGTCCCCGCGTGGTCCGTTCCAGGGCCAGGCCCAACAGTTCGCGTACGGTCTGTCGGTCCGGCGGGCCGTCCAACAGTGGTGCGAATATCCGAATGCCGCGGCCCGCGGCCGAATCGGGGTCTGGGGTCGCGAGGCCGTCGGCGGTGCCGTAGGTGACGAGCCGTCCGCCGTCGGCGACCGCATCCAGGGTGGCCGTGCCGGTTGGGCCACCAGCCCCGTCGTAAACCAGCGCGACACCGCCGCCTGTTGCTTCCCGCACCTGATCGATCCAGTCCGGTCGGGTGTAGTCGATAGCGATCTCCGCGCCCAGTTGGCGGGCCAGCACCAGCTTGGAGTCGGTGGAAGCGGCGGCTACCACCCGCGCGCCGGCGTTGACGGCTAGTTGCACCAGCAGTGATCCGGCTCCACCAGCGGCAGCGGAGACCAGTACCCACTCTCCTTTCCGCGGCGTGCCCAGTTGGTCCAGGCGGAGCGCGGTCACGCCGTCGTGCACCAGTGCCGCGGCTGCCTCGATGGCCAGGCCGTCGGGAACTGGCAGGATCTCCTCGACGTGCGCGGCGACTCGTTCGGCGTAGCCGGTGCTGGTCTGTACGACTACCCGCCGGCCAATCCATGCCGGGTCCACCCCGTCGCCGGTCTGCACGACTACGCCTGCTCCGCCGCCACCCGGCACATAGGGCAACGTGCGGGGGAAGAAGTCCTGTCCCCAGCCGCTGCGCAGCAGGGTGTCGAGGAAGATGACGTCCGCCGCGGCTAGGGCGACGACAACCTGGCCGGGGCCGGGCGCCGGGTCGGGCAGTTCCGCAGGCGACAGCACCTCTGGACCGCCGAAGGCGGTTACCTGGATTGCGCGCATGTGTAAGTAGCACCCCTTTGGGACAGACAGCATCCCGACCAGGGTTCAACCTAAACCTCGGTTGAGGTCAAGCCACCCGCTCCGACTGTCCGACGTCGCCACCGCCTACGAAGTGGCAGGGCTAGGTTCAGCGACCCAGTGCCCTGCCCCTGACCCCTGCTACGAAGGTGGCCTATGCACTTGGGTCGCAGGGGAGGTGGTGGCCTTCCTGGACCGGGTGCGACCGGTGACCGGACCTTGGGTCATCCACCTGCCCGCCGCCGTGAACGACCTGCTCTCCGCCCAGCGGCTCGACCGGGTGGTGGCGCACTGGGTCCCTGCGATCGGCTCATGCCCGGCGGCCTACGCTGCCGGCTCTGGCCCGACCACGCCGGGGTCTGCGCCCGGCATCCCCGGCGGCGGTGATCCCGGCGGTCTCAGCGCGGGGCGAGGCGGTCGGTGCCGAGGCGGTCGCGCAGTACCTCCGGCACCAGGACACTCCCGTCGGGCTGCTGGAACTGCTCCAGGATGGCCGGGAACAGGCGGCTGGTGGCCAGCGCCGAGCCGTTCAGCGTGTGCACGAAACGGGTCTGCTTGCCACCCGGCTCGCGGTAGCGGATCGCCGCCCGCCGGGCCTGGTAGTCGCCACCCCAGGAGACCGACGAGACCTCCTTGTATTTTCCGGTGCTCGGCATCCAGACCTCGATGTCGAGGGTCTTGCGCATCGCGGCGCTCGAATCGCCGGCCGCGAGCAGGCTGCGCTGGTAGTGCAGGCCCAACCGCTCCACCAGGCCCTCGGCGTGGGCGACCATCGCCTCCAGCGCCGCGTCGGCCTGCTCCGGCAGGACGAACTGGAAGACCTCCACCTTGTTGAACTGGTGGCCGCGCACGGTGCCGCGCTCGTCCGAGTGCGACCCGGCCGCCTCCCGGCGGTAGCACGGGGTGTACGCGAACACCTTCAGCGGCAGCTTCGTGGCGTCCAGGATCTCGTTCTGGTACGCCCCGAGGATCGCCGTCTCGGCGGTCGGCAGCAGGAACTGACCACGGGGGGCGGACTGCCGGCCCAGGTGGTAGACGTCGTCGTAGAACTTGGGGAACTGCCCGGCGGCGAAGCCGGCAGTCTCCAGCAGCAGGTGCGGCGGGAGCAGGAACTCGTAGCCGGCCGCGATGTTCTGGTCGATCAGCCAGTTGACCAGCGCCCACTCCAGCCGGGCGCCCAGCCCGGTGTACATCCAGAAACCGGAGCCGCCGAGCTTCACGCCCCGCTCGTGGTCGACCAGGCCCAACCGTCGGCTCAGCTCGACGTGGTCGCGCACCTTCTCGATCGCCGGTGGCTCGCCGAAGGTCTTCACCACCCGGTTGGCCTCCTTGCCGCCGGGCACCACGTCCTCGGCGGGCAGGTTCGGCAGCTCGCTCATGCGCACCCGGAGCTGGTCCTGCACCTGGCCCAGCTCGGTCTCCAACTCGGCGAGCTGCCGGCGACCGGCGTCGGCCACCGTCGGCTCCGGCTCGCGGCCGGCCCGCTTGGCCTCCGCGTACGCCCGGGCTTCCGCCTTGCGGCGTTGCCGCTCGCCGTCGATCTCGGAGATCAGACTGCGCCGCTGCTGGTCAAGCTGCGACAGCTCGTCCAGCGCCTGGCTCACCTCCGCCGGGTCCAGTCGCTTGGCCAGCGCGGACGCCACCGCGTCGCGGTCTTTCCGGATCAACTCCATGTCGAGCATGCTGCTCCGTACGCCTCCGTCCGGATATCAGGTGGACCATCAGATGCTACCGTCGCGGGCCCACCGCCCCCGGCCTGCCCTCAGCGTCGGCTCCGGCTACCGCACGCGGAAGGTGATGTCGGCGCGTTGGAGCCGCTCCAGCAGGGCATCGCCCATGGCGGTGACCGGGGTGACCTGGCCGGTGGTCGCGGGCAGGTCGTCCAGGGCGAGGCAGAGCGCCGACTCGGCGAGCATCTTCGCCGTCTCGTCGTAGCCGGGGTCACCACCGGCCACCTCGGTGCGTACCTGCTGCCCGCCGCTCTCGGCGAGGAACCGCAGCTGGAACCAGGAGCGGGCCCGCCGTTCGGGGCTCGGGCCCTGCCCGGGGCGCAGCCGACCGAACAGCCAGCGCCGGGTCGGCGGCAGCTTCACCAGCACCGTCACGGCGGCGATCCCGGCCGCCCCAGCGAG
This sequence comes from Salinispora goodfellowii, assembly GCF_059570675.1. Classification (NCBI taxonomy): domain Bacteria; kingdom Bacillati; phylum Actinomycetota; class Actinomycetes; order Micromonosporales; family Micromonosporaceae; genus Salinispora; species Salinispora goodfellowii. The sequence continues at coordinate 52,863 of NZ_JCANTD010000025.1, read as the reverse complement.
CAGGGTGGGGAGCCGCCGTACCGCCGCGAAGTGCCGGTAGCGGAAGTCCGGCCCGTACTCCGGGCGGGCGGCTGCCGAGCGGCGGACCACCTGGGGGTCGATCGTCGGTAGCGGCACAACCCACGTGCCGAGTTCGGGGGAGCGGGCGATCCGGCCGGACACCGCCCGGACCCGTCGGCCCTCCGGTCGCGGCTCGACCGCCCGCCGGGCCGCGGCGGCCCGGCTCGTCTCGCCGGTCCGGGAGAACGCGGTCAGGGCCGAGTGGTACGTGCCGCCGGAGAAGCGGCCCCCAGCCCGGACGAAACCGTCGATGCTGATCGGCGCGCCCGTCGGGAGCTGCTTGAGTGTGAACCAGACACCCAGGTCGTACGGGATCGAGTCGAAACCGCAGGTGTGCACCAGCCGGGCGCCGGTGCGGACCGCTGTCTCGTGGTGTCGTACGTACATCAGGTCGACGAACTCCGGTTCGCCGGTGATGTCGAGATAGTCGGTGCCCGCCGCGGCGCAGGCGGCCACCAACGGCTCGCCGTGGTGGATGTACGGGCCCACGGTGGAGGCGACCACCCGGGCGCGCTCGGCCACCGTCCGCAGCGACGCGGGGTCGGTGACATCGGCGGTGAGCAACGGCAGCTCGGCCAGGGTTGAATCGATGGCGGCGAGTCGACTCCGGACGGCTGTGAGCTTGTCCGGGTTCCGCCCGGCCAGCGCCCAGCGCAGCCCGGGCGGCGCGTGCTGGGCCAGGTATTCGGCGGTCAGGCTCCCGGTGAAGCCGGTGGCGCCGAACAGGACGAGGTCGTACGTCCGCTCCGGAGGCATCTGCCGAGTCTGCCACCTGAGACGGCTATCCGGCAGGGGGCAGATCCGGGCTGAAGACGGCCCGAACGCAGCCGTCCCGTCGGTCCCGGAACAGCGCGTACCCGCGCGCCCCCTCCTCCAGCGGCAGTCGGTGGGTGGCCAGGTACTCGGTCCGTAACTCGTCGCGGGCCATCCGCTCCAGCAGCGTCGGCACCTGCCCCGCCCCGTGTTGCCGCGCACCCCGCACCCGCAACCCCTTGGCGCCGACCGCGTCCAGCGGAAAGGCGTCCACCTGCCCGGTGAACTCGCCGAGCACGACCACGGTGCCGCCCTTTCGGCAGGAGTGCACCGCCTCGCGGACCGCCGGGGGGCGCTCCGCCGCGTCGGTGAACCGCTCGGCCAGGGAACGCGGCCGTCCGTCCCAGGCTGGTCCGACCGCCTCCACACAGATGTCCGGCCCCCGCCCGCCGGTTCGTTCGCGCAGCTCGGCGGGGATGTCCGCGTGCCGTGGGTCGACCGTCTCCGCGTCGGTGTGCCGTCGTGCCATCCGCAGCCGGTCCTCCTGCGGATCCAGGATTATCACCCGGTCGGCGCCGAGCAGGCTGGCCGCGTGGGCGGTGAGTTGACCGACCGCCCCGGCACCCCAGACCGCCACCACGGCTCCCGGGTGGACCCCGCCCAGCTCGGCGGCGAGCCAACCGGCGGGGGCGGCGTCCGCGGCGAAGAGTGCCCGTTCGTCGCTGACCGCGTCTGGGACGCCGTACGCACCGACATCGGCGTACGGGACGCGGACGTACTCGGCGTGCCCGCCGGCGAACCCGCCCGCAGCGGTGGGTCGCCCGAAGGCGCCGGGCACGGCTTGGCCGTACGCCAGCTCGCTCGCCTCCGGCACCAGGCTTCCGTTGTCGCAGCACCACGGTGCGCCGGAGCGGCACTGCCAGCAGGAGCCGCAGGCCACGGTGGAGCTGGCCACCACCCGGTCGCCGACCCGGTGCCGGTGTACCTGTGGTCCCACCGCGACGACCTCGCCCAGGAACTCGTGCCCGAGCACATCCCCGTCGGCCAGGTACGGTGCCCGACCGGCCAGGAGGGGCAGGTCCCCGCCGCAGGTGGCGCTCAGGCGTACCCGCACGATGGCGTCGTGGCCGTTGCGCAGTTCCGGATCGGGTACCTGCCGGACCGCGACCCGGCCGGCGCCCATCCAGCACAGCGCCCTCATCCGGCCAGCCCCCGGTCGATCGGCGAGCGGTCGGCGCGGAGCACCTCCCCGGTCTCGGCGAGCTGCTTGGCCTGTCGCAACGCGGTCCGCACCACCCGGTCGGGGTCGTTGCCGGCCACGTGCGCGGCGAGGCCCGGAAGGGTCGCACCAGGACGGATCCGCGCCGCCAGCTCGGTGCCCCGGCCCGCTGGCGCGGGCCAGACGTCCACCTGGATGGCGCGGCCGAGTCGACGCAGCGGCTCCGGCCGTCGCCCGCCGGGCAGTACCTCGTTGGGCGGCCGGTTGACCGTCACCACCTCCCAACCACCGCCGCCCGGCGGGGCATCGGGACGCGGGTCGGCCGGGTGAAACCGCCGTCGGGCACCGGCGAGCCTCGCCAGCATCCCGGCAGCGGTCCCGGCCCGTCTGGTGCGGTGTCTCACCCCGTGCCTCCCGTCGGGTCGGTCCGTTTGCCCGGGTTTCCGGCTTCCCGCCGGACGCCACTCTTCCCAGCGTCGGCTCAGCCTGGGTGAACCGGGTTCCCCCGGAAGGGGTGAACCGGCACCGGCCGGGTAACCGCGGACCTGGGGAGAACGTGTCCGATGGGGGTGGGCCGATGCCGGCGGAGCGACGGCAGACCACGGGGGCCGGTGCGCCGCTACTGGCCTCCCGACTGACCCCGGGTCCACTACCCGGACCGGTGGTCCTGCGGCCCCGGCTGCTACGGCAGCTTGACGAGGGCACCGCCGGACCGGTGACGCTTGTCGCCGCGCCGGCGGGCTGGGGCAAGACGACGTTGCTCACCTCCTGGTATCAGGCCGCCACCGGCGGCGACCCGGTGCGGGGCGGTCCGGTGACCGGCGCCGCCACCGGGGATCGTGTCGGGTCGCCGACGGAGGTCGGGGCGCGTGCGCCGGGCCCGTCGGAATCGGGGTCCGGCCGGTCCCGGCCGGACCTGGGCTGGGTCTCGGTGGAGGCCGGTGACGACGGCGAACGCCTCTGGTCGTACCTGGCGGCGGCGCTGCGGCCCGACCCGCCGCGGTCGACGGCGTTGGCCGGTCCGCCGCGACTGGACCAGCTGGAGGTGCTGGCCGCGGCACTTGCTGCCCGGGAACGGCCGGTGCTGCTGGTCCTGGACGATCTGCACCGGATCACCGACCCGGCGGCGGTCGCCGGATTGGAGTTCCTGCTCCGCCACTGTGAGCAGCGGCTGCGTCTGGTGGCCGGGGCTCGTGCCGGGGTGCCGTTGGCGGTCCACCGGTGGCGGCTGGCCGGCGAGCTGAGCGAGCTCGGTCCAGACGACCTGGCCTTCACCGGCGACGAGGTCGCCGACCTACTGACCGCACATGGGACGGCCCTTCCGGCGGAGGGGGTCCGGCGGCTGCGCGAGCGCACCGGTGGGTGGCCGGCGGTGCTCCGGTTCGCCGCGCTCGCCTTGCCCGGGCAGCCGGACCCGGCCCGGTGGGTGGGGCGGCTCGGCAGTGACCAGCCGGACATCGCCGGCTACCTGCGGGAGGAGGTCCTTGGCGGGCTGGATCCGGACGACCGGGAGCTGCTGCGAAGCACGGCGGTGGCGGACGCCGCCTGCGCCGGCCTCGCCGACGCGGTGACCGGCCGCCCGGACAACGCCGCGAGGCTGGCCGGGCTGGCCGGCGTCGGCGGCGTACTGCGGCACGACGACGGCCGACCCCCCTGGTACCGCTGTCATCCGCTCCTGGCCGATCTGCTCCGCGACGAGCTGGCCCGGTGGCCCGCCGTTGAGGCGCGGGAGCTGCACCGGCGGGCCGCTGGCTGGTATGCCGACAACGGGCGGCCCGCCGACGGCCTACGGCACGCGCTCCAGGGCGGCGACTGGTCCGGGGCCACCGAGCTGTTCCGCACGACCTGGCCGGAGCTGGCGCCGTACGACCGGGAGTGTTCGCCCGCGCCACCACCACCACCTGCCGAGACCCTGGCGCGGGACCCGGAGCTGGCCGTGGCATGCGCGGCGGAACGGGCGTACGCGGGGGACCTGCCGGCCGCCGAGGGGTATCTGCGGTCCGCCGGGGTGGTGAGTGAACTGCCGGCGCCCCGCCGGGAACGCTTTGCCCGGTTGGTCGCCGCGGTGGAGCTCGCGGTGGTCCGCTGGTCCGACGACATTCCGGCGGTACGCGCCGCCGCCGCCCGGTTACTCGCCACCCATTCGGCGACCGGGGCATCCGGGGGGCAGGACCGTATGCCGGCCACCGCCGAACCGCGCGAGAGCACCGTCGAGGACGCCGACGGGTGGGCGGTGGCGGGCACCGCGCTCGGCCTGGTCGAGGTCGCGGTCGGTGAGTTGGCCAACGCGGAGCGACAACTGGCGGCGGCGTCCCGGGCCGCCCGGGCCGCCGGATGGGTACGAACCGAGCTGGCCGGTGCCAGCCGGGTAGCGCTGTTGCGCGCGGTCCGCGGTGACCTGCGGCAGGCGGAGACCGGGGCCCATTCCGCGCTCGCCCTTCCGCCCGGCCAGGGGTGGTCCTGCCGGACCGACCGCGGGTACGCGTACCTGGCGCTGGCGGTGGTGGCGCTGCTGCGGGACCAGCCCGAGGAGGCGGCGGCGAACCTGGCGTTGGCGGAGCCGGCGACCGGGGAGCCCGCCGCCGGGGCGGTGGTGGCGTGGTGCTGGTCCCACCTGTTGCGGGACTCCGGTGACCGCACAGGTGGGTACCGGCTGCTCGTCTCGGCCCGGGAGCGGCTGGGTGGTCCGCGGGAGCAGTTGGGCGGTCCGCGGGGGGAGCTGGAGCGGTGGCTGCGGGCGGCCGAGGCCGACCTGCATGTGGCTCGGGGTGACCTGGACGTCGCCCGCGAGCTGCTGGTTGGGGCGGGCCCCGAACTCGCGGTGGGCCTCGCTCGGGTGGAGCTCCGGGCCGGTGATGTCCGGACGGCCGAGGCGGTCCTGCCCGACTGGCAGGCGCCCGAGGCGGCGGACTGGCCGCTACCGGTGCGGGTGGAGGCCGCGGTGCTGCACGTGGTGCTGGCCGAGCAGGTGGGCGATGGCCGACGGGCGCACCGGACCCTGGAGGCCGCCCTCGACCTGGCCGGAGCGGAGGGGGTCCGGCGGCCGTTCACCCGCGCCGATCCGGAGATCCGCGACCTGCTGGCAGCGCATCTGGATACCGGAACGGCGCATTGGTCGGTGGTGAGCGACCTGGTCCGCGGGGCGGAGGATCCGGACGAACGGGCCGGGCCGGCCAGGGCCGCGCTGGCCGAGCCACTGACCGAGCGTGAAGTGACCATCCTCCGCTACCTGCAGAGCATCCTTTCCAACGTGGAGATCGCGGCCGAGCTGTCGTTGTCGATCAACACGGTCAAAACCCATGTCCGCAACATCTATCGCAAGCTCGACGCCACCCGCCGCCGGGAGGCCGTCCGTCGGGCCCGGGAACTGCGGCTGATCTGATCTGAACGGCGGCGGCGACCAACACCGCCACGGCGCCGGTCATCCCCGGTCGGCGCCGTCGACCGCCGCCAGCAGGTCGGCGAGGTCGTATCCACCGTTGTGTCGGGCACCGTTGACGAACAGGGTCGGGGTGGCCTGCACGCCGCTGCGGATGCCGCCGACGAAGTCGCGCCGGACTCGGTCGCCGTGGGCCTGCTGATCGGTTTCGGCGTCGATTTCGGCGGCGGAGAGGCCGAGTTGTCCGACGCCGAGCGAGAGATGCACCGGGTCGAGCTGGTCCTGGTGTTCGTACAACCAGTCGTGCATCTCCCAGAACCGGCCTCGGACGCCGGCCGCCTCGGTGGCATGGGCGGCGTTGTCCGCGTACGGGTGCACGTTGGAGATCGGGAAGTGTCGGTAGACCAGCCGGACCGTGTCGGCCCGTTGCCGGAGCAGTTCGGCGAGGTTGGCGTAGGCCACCCCGCAGAACTGGCACTGGAAGTCCGCGTACTCGACGAGGGTCACCGGCGCGTCCACCGGTCCCCGGATATGGTCGCTCTCCGTCACCGGGGTTCGGAGGAGTGGGGTGACCTGGTGTGGGGTCGTCATCACCGCACCACCAAACGGTTGCCGCATGCCGACTGGGCCGGCACGTTCGGATCGGTCATGCCTACCACTGTCGCCGGCAGCGGGGTGAGGAGGGCTCACCCGGCCCGGATGGTTCCCGACCCCGGGCGCCGACGCGACGAGGCGGTTGTGGGGCCGGGGTGCCGGCTGAGCGCGTGCTGGGCGACCACGCCGGGTGGCCTGGGGTCTCCGCCTTTCGTCGCATCGGGCCGCTACATTGGGCCGTGACTGTTTCGGGTCTCGGGTACTTTGGCCCTTGACTGTTTGGGTGGAGAACTGTTCAGGTGGATAGCTGTTCAGGTGGAGAACTGTTCGGATGAGGGCTGTTCGCGTTGGGGGTTGTTCCCGTAAAGACAGTCCCGTAACCGAAGGGTGAAATATTCGGATAAGGCTGACCTGGCATTCGAACCACAAGAACTACTCATCCCAGGGGGTGGCGACCGAGTGTGTGGGAGGAATACTCTCGGTCGCGGCCTGCGTACTGATGAGGCGCCTGTTGACGGGCGAGTGGAGGTGCTCGCGTGAGCCTGTCGATCGTAAAGTCGGTCCTACCCGGGAGCGTCGTGGAGATCTCACCACGCGGTGAGATTGATGTCGATACCGCATACGAGGTGCGTGAGGCGGTCGCTGAGGCCCTGGCCAAGAGCCATCCTCGCCGCATCGAGTTGAACATGCGGTTGGTGACCTTCATCGACTCTGTCGGCATCAGCGCGATGGTTGCCGGCTTCCAGACCGCCGAGGTGAGCGGTGTGCGGCTGGTGGTGACCGAGCCGAGCCGATTCGTACACCGGCAGCTCTGGGTCGCTGGCCTACTCGGCCTCTTCGGCGCCCCCGAGCCCTACTTTGCTCAGGCGACGGCCCCGGAGGTCCTGCCGGGGGGCTGACCAGCTCGTGCTCCGGCGGTGCGCGGGCCGGGAGCTGTTCGTCCGCGGACGGCTCCCGGCCCACGCACCCGGGTTAGTAGACCGACAGGTGCACGTGGTTTGTGTGGTCGCTGGAGGGATCGCCGGCGGCCCCGCTGTACGACTTCCACCCACTGCTGGGCAGCCAGATCTGCCGATACCAGATCACGTACAGCACCGCGAGTTGGTCGGCGTTGCCCACCAGGAACGCCGCCAGGTTGTTGCCGTATGTTCGGTCGTCGCCGGTGGCATCTCCGCCGAAGCCGTCCTGCTGAGCGGCGAAGTCGCAGGCCCGGCCCTTTGGGTGCTCGCCGGAGCTGCCGGGGCGATAGCAGGACACATAGCGGGTGAAGCCGGCCGCCTTGGCCTCGTTCAGCGCATGCAGCGTTCGCGGGGTAATGCAACCATCCGCCGGCGTGGGGTCATTGACGCTGCAGGTTTCGGCCGGCCAGGAGCCGTCCGGGTTGCGCGGGGCCGGGGCTGCCTGGGTCGAGTTCTGGGTGGTGTTGGTGGCGGCGGCTGCGGCGCTGGCCTGCTCGTTGGCGACCGCCAGCGCCTGCTCCGCCTGCTGCTTGCGCTTGGCCATCAGGGCCTCTTGCTTGCGCTGTTCGATGATCTCCGCTTCGCCCGCGCGGGTGTCCTGCGCGATCTGTTCCTGGGTCTGCTGCAACTCGTGTAGAGCACGGTTCTCGTTGGCGGCCATCGCCTCCAGCGTCGCGACGCGGTCCAGGAAGTTCGCCGTTGAGGTGTTGTCAAGCAGCACCGACGCCGTGCGCAGTGGACCGGTCCGATATGCCTGGTCGGCGATCTGCTCAACCAGCTCGGTGCGCTCGGCCTGCTCGGTCTTGGCGGTCTTGAGCTTGGCGGTGAGCTGCTGCTGCCGCTGCACCGACTCGGTCAGGGCCTGTTTGGCGTCCAGGTACCCCTTGCTGGCTGCCTCGAGCTCGGCACGGAGGGCAGGGGTCCCGCCCTCCGGATCGTCGTTCACCGCGATCTGTCGAGCAGGGGGAGCGGCTGCTGCAGGGCCGACCGGGGCAAGGCCGACGCTGAGGGTGAACGCCACGACGATCAGTGCCGCCACCCGGGCGGCGCGGCGTCGTACGGGTGCCACTGCTGGCATATGCAGATGTCCTTCCGTCGACCACCGACCGGGTTAGCTGACGGGTTCGGGACGGAAGATCCCTACCGCTGACGCGGATGCACCCCAGGTACCTGGTTCCCCGGCTCACCCTGGCGGGTGATTAGGCGGCGGCCCCGCCGGCACCGGTGGGTGCCGCCTGGCGAGGCCGGCCCAGAGCCTAACCGGTGCTCCTGAGCCGGGCGTACTCGGCAGTTGGTCAGGGACTACTACCACCCGACGGAACCGCAGTCCCCACTGGTTGGCGCCGGCTCGACCTGTATTGTCGCGTGCTCGATTCGGAAGTCCTCCTTCAGCGCGGACCGGGCGGCTTCGAGGACCGTGCCAAGGTCGGCGGCGGGGGCGATGGTGAGGTGCGCGGAGACTACCTCCATCCCGGAGGTGAGGGTCCAGATGTGCAGGTCGTGCACGTCGCTCACCCCGGATACGGCGACCAGTCGGTCGTGCACCGCGGTGACTTTCAGGTGTTCCGGCGCGGCCTGCACCAGGATGCGTAGGGCCGCCCGGCCGAGCCGCCAGGTCCGCGGCAGGATGAACAGCCCGATCGCCACCGCGACGAGCGGGTCGGCCCACCACCAGCCGGTGCCGGCGATGACCAGTGCCGCCGCGATCACGCCGAGGCTGCCGAGCAGGTCGCCCAGCACCTCGAGGTAGGCACCCTGGATGTTGATGCTCTCCTGTGCCCCCGGGCGTAGCAGCGCGAAGGCGACGATGTTGGCGAGCAGACCCAGGATGGCCACAACCAGCATGGGCCCGGTGCTCACCTCGGGCGGATCACCGAACCGGCGGACGGCCTCCACCAGCACATAGATCGAGACGGCGGAGAGGAGTACGGCGTTGGCGAGGGCGGCCAGCACCTCCAGCCGGTAGAGCCCAAAGGTTCGCTGCGGGTCACTGGTGCGGCGCCGGGTGGCGGTCAGCGCGGCGAGGGCCATGCCGATGCCGAGGACATCGGTGAACATGTGCCCGGCGTCGCTGAGCAGGGCCAGAGATCCGGTGCGGACGGCGGTCACCGCTTCCGTCACCATCAGGGCGGCGAGCAGGGCGAAGGCGGCCCAGAGGCGCCCCCGGTGCCGTTGCCCCGCGTTGGCCACCGCCCCGTGGTGGTCATGTGCTGAACCCACTCGGACACCTTCCGTCGGCTGTCCGGTCCTGCGCCCAACCTATGTTCACATTGCCATGTGTATAGCTATCTGCGGGAAATCGCCCTGAGCCGTGCCGCGAAACCGCGACCAGCGGTGACACCCCGGCGCCCCCCCACCCCGGAAGGTGACACCCCGGGCGGCGCGAACCGGTCGGGCCCCGCTCAACCGGACAGGTCAACCGTGGTGAGCCGTTGGGTGGCGCGGGACAACGCGACGTACAACGTCCGTACGCCCGACCCCGGCTCCGCCCGGATCTCGCCCGGGGCGACCAGGACGACGCCGTCGTACTCCATGCCCTTGGCCTCCAGGCTCGTCACCACCTGCAACCGGGGTGCGTCGATTCCGTCCAGCCAAGCGGCGACCTCGGCCCGGCGCGGCACCGGCGTGACCACGCCGACCGTGCCGGGGACCTCGGCGAGCAGGGTGTTGACCACCGCCAGCACGGTGGTCTCCAACTCAGCCGGCGGCACGCTCAGCCGCACCGGGTCAACCCCGGTGGAGCGGACGGCGGTCGGCAGCGGGAGGTCCGGATCAACCCGTCGGATCTCGGCCGCCGCCACCGCGAAGATCTCCGCCGGGTTGCGGTAGTTGGTGGTCAGGGTGAAATGGTGCCGCGCACGCCGGCCGAGGGCCTGGTCGCGGGCTCGGGACAACTCCGCCGGGTCGCCGGTCCACGCCGTCTGCGCGGGGTCGCCGACGACGGTCCACGAGGCCAACCGCCCCCGGCGGCCGACCATCCGCCACTGCATCGGCGACACGTCCTGGGACTCGTCCACCACCACGTGCGTGTACTCGCGATAGTCCTCGGGGCGTTCCCGGGCCGCCGCTCGGGCGGCGCGCTGCCGATCGCTGAACGTGCTGAGCTCGCGTACCCCGCCGGCCAGCTGGAACGGGTCCCGCCGAGGCCGGGCCGGCTTCATCGGCTTGCCCAGCAGGGCGTCCAACTCGTCGAGTAGCGCGACGTCGGCCACGGTCAACCCAAGGGCGGCCCCGGCCCGGTACGCCTCGTTGAGCAGGCGGACCTCGTCGGCGGAGAGCACTCCCGCGGCGTAGCGGCGCAGCCGTTCGGGCTGGGCCAGCCAGCCGAGTACGTGCCGCGGGTGGAGCCGCGGCCACCACGCCTTGAGGAACTCGCGAAAGTCCGTCCGGTCGGCCAGCTCATCCTCGAACGCCCGCTGCTGCGGCAGGCCGGGAATGCCCACCTTCCGGGCCTGCGCCCAGAGCGCGGCGAAGACGCCGTCGAAGCCGACCCGGCGTACCTCGTTGCGCCGCGCGCCCCGCCGCAACGCCCGATCGCGGATCGCGGTCAGCTCGCGACGAGTCACCCGCAGTAGCTCCCCCCGGTAGAGCAGCCGCAGCTCGTCCGGGGTGCCCGGCGCGGCGTCCCGGGCGGCCCGCTCCAAGACCTGCCGCATCCGCAGCGAGCCCTTCACCGCGGCGACCTCCGGTGGGTCGGTACGGGTCGCCCGGACCCCCGGGAAGAGCCCACCGAGCGCGGCGAGGGTGGCGGTCTCCTCGCCCAGCGACGGCAGCACCGAACCGATGTACTCGACGAACACGGCCGACGGCCCGACCACCAGAATGCCGCCGCCGGCGTACCGGCTGCGGTCGGTGTAGAGCAGGTACGCCGCGCGGTGCAGGGCCACCGCCGTCTTGCCGGTCCCCGGGCCGCCGGAGACCACGGTGACACCGGAGCCCGGCGAGCGGATCGCCTCGTCCTGCTCCCGCTGGATGGTCGCCACGATGTCCCGCATCCCCCGCCCGGTTGCCTGGGACAGGGCGGCCAGCAGGGCACCATCGCCGACCGTCGTCATATCCGGCGGAGTGGCGGCCGGGTCGAGCAGGTCGTCCTCGATCCCGGTGACGCGCTCTCTACTCGAGGAGATCATGCGGCGACGGATCACGCCCAGCGGCTGTGCCGGGGTGGCCCGGTAGAAGGCGGCGGCGGCCGGGGCCCGCCAGTCCACCACCAGTGTCCTGGCATTCTCGTCCCGGATGCCGAGGCGGCCGACGTGCAGCACCTGCCGGTTGTGCAGGTCGAGTCGGCCGAAGACGAGCCCCTCGTGCTCAGCGTCGAGCAGGTGCCGGCGCTGCGCCGCGTGAAAGACCATCGCGTCTCGCTCGACCAGCGCGCCGAAGTTGCCGACCCGGGCCAGGCGGTAGCCGTCGGACTCGGCGCGGACCGCCGCCTGGCGCAGTTCGGCGAGGCGCGCGTACACCCGGTCCAGGTGCCGCTGCTCGACGGCGATCTCCTGTTCCAGCTCGGTCCGGTCGGTCAACGTTCGTTCCTCCTGGCGTCGGCGACCAGCGCGGTGGTCAACCGCACGAGGGTACGCCCCGGCCGTGTCCCGCAAGTTTCAGGTTCGGTGTGGCCCTACCGGACGACCGGCGCGGGGCCGTCGAGAACCTGGCCCAGCACCCCGGCCAGGGCGGTCAGGGTCGCCAGCCGGTGTTGGGCACCGATCGAGGCGCGGAACCCGATCGAGCGGAGTGACGCGTGGGCCACGGCGTGGGTGACCAGGTGAAGGTCGCCGCCGAGCTGGGCCAGGGTGGCGGTGGGCAGCGGCAGACAGCTGGATCGCCCGTGCCCGCGCGCGTCGTAGGTCACCACCCGTACGTCCGGCATCGCCGCCTCCCTGGGCCGTGCGGATCCGCCACCCCGGCGGCACCCGGAGAACGATGCGGCCCGCCGGGATGTCCCGACGGGCCGCACCGTTCGTCGCTCCCCGAGCGGGGCAGCTGGCTGGCGGGAGGGTCAGCCCTCGAAGACGCCGGCCTCGACGAGGCGCTTCTCGGTGGCGTCCCAGCCGTCACCCGGGTGGGTGGTGTTGAGGACGCTCAGCTCGGCCCGGATCTTGGCGGCGTGCCCCGCGGCGGCCAGCGTCCGGATCTCCTCGACGAAAGCGTCGGAGTCGGTGCGCAGGTGTGCCGTCCTGCCGTTGGTCAGGTTACGTACGTACGCGTTCCGGCCGCCGTTGAGCGGGATCACGTACTTGAACTCGCCCAGCACGCTGAGGGCACCACCCTGGCCAGCCTGGCCGGCCCGGACAGACGCGCGCGCGGTCTTCGAGGTGTTACTCGCCACGGAGGTACTCCTTGCAGACGTACGGTGAGGACGCGGGTAAGACGTCCGGGGGCTGGTGCGGACCTCACCCGGTGGGTGATCCCGCGGAGAATTCGCGGCACAGGCCGCCAATGGAACTGTACACGAGCGGGGGCCTGGGTTGGCCACCGCCTCGGGCTGGTCCAACGGGCTCACCCGACCGGCTATTCCGGGACCCGAATTCTCCGAATCCCTAGCGCACCATCCGGCACACCAGTCATGATGTGCCCCGGTAGCCACCTGGCGCGACGAGGTCGTAGGGGAAGACGCACCCCGCTCCCCGGGAGGTCACCGTGCCAACGCGTGGCGTCGTATACGTCCACTCGACCCCGCTCGCCGTGTGCTCGCACGTCGAGTGGGCGATCGCGCGCGTCCTTGCGGCGCCGGTCAACCTGCAGTGGACAGCTCAGCCCGTTGACCCCGGCGCCCGCCGGGCGGAGTGCGGGTGGACCGGCCGCCCCGGAACGGGCGCCGAGCTGGCTGCTGCCCTTCGGCAGTGGCCCATGATCCGGTTCGAGGTCACGGAGGAGCCGGGTCCCGGCGCGGATGGGGAACGCTTCATGTACGTCCCCGGCCGCGGGCTCTTCCAGGCAACCGTCGGCGCGGCCGGCGACATTCAGCTCGGTGAGGACCGATTGCGCAGCATCATGGCGGCTGCCCGGGCGCCCGAGGCCCTCGCCCACGCCCTGGAGAAGGCCCTCGGGGCGGCCTGGGACGCCGAGTTGGAGCCCTACCGGTACGCCGGTGACGGGGCCCCGGTGACGCTGCTCACCCGCGTCGGCTGAGGTCCAACCCCTATAAGGTGAGGTCGCCACGTGTTTCGGTGGCGGCCATTCGGCGCGGGTAGGGTCGACCTGCCCCAACCGGCGTCGAAAGAGTGGGATGGCTCGCGTGTCGATACCTGCACGACGTGGCGGTGTCGCGGTCATCGCGCTGGCCGCACTCACTGCCCTGCTTCTTGCCGGCTGCACCGGCGGCCCGGGGCGCGCGCAGCCGACTGAGGCGACGAGTGGCCCGGCATCCGGCCCGTCGCCCACCGGCCCGGTCGCGGATCCGGCGGCCAGTGCCGCCGCCCTGGCCAGCACGCTGGCGGATGAGGACCTCGTCGGCCAGGTGTTGATGCCGTACGCCTACGGTGCCGCCGCCGATCAGGTCCCGGCCGGCTCGGCCGCCGGCAACCAGGAACTGGCCGGCGTCGACACCCCCGCCCAAATGATCGCGAAGTACCGCCTCGGCGGGCTCATCCTCGTCGGCTTCAGCGCGGACGACCCGACCAGCGGCAACCAGGAGACCACCAACGTTGACAACCCGGAACAGGTTCGGGCGCTGACCACCGGGCTGCGGTCCGCCGCCGCCGACCTGGCCACCGGCGAGGCGCCGTTTCTGATCGGCACCGATCAGGAGTACGGGGTGGTCACCCGGATCACCGACGGGGTCACCATGCTGCCCAGCGCGTTGGCCGCGGGGGCGGCCGGCAAACCTGAGCTGACCGAGGCCGCCTGGCGGGCTGCCGGCACCGAACTCGCCGCGATGGGCATCAACGTGGACTTTGCTCCGGTCGCCGACGTGCTGGTCACCCCCAGCACCGTGATCGGGTCCCGGTCCTACGGCGCTGACCCGTCGGTGGTGGCCGAGCAGGTCAGTGCCGTGGTGAGCGGTCTGCAGGCGACCGGCGTCGCGGCCACCTTGAAACACTTTCCCGGCCACGGGCACAGCGCCACCGACTCCCACGAGGAATTGCCGGTGCTGCCGCAGCCCCGCACCGTGCTTGAGCTGGAGGCATGGCGTCCCTTCGCGGCCGGCATCGAGGCCGGCGCCCTCGCCGTGATGTCCGGGCACCTCGACGTCAGCGCGGTCGATCCGGGCACCCCGGCGACGTTCTCGCACACCCTGCTCACCGAGGTGCTCCGCGGCGAGCTCGGCTTTGCGGGGGTGGTGATCACCGACGGGATGAACATGGCCCCCGCCAAGCGCTGGTCGCCCGGCGAGGCCGCGGTCCGGGCGCTGAACGCCGGCAACGACCTGATCCTCATGCCGCCGAACGTCGGCCAGGCGTACGACGGGCTGCTCGCCGCGTTGCGCGACGGCTCGCTGCCCCGAACCCGGCTGGTGGAGGCGGTTACCCGGGTGCTGACCATGAAGTTCACCCTGGCCGGTGCGGCCACCCCGGAACTGGACGTCCTCGGCGCGCCGGCCCACCAGGCGGCGGCCACCGAACTCGCCACCGCCGCGGTGACCGCGCTGCGCGGCCCGTGTGGCAGCCCGGTCTCCGGGCCGGTCACCGTGACCGCCTCCGCCGGCCGGGAGCACACCCGGGCGATGCTGATCGAGAAGTTGACCGCGGCCGGGGTGTCGGTAACCGACACCGGCGGTGCCGTGGTCCACCTGGTCGGCTACGGCGACAGCGCCGACGATCTGAGCGCCGACGCCGCTGTGACCGTCGCCATGGACACCCCGTACCTGTTGGCCGAGGCGGACTCCCCGGCGTTGCTGGCGACCTACTCGTCGAGCCCGGCGTCGATGACCGGGCTGGCCGAGGTGCTGGCCGGCGAGGCCATCCCGGCCGGCCGTGCACCGGTGCCGGTATCCGGCCTGCCCGCCACGACCTGCGGCAGCTGAGTTACCCGGTCGGCCGGGGCCCGGTCAGCCCGCCGTACGGACCCCCTGTACCGCCAGGCGATACACCGGCAACATGTCGGAATGGTCGGTGAACACGCTCTCGTTGGTCACGAACAGCAGGGCTTGCCCGTTCGCCGAAACGGCCGCTCCCCAGCCGCGGTTCTCCTCGTCAAGCGAGTTTTGGCTGACCCAGGTCGCCTCCACACCGGTGAGGTCATCGACGGTCAGGTCCCGGAACTGCGCCTCGGTGGCCTGCTCGAGCGACGTGTCGGCGAGGAAGGCGTCCAGGGCCGCCCGGGGCGGGACACCCTGCTCGGTGGTCCAGACCCGGAGGAAGCCGCCACCTGGGCCGCGGCCCACCTCGCACCGTACGGTGGCGCCGCCGCGCAACGTCATTCTCGCCGCCATCCCGGCGGCCAACTCCGGATCCTCGGCGGTCGTCGGGTCCAACTCGACGGTCTCGGCCTGCCAGCCCTCGGCGACCGGGAAGGTAACCGGCAGCGGGCACGGCCCGTCCGCGCCACCGGCGGCACCGTCGGCATCGGCCGGGATGATCTCGTCGTACCAGGGCTCGCCGACGGCGGTGTTTTCGGCCGACGAGCCGGGGTCGGCCGACGAGCCGGGGTCGGCCGACGAGCCGGGGTCGGCCGGCTCCTCCTCCGCGCCGCAGCCGGCCGGAACCAGGAGGGCGAGAACGGCCAGCGTGACTGGTAGACGATGACGCAGCACAGTACACATCCCTGGGATCGAATTGGACCGACACGGTAACCCGCCGGCCACTCACCGGGATATATATACCGCAGCCCCCGGACACCGCGGTCGGCGGTGCCCGGGGGCTATCCGATATCCGCTAGAGCGGGATGTTGCCGTGTGCGCCGCGACCGGCCGGTGCCGCCGCGAGAGCCTCAGCGATCTGTCGGCGGGTCTCGGCGGGCTTGATGACGTTGTCGACCACACCGATCTCCAACGCCCGGTTCACGCCACCCGCGACCCGGATCTGCTCCTCGATCAGCTCGGCGCGCAGCGTCTCACGCTCCTCCGGCGGCGTGGCGGCCAGCTTCTTGCGGTGCAGGATGTTCACCGCCGCGCTGGCACCCATCACCGCGACCTCCGCGTTCGGCCAGGCGAAGACCGCGGTCGCGCCGAGGGAACGGGAGTTCATCGCGATGTACGCGCCGCCGTACGCCTTGCGGGTCACCAGCGTCACCCGCGGCACGACCGCCTCGGCGAAGGCGTGCAGCAGCTTCGCCCCGCGTCGGACCACGCCGTCCCACTCCTGGCCCAGCCCGGGCAGGTAGCCGGGGACGTCAACGAGCACGATCAGCGGTACGCCGAGCGAGTCGCACATCCGTACGAAGCGGGCCGCCTTCTCGGCGCTGGAGGCGTCGAGGCAGCCGCCGAGCCGCAGCGGGTTGTTGGCGATCACGCCGACCGTCCGGCCGGCGAACCGCCCCAGGGTGGTGACGATGTTCGGGGCCCACTTGGCGTGCAGCTCGACACCGGGCGCGTCGAGCAGCGCCTTGACCACCGGCTTGACGTCGTACGCCCGGTTGGTCTCGGCCGGCATCTTCGCGGCCAGGTCGTGCCCGTCCTCGGCGGTGGCCGGCACATCGTCTGGGCAGAGTCGGCCCTGGTGGCCGAGGAGGGCCGCGAGCCGGCGCGACTGTGCCAGTGCCTCCTCGTCGTCCCGGCACGTCACGTGGACGACGCCGGAGCGCCGGCCGTGCGGTTCGGGGCCACCGAGCCGGGCCATGTCGACCTGCTCGCCGGTGACGCTGCGGACGACCTCCGGGCCGGTCACGAAGATCCGGCCGGCACCGCTCATCACCACGATGTCGGTGAGCGCCGGCCCGTAGGCGGCGCCCCCCGCGGCGGGACCGAGCACGACGGAGATCTGTGGTACCCGGCCGGAGGCGCGGACCATGGCGGCGAAGACCTGACCGACCGCGTCGAGCGCGACCACGCCCTCGGCGAGTCGGGCTCCACCGGAGTGCCAGAGCCCGAGTACGGGCACCCGCTCCCGGACGGCGGTGTCAATCGCGTCAACGATGTGGCGGCAGCCGTCAAGGCCCATCGCGCCGCCCATCTTCGTGGCGTCGGTGGCGTACGCGATGGCCGGTGTGCCCTCGATCTCGCCGCGGGCACAGAGCACACCGGAGCTGTCGGGTGGGGCGAGTAGGCGGAGCGTGCCCGCGTCGAACAGGGACCGGAGCCGCAGCTCCGGATCCCGATAGTCCACGGTAGAGGTTTCGGGGCCGGCAACAGTGGTGGTCACGTGAGCCTCCAAGGCTGTGGTCTCAGGCCCGCGTGAAGACGAGAGCCACGTTGTGCCCGCCGAAGCCGAAGGAGTTGTTCAGCGCAGCGGGGATCTCCAGGTGGCGCGCCTTGTTGGCGGCCACATCCAGGTCGAGACCGTCGTCCGGGTCATCCAGGTTGATCGTGGGCGGTACCACACCATCCCGGATCGCCAGGATCGTCGCGATCGACTCCAGCGCACCGGCCGCGCCGAGCAGGTGTCCGGACATCGACTTCGTCGCCGTCAGGACGGGGTGGTCGCCCAGCGCCTGGTGCAGTGCCTTGATTTCGGCCAGGTCGCCCACCGGGGTCGAGGTGGCGTGGGCATTGACGTGCACGATGTCGCCCCGAGCGATGTCCGCGTCGGCGAGCGCCTTCGTGATGGCCCGGATCGCGCCGGCGCCCTCCGGGTGCGGCTGAACGATGTCGTAACCGTCGGAGGTCATTCCGGCGCCAGCGAGCCGGGCGTACACGTGGGCACCGCGGGCTGCGGCGTGGTCGGCGCGTTCCAGCACCAGCACTCCGGCGCCTTCGCCGAGTACGAAGCCGTCGCGGGCCTTGTCCCAGGGGCGAGAGGCCTTCTCCGGCTCGTCGTTGCGGGTGGACATCGCCCGCATCGAGGAGAAGCCGGCGATCGGCAGCGGGTGGATGACCGCCTCGGTGCCGCCGGCCACCACCACATCGGCGCGCCCGGCACGGATCATGTCCATGCCGAGGGTGATCGCCTCCGCGCCGGTGGCGCAGGCGCTGGCCACCGAGTGCACACCCGCGCGGGCCTGCAGCTCCAGCCCGATCCAGGCGGCGGGGCCATTCGGCATCAGCATCGGAATGGTGTGCGGGGAGACCCGCCGCGGGCCGGAGGCCTCGAGGATGTCGTCCTGGTTGAGCAGGGTCAGTGCGCCGCCGATGCCCGAGCCGACGCTGACGCCGAGCCGCTCCGGGTCCAGCCCGGAGTCGGCGAGGCCGGCATCAGCCCAAGCCTGGTTCGCGGCGATGATCGCGATCGCCTCGGAGCGGTCCAGTCGGCGTAACTTGATCCGGTCCAGCAGCTCAGCCGGGTCGACCGCGAGTTGGGCTGCGATCCGGACCGGTAGCCGTTCGGCCCAGTCCGGGGTGAGCGCGCTCACCCCGGACTGGCCATTGAGCATGGCGTCCCAGGTTGACGCGACGTCCCCGCCCAGCGGGGTGGTCGCGCCGAGACCGGTGACGACGACGTCAGGGTGGGTCATGATCAGGACTGCGCCTCGATGTAGCTGACAGCGTCCCCGACCGTCTTCAGGTTCTGCACCTCGTTGTCCGGGATCTTGACGCCGAACTTCTCCTCGGCGGCCACCACGACCTCCACCATCGACAGCGAGTCGACATCCAGGTCGTCGGTGAAGGATTTCCCCTCGGCCACGTCGTCCGGGGTCACCCCGGCAACCTCTTCGAGGATCTCGGCGAGGCCGGTGGTGATCTCGTCACGGGTCATTGTTGTTGGTTCCTCTCATCGGGGGGTTGCTTCGCCGCGGTGGCGAAGGGCGGTGTGCCGAGGCGCACCGGGTTTCAGGGGCAGCGGATGACCTGACCGGCGTAGGTCAGGCCACCGCCGAAGCCGAACAGCAGCACCGGTGCACCGGAGGGCACCTCGCGCCGTTCCACCAGCTTCGACAGGGCCAGGGGAATGCTCGCCGCCGAGGTGTTGCCGGATTCGACCAGGTCCTTGGCGACGATCGCCTGAGGGATGTCGAGGCGCTTGACGATGCCGTCGATGATGCGGGTGTTGGCCTGGTGCGGCACGAACGCCGCCAGCTCGGACGGGGCGACCCCGGCCCGCTCACACGCCTGGAGTGCGAGCGGTGCCAGCGCGGTGGTGGCCCAGCGGAAGACGGTCTGTCCCTCCTGCCGCACGTACGGGCGCCACCCCTCGATCCGGACCGCGTCGCCGCGCTCCGGCACCGAACCCCACACCACCGGGCCGATGCCGGTCGGCTCATCCGTCCCGGTGGCGGCGACCACCGCGGCCCCCGCCCCGTCGCCGAAGATGATGCAGGTCGAACGGTCCGTCCAGTCGGTGAAGTCGGAGAGCTTCTCCGCGCCGATGACGATGGCGTTCCGCGCTGCGCCGGCCCGGACAGCGTGGTCGACCGTGCCGAGGGCGTACGCGAAGCCGGAGCAGGCGGTGTTGAGGTCGAACGCGGCGGGGGCGGTGATGCCGAGCCGGGCCGCGACCCGGGAGGCGACGTTCGGGCTGCGGTCGACCGAGGTGCAGGTGGCCACCACGACGAGGTCGATGTCGGCGGTGGTCAGGCCGGAGCCGGCCAGCGCCTTGCCAGCGGCGGCGACGGCCATGTCGGTGACCGTATCGCCGTCGGCGACTCGGCGGCTGACGATGCCGACCCGGTCGCGGATCCACTCGTCGCTGGTCTCCACCAGCTGGGCGATCTCGTGGTTGGTCACCACCCGGGACGGCTGGTAGTGGCCGAGCGCAACGATCCGGCTGCCCGTCATCAAGGCTGTCCTTCCCTATACGGCCATGGGTACCGCGATGTCATGTGTGGCCACCGATCCGGGCCAGCGGCTGGCCCGGCGCCACCGGATCGTCGTGGTGGGCGAGCCATTCGGTGAGCAGGCCGCTGTCGTGGGCGGGGACCTCGACCGGGCCCTGCCGGGTGGCGATGTGGCCAATGACCTGACCGGCGCGCAGGTCAACGCCTTCGGCCAGCTCGTCAGCGGGGACGAAGGTGCCGGCGGCGGGGGAGACCACGACCCGGAACTGGATGATCGGCTCGTGGCCAGCGGGGCCGCTGTGCCGGGCGATCAGGTCTCGCGCGGCGGGCAGGTCGTCCGGGGTGTTGAGGGTGACGATCTCCGGGGCGGCCTCGCCTTTCAGCTCCCGCTTGACCAGGCCGGCGAGGGTGCCGGCCGGGGGTAGTTCAATCACCCCGGTCACACCGAGGTCGGCGAGGGTGCGTAGGCACAGGTCCCAACGGACCGGGGCGGTGACCTGGCGGATCAGCCGCTGCACCATCTCCCGGCCATGGTTCACCGCGGCGCCGTCGAGGTTTGACAGCAGGATATGAGTCGGATCGGTGGGGGTGACGCCGGCAGCCACGGCGGCGAGGGCGGCCTCGGCCGGGGCCATGTACGGCGTGTGGAAGGCGCCGGCCACCTGTAGCTGGCGGACCCGGGCGCGGGCGGGGGGCTCAGCGGCGAGCTTCTCCAGCCCACCAAGGGAGCCGGCGGCCACGACCTGGCCGGCGCCGTTGCGGTTGGCCGGGTGTAGCCCGTGCTTCTCGACGGCGGCGAGCACCTCGTCGGGGTCGCCGCCGAGCAGCGCGGCCATCCCGGTCGGTTCCAGCGCGCAGGCCGCTGCCATCTCGCGCCCCCGGACGGCGGCCAGCGTGACCGCGGCCTCCGGGGTGAGCACTCCGGCGAGCGAGGTCGCGCCCAGCTCGCCGACGCTGTGGCCGGCGGTGAGCGTGACATCGTGCATCGGCAGCTGCTCGGCGGCGAGTAGCGCCGCCGCGACGAGCAGGGGCTGGGTGCGGGCGGTGTCCTTGATCTCGTCAGCGTCCGCGGCCGTGCCGAGGTGCACCAGGTCGACCCCGGCGAGCGCGGACCACCAGCGCAACCGCGCCTCGGCGCCGGGAAGGTCGAGCCAAGGGGTCAGGAAGCCGGGTTTCTGTGAACCCTGGCCGGGGGAGAGTACGGCGAGCACGGGTACGACTCTCCCGGATCCGCGCGGGTAGCGCTGTGCGGTCTTGCACCAAACCGCACTAGAACCTTTGGAGGAACCCTACAAAGATCCACCGGCCCGGTCAGTTTATCGTCCTGCTCTATTGGCAACTGGGTTTTTTGTCCGATTCGGTGTTCGGGTGCCTACCGGGTCGAGTCGACCGACGGTGAGCGCCATCTGGAGCGCGTACGCGTCCCGGGCCGCGAGGGGGGACAGCCCGGTCACCTCCGCCACCCGCCGCAGCCGGTACCGCACGGTGTTCGGGTGTACGAACAGCGCCCGGGCCGCGCTCTCCAGGGTGCCCGTGGCGGTGAAGAAGGCGTCCAGCGTCTCCAGTAGCTCCCCACCGGAGCGGGCCAGCGGGGCGTACACGTCGTGTCGCAGCCGGCGGCGGGCCTCGGCATCTCCGGCGAGCGCCCGCTCCGGTAGCAGGTCGGCGGCGGGTACCGGCCGGGGTGCGGCCGGCCAGGCCGGGGCGGCCCGGAATCCGGCGAGGGCGGCCCGGGCCGAGTCGGTGGCCTCGTCCAGGCTCGGCACGGCCGGGCCCACGACGACCGGGCCGGCACCGAAGGCGTCGAGCAGCTTGCCGGTGGCGGCCATCGGATCGGCCACCCCGCCGAGCACGATGACCAGGCGGTCGCCGTGCACGCCGCCGATCACCTCGGCACCGATGCGCCGGGCCAGCCGGTAGACGGTGTGCAGTACGGCGGAGACCTCCCCGCCTGGGGAGCGGCCCACCGCCACCGCCACCGGGGGCGCGTCCGCCCAGCCCAGCGCCGCCGCCCGGCTGGCCAACACGTCTGGTGAGTCGCCACGAAGAAGCGCGTCAACCAGGAGGGCCTGGAGTCGGGCGTCCCAGGAACCACGGGACTCGGCGGCCCGCGCGTACACCCGGGCGGCGGCGAACGCGATCTCCCGGGAGTAGCGCAGCACCACATCCCGTAACTGCTGCTCCTCCCCGGGGGCGGCGAGGGTCGGGACCCGTTCTTCCACCACGTCGATGGTCACCTTGATCAGGGCTACCGTCTGTTGGAGGCTGATGGAGCGGGCCAGGGCCTGCGGTGCGGTCGCGAAGACCTCGTCGGAAACCTCCTGGGTGCTGTCCGCGGTGCCGCCGCCGGCGCGCAGCCACTGCACCAGGGAGCGGGCGCCGGCCTGCGCCACCAACATGACCCAGGAGCGTTGGTCGGCCGGGAGCTCGCGGAACCAGGGCAGGGTCTCGTCCATCCGCGCCACACTGGCGGTGGCGAGTGCTCCCGCCGCCCGCTCGATCCGGCGCAGCGTGGCCGCCAGTTCGGTTCCCGGCTCGTTCACCGCCCTAGCCTGACACGTCGTTATCTGCGGTGTGGTATCTGGCCGGTTCGTCCGAGATCGGTGATTCGCGGCGATTCCGGAGGTGGCCTGGTACGCGCGCCGCACCGCCCGTCGGTCCCGGCCAGTACGGTGACAGGGGCACGCCGGGGCAGCGCCGGTGGGCGACGGCGAGGGTGAGGAGACCTGGATGGCGCACGGGGAGGCCGAGCGCGGCTGCGCCCAGGACGGGCACTGCCGGCCGGGCCACCACGAGTTGCCGGCAACCAAGCAGCACCGGTGGCTTGCCGGCAGCGTTCCGGGCGAGACGCCGAGCGGGCCCTTGCCGGAGCGCGCTGAGGAGGATTCAGCGGTGCCGCGCCAACGGTCCGCCGAGTCGGCCGGGGCGCCGTCGAGCCCGGTTCGGGGTTGTCTCAGCGGCCTGCCCGGCTGGGCGGGCGCGCACCGGCACGGCCCGGTTCGACCCCGAACGCGGGTGGGGCGACCCGGCCGACCGCCCAGCCGCTGGTGTTGACCCGGCGGCGGGGAAGCGGTCGCTGACGGATGGCGCCGCGGCCGACCGGCGCGGCTCCGGCTGGCGGTGTCAGTGGATCGACCGGAGGCGTCAGCGGGTCCGGCGGCGGATCAGCAGTGCGATCCCGGCCAGCCCGACGGTGATCGTCAGCACGACGGCTATGTTGACCAAGAGCAGCCGGGGCAACCCGCTGAATGCCTCGTCGAGGTTTCCAGCCGGGTCGAGCGCATCTTCCGGAATCATCCGTTCGCTGCCGCCGGCCCCACCGCCAACCAGGTCCACCTGCCGTTCCAACGGCACACCAGCTGTCCGCAGCGTCTCCGACATGGTGAATCGGCCGAAGAACCAGCCGGCGGTGGACTGCTTGGAGTCCGGCTGCTTGGCCGGTCGATAGATACGGGGCCCGCCGGCGGCCTTCGGGTACAGGTCGTAGGTCCGCTGGGGTTTGTCCCCAGTGAGCACGACGACAGTGTATTTAGGACCCAGGTCGACCTTGTCCGGTTTGCTGCTCTGGCCAGCGTCGCCAAGGAAGTTAACCTGGTCGATGACGGCCGCCACCTGGGCCGGGTGGGTGTCGGCGCGGAGGTGTAGCGGCTCGGCCATTCCGGCACCGGTGATATCCACCCCCGCTGGCGGCGGCTTCGATGTCGCCGACGCGGGTGCGGCGATGCCGAGTGAGAGCACTCCCGCTGTGAGACCACCAGCCATGATGGCGACCAATCGCCGTACCCTACGGACCATCGCTGCCTCCTCGCCCCCGTTCGATGGATGGCATCGCTGCGGGCTTAGTGCACGCGGATCGCCGTGGACGCCGGATGCTGGGCCGGACGCCTCCACCTCATTAGACTCCGTTCCGCGACAGCTGGTTGCACCTCCTGGTGAAGAGATTTCAGCTATCTGTGATCTTCAACCCAGGAGTCGCCGATCGCGGCCGGTCGACCCGCGCATTTTACCTAGCGCGCCGGACAACCGGACGGCAGGGTGCTTTTTCGCTCAGGGGAGGCGGAGCCGGGCGGCCCGTAGCCGGGTCAGGGTGCGCTCGCGGCCCAGGACCTCGAGCGACTCGAAGAGGGGGAGGCCGACCCGGCGGCCGGTCACCGCGACCCGGACGGGTGCCTGGGCTTTGCCCAGCTTCAAGCCGTGCGCTGCGCCGACTGCCTCCAGTGTCGACCTGGTCGAATCCGCGTCCCATGAAGGCACCTCGGTGAAGGCGGCGATCACCGCGTCGAGCAGGTCGCCGGCACCGTCCTTCATCGCCTTGGCCCACGCTCCCTCGTCGATCAGCGGCGTGTCGAGGAAGAGGAAATCCACGTTGGGCACGATCTCGCTGAGTACCGCGATCCGGGTCTGCGCCAGCGGTGCCACCGCCTCGAGTGCCTTGGCGTCGAACTCGTCCGGCTGCCACGGCGGAGGTGCGATCGTCGCGGTCCCGGTCAACCATGGCTGGCACGCCGCGATGAAGTCGGCGACCGGCAGCGCCCGGATGTACTCGCCGTTGAACGCGCGCAGCTTCTTCTCGTCGAAGAAGGCCGGGGAGGGGTTCACCTCATCCAGTCGGAACTCCTCCTCGATGGCCGGCCAGGGCACGATCTCGCGGTCGCCGGCCGGGGCCCAGCCGAGCAACATCAGGTAGTTGCGCATCGCGTCGGCCAGATAGCCCTCGTCGCGGTACGCCTCCAGGGCCACCTTGTCCCGGCGCTTGGACAGCTTCTGCCGCTTCTCGTTGACGACGACCGGGACGTGCGCCCACACCGGCGGCTTCACGCCGAGTGCGTCCCAGAGCAGCTGCTGCTTCGGCGTGTTGGGTAGGTGCTCTTCGGCCCGGATGACGTGGGTGATCCCCATCGTCATGTCGTCAACCACGTTCGCGAGCAGGAAGACCGGTGAACCGTCGCTCCGGGCGATCACGAAGTCCTCGATCAGCCGGTTGTCGAAGGTGGGCTCACCCCGGATCAGGTCGACCACCACGGTCGTACCCTCGTCCGGGGTCCGGAAGCGGAGGGCGCGGCCGGCACCCGGACCCAGCTCTCGATCCCGACAGAAGCCGTCGTAGCCGGTGTGTGGGGAGCCGGTACGGGCCTGTACCGCCTCCCGCGTGCAGTCGCAGTAGTACGCCCGCCCGCCCTCGTGGAGCCGGCTCGCGGCGGCGCGGTGCTCGGTCGCGTACGAGGACTGGAAGTAGGGCCCTTCGTAACTGCCGCGTGCGATGCCGATCCACTCCAGCGCGGCCAGGATGCCCTCGGTCCACTCGGGCTTGTTGCGGGCCGCGTCCGTGTCCTCGACCCGGAGTACGAACACCCCGCCCTGCTGCTTGGCGAAGATCCAGTTCTGCAGAGCCGAACGGGCACCGCCGACGTGGAACATTCCGGTCGGGGAGGGGGCGAAGCGCACACGTACCGTCACGCCCCCAGCCTACGGCTGGCCGGGTCGGTGTCGGGAAGGGCCCCTTGCCGTCGACGGAGGCCATACCCATAGTGCCCGGACGGAGGCAAGGGTTTTCGGCGTGTCTTTTACCTACCTGTCCGTTTAAGTCCGAAATAACGCATAGAGTGCCGATATCGTGGGTTGTCCGCACTGGAGGAAGACGGAAAATGATCCTCGTGGAACGCAGCTCGCACGTAACCGCGCCGATCGAAGCGGTCTGGGGTGTCGTGCAGCGGGCTGAACAGCTACCGGCCTGGCTGGCCGGGGTCCGGGCGGCGGAAGTGCTCTCCGGGGAGGGCTTCGGCCGGCGGCAGCGGGTCCAGGCGGGGCGCGGCGCGGCCCATGAGGCCGAGGTGATCGCCTACCAGGAGCCGACCCTGATCGGCTGGCGGGAACGCGCCAAGGGCGCCGGTGCCCGAGCGGAGGCGCGCACCGAGATCTACGTCCAGCTCACCGTGGACGAGGCGGAGGGCGGGACGGTCGTGCGGCTGATCGTCGTACGCTGGCCGGCTGGTCCGGTCAAGGCCGCCCTGCTCCGGCTCGGTCTGCGTCGGGTCGGCGCCGACCTGGAGGACTCGCTCGCCCGGCTGACCGACCTGGCCGCCGTCGGCTGACCGGGGCTCGTCCTGGCGTCAACCCGTTCCGGCGGTGGCTGGGGTCCTAGCCAGGGATCCGGGCCACCGCCGCTGGGTAGCTCCCCACTCCCGGATCCGGCGCGGTCCGCATCCGCACGCGGTCAGAATCCACCCTGCGGTCAGTAACCGCACCAGAGGATGTGGACGGAACACCCCGAGAGACGACACCGGCCCGGCGGGGAACACTCCACGCCGGGCCAGCCGTGACCGTCGGTCAGCTGTCGCCGCCGGTCTCACCGACCGGGGCGGCCCCGATGTCGTCGATGGCGTACTTCTTGGCCGCCTCGGCGGGGACCCCCGCCGGGACCGCGCCGCGGAGCGCGAGCTGCCGTAACGTCGCGACCACGATCGACTCCGCGTCCACGTGGAAGTACCGACGCAGCGCGTGCCGGGTGTCCGACATGCCGAACCCGCAGGTGCCGAGCGAGGTGTAGTCGCCGGGCACCCAGCGGGCAATCAGATCCGGCACCGCGCGCATCCAGTCGCTGACCGCGACCTTCGGTCCGTCGGCGTCGGCCAGCTTGGCCGTCACGTACGGGACCTGCTGCTGCTCCGTCGGGTTGAGCAGGTTGTGCTCCTCCGCCTGGACCGCGTCGCGGCGCAGCTCGGTCCAGGAGGTCACGGACCAGACGCTGGCGGCCACCCCCCAGTCCCGGGCGAGCAGGTCCTGCGCCTTGAGCGCCCACTGCATGCCGGTGCCGGAGGCGAGCAGCTGTGCCGACGGGCCGTCCACCTGGGGCGCCGGCGCGTACCGGTAGATGCCCTTCAGGATGCCCTCGACGTCGACCTCCGCCGGCTCCGCCGGCTGCACGATCGGCTCGTTGTAGATCGTCAGGTAGTAGAAGATGTTCTCCTGCGCCTCGCCGTACATGCGGTGCAGGCCGTTCTCCACGATGTGCGCGATCTCGAAGGCGAACGCCGGGTCGTAGGCGACCACCGCCGGGTTGGTGGCGGCGATCAACAGCGAGTGACCGTCCTCGTGCTGGAGGCCCTCGCCGTTGAGCGTGGTCCGGCCGGCGGTAGCGCCGAGCAGGAAGCCGCGGGCCATCTGGTCGGCGGCCGCCCAGAGCCCGTCCGCGGTCCGCTGGAACCCGAACATCGAGTAGAAGATGTACACCGGGATCATCGGCTCGTTGTGCGTGGCGTACGCGGAGCCGGCCGCGGTGAAGGAGGCGACCGAGCCGACCTCGTTGATGCCCTCGTGCAGGATCTGCCCGCTGGTCGCCTCCTTGTACGACAGGAACAGCTCCCGGTCAACCGAGGTGTAGCGCTGGCCGTGCGGCGAGTAGATCTTCCGCGTCGGGAAGAGCGAGTCCATCCCGAAGGTGCGGGCCTCGTCCGGGATGATCGGTACCCAGCGTCGGCCGAACTCCTTGTCCTTCATCAGGTCCTTGAGCAGCCGGACGAAGGCCATCGTGGTGGCCACCTTCTGCTTGCCGGAACCACGCTTCACGTCGGCGAAGCTCTTGGGGTCGGGGATGGTGAGCCGCTTCGTGCCGGACCGTCGGGAGGGCAGGTAGCCGCCGAGCTGCCGGCGCCGCTCGTGCAGGTACTCGATCTCGTCGGACTTCGCCTCCGGCCGGTAGTACGGCGGCAGGTAGGGGTTCTCCTCCAACGCCTTGTCCGGGATGTCCAGGTAGAGCCGGTCGCGGAAGGTCTTCAGGTCCTCCAGCGTCAGCTTCTTCATCTGGTGGGTGGCGTTGCGCCCCTCGAAGTGCGAGCCGAGCGTCCAACCCTTGATGGTCTTGGCCAGAATCACCGTCGGCTGCCCGGTGTGCTCCACCGCGGCCTTGTACGCCGCGTAGAGCTTCCGGTAGTCGTGGCCGCCCCGCTTCAGGTTCCAGATCTCGTCGTCGCTGAGGTGCTCGACCATCTTGCGGGTCCGCGGGTCGCGGCCGAAGAAGTGCTCCCGGATGTACGCCCCGGACTCCGCCTTGTAGGTCTGGTAGTCACCGTCCGGCGTGGTGTTCATCAGGTTGACCAGCGCGCCGTCGGTGTCCCGGGCGAGCAGTGGGTCCCACTCGCGGCCCCAGACGACCTTGATGACGTTCCAGCCGGCGCCCCGGAAGAACGCCTCCAGCTCCTGCATCACCTTGCCGTTACCGCGGACCGGTCCGTCCAGGCGTTGCAGGTTGCAGTTGATGACGAAGGTGAGGTTGTCCAGCTCCTCCCGAGCGGCGGTCCCGATCGCGCCCAGCGTCTCCGGCTCGTCCATCTCGCCGTCGCCGAGGAACGCCCACACGTTCTGGTCAGAAGTGTCCTTGATGCCGCGGTGGTGCAGGTAACGGTTGAACCGGGCCTGGTAGATGGCGTTGACGCCGCCGAGGCCCATCGAGACGGTGGGGAACTCCCAGAAGCTCGGCATCAACCGGGGGTGCGGGTACGACGGCAGCCCGCCGCCGGGGTGCGACAGCTCCTGGCGGAACCCGTCGAGCTGGTGCTCGCTGAGCCGTCCCTCGAGGAACGCCCGCGCGTACATGCCGGGGGAGGCGTGCCCCTGGTAGAAGAGGTGGTCGCCGCCCCCCGGATGGTCCTTACCCCGGAAGAAGTGGTTGAAGCCGACCTCGTAGAGCGAGGCCGAGCTGGCGAACGTCGAGATGTGCCCACCGACGCCGATCTCCGGCCGCTGGGCCCGGTGCACCAACACCGCCGCGTTCCATCGGATGTAGGCCCGGATCCGCCGCTCGACGTGTTCGTCACCGGGGAACCAGGGCTCCTGCTCCGGGGCGATGGTGTTGATGTAGTCCGTGGTCGTCAGGGATGGCACCCCGACCTGACGCTCGCGGGCTCGTTCCAGCAGGCGCAGCATGACGTAGCGGGCGCGCTTCGTCCCGCGCTCGTCGATGACACCGTCGAGCGACTCGACCCATTCGCCGGTCTCGTCGGGGTCGATATCCGGAAGCTGGCTCGGCAGACCGGCACTGATCACCGGGCGCTTGCGTTCCGTGGCCACAGGCGTTCCCTCGGTTGGATTTTGGTCAGGTTATAGCGCCATCCTGCCTTCTCGAGGCGCTCCCCGTCACTTCACCCGCAGGAGACGCGACGCTCGACACAGGTACTCGTCGGTAACTTCATCTGGGGTGGCCCGACGATGTGTCGGTGTCACGGGTCGGCCAGGACCGGCCGCGGGGCAGAATTCACATATGCGTACCGAAGTGATAGCCGTGCAGACAGGCGCACGCCTCACCGTCCGGAACATCACCGACGAGGCGGACCGGTTCGTTGCCGGACAGGGGGACGGCCTGCTGCACGTCTTCGTGCCCCACACCACCGCCGGGCTCGCGCTCATCGAATTCGGCGCCGGGTCCGACGATGACCTACGTCAGGTGATCAACGACCTACTGCCCGCCGACGATCGGTGGCGACACCGGCACGGGGCCCCCGGGCATGGGCGGGACCATCTGCTACCCGCTTTCCTGTCGCCGGATGCCACGCTGCCGGTGTGTGCCGGGCGGCTCATGCTCGGCACCTGGCAGTCGCTGTGCCTGGTTGACCCGAACGGGGACAACCCAACCCGCCAGGTCCGGTTCTCGTTCCTGCCCGGCTGACCGGTTCTCGTTCCTGCCCGGCTGACCGGCCCGACGAACCGGCTGACGGCCCGACGAGCAGCACCCTTCTCGGGGCGGTGCGGGTTCCGACACCGGGTGCCGCCGTTTCGGGAACCGGCCACCGCAACTGGTGTGGCGGGTAGGGTGCCGGTCATGGCGCATCGCACCGTCGAGCGGGTCGGCTCCCCCGCCGGCAACCGGTCTGAGCTGGCCGGGGACGCCATCCGTCGGATCATGCAGATCGCCTCGACCATCCGGCAGGACCAGGAAACCGACATCACCCGGCTGGGGCTCACCCCCGCCGTGGCCCGCGCCCTGTACGAACTCGACCCGGACCGGCCGCTGCCGGCCCGCGACCTCGCCGAGCAGTTGCGCTGTGACCGGTCCAACGTCACCGCCCTGGTAGACCGGTTGGAGCAGGCGGGCCTGGTCGAGCGCCGGATCGACCCGGCCGATCGGCGGCAGAAGACACTCGTGGTGACCGCAACCGGGCGGCTGGTACGAGTGCGGGTCCACCAGGCGATGTCCGAGTCCCGGCTCCTCGCCGGTCTCAGCGATGAGGAAATCAGCGCCCTGCGGGTACTGGTGACCAAAATGTCCGAGTGCGGCTGTCCGCAGGCCGGCGCGGCGGAGTAGACCGGGCGCCCTCGCCGTCGCGGAGAGGCATCGTGGCCTTGGTCGATGCCGGATACGTCGGAGTGGTGCGGCGTGTTGCGGCAGTTGACCCGTTCGTACCGTAAGGCCCGTTGGCCCGTCAGGTTCTGGTCACCGACGATGCCACCACCCAGGGTGCCCGCACACTCCCGGCAGGGTAAATTCCGTTCCACCCGGTGTGCCACTTGCGCGCCGAGCCGCAACTGTGTGGACTTGGCTCACGGCGTCAACCGACGCCGTGAGCTGGATGAAAGAGGAGGCACGCGACAGTGAGCGCGACCGCTGGTCAGGCCGCCGACGGGGTACGCAGCCTGGCGGACCGGTTCGGAATCGAGCCGGGGATGGTCGTCATGGAGATGGGGTACGACGACGACGTCGACCAGGATCTCCGAGACGCACTGACCGACCGCTGTGGGGAACTGGTTGACGAAGACACCGACGAGGTGGTCGACGCGGTACTGGTGTGGTACCGGGACGGCGACGGTGACCTTTTCGAGCTGCTCGTTGATGCCCTCGGCCCGCTGGCGGACAGCGGAATCGTGTGGCTACTGACGCCGAAGGCCGGACGTGAGGGGCACGTGGAGCCCAGCGAGATCGCTGAGTCCGCGCCGACCGCCGGTCTGCAGCAGACCTCCACGATCAACGCCGGCCGGGACTGGAGTGGCGCCCGATTGGTGCTGCGCCGTGGGTCGAAGAGTAAGAAGTAAACGACTCCACACCGCTAAGCGCCCGCCGTATGGCAGGCTTTCGTGACGTTGACCCGATCCGCAAGGAGTTCCGTATGCCCATCGAGGTAGGCGCACAGGCGCCGGACTTCGTGCTCAAGGACCAGAACAACCAGGAGGTTCGGCTCGCCGACTTCCGTGCCAAGCGCAGTGTGCTCCTGGTCTTCTACCCACTCGCCTTCACCGGTGTCTGCCAGGGTGAACTGTGCGAGGTACGGGACAACCTGAACCAGTACGTCAACGACGACGTTCAGGTGCTCACCGTCAGCGTTGACTCGGTGTACGCCCACAAAATCTGGGCGGACCAGGAGGGCTACCAGTTCCCGCTGCTCGCCGACTTCTGGCCGCATGGCGCGGTCGCTCAGGCATACGGGGTCTTCAACGACGTTGCTGGCATCGCCAACCGGGGCACTTTCATCATCGACAAGGCGGGTGTGGTCCGCTTCGCCGAGATGAACGCGCCGGGTGAGGCCCGGGACCAGCAAAGCTGGCATAAGGCGCTGGCTGAGGTTGCGGCCGCCTGACACCTGGTCGACCGTCGGGGCGGTGCCGGTGGCGGCAGGGTAAGCTTGCCAGCCTCCGGCCCGTCTCACCGGCGCCCGGGGCGCGTAGCTCAGTGGGAGAGCACTCGCCTTACAAGCGAGGGGTCGCAGGTTCGAAACCTGCCGCGCCCACCCCGTACCACCAGCACCGACTAACCACACTCGTCTTGCGCCCGTCCGGCGGGCGGGAGGTCGCCCGGGCCACGGATCAGGTAGATCGCGACCAGCAGTAGGTAGGCCAGCAGGCTGAGGATCGGGTTGATGAAGACGATGGCAAAGGCGATCAGGTAGAGCAGCGGGCGGATGAGGTATCGGCGGGAGACCGACGCCGCCAGTTGGGGATCGAGATCCGGGTTGAGTAGTCCCCGCCAGCGTGCCCACCACCAGGCCAGGTTGAAAAACAGCGCTTCGCCGAGCACCGCGCCGACGTAGATCGCGGCCGACAACTGCTGGTCCACATCGCTGCCGCGAAGGTGGTCCGAGAGCTGGTTGGCCGTGAACGGGATGGCCGCCACGAACATCAGCATCAGCAGGTTCAGCACCAACAGCATCTGGTCGACCCGGACCACGTATCGCCAACTGTTGTGGTGGGACAGCCAGATCTGGCCGACGATGGCGAAGGTGATGACGTAGGCGAGGAAGGCCCGCCACTCCTGTTGGAGCCGCGACACCAGGTCGGTGTCGGCCGCTCCCTCCGGGTTGAACTGGAGCAGTTCCACCGCCATCAGCGTCAGCGCGACGGCGATCACGGCGTCGCTGAATGCCTCCACCCGGGCGGTGTCCCGGGACATCTCGCTGTCTCGCCGATACCGGTGTCTCGGCCCTCCACCCGCCTGCGTCACGTCATCCCTGCCCCCGCCAGATCCGCACACCTGATGGTCACCCGACGGGGGTGGTGTGCGTGGCGAAACCACTCTCAGTCGGCCGGAGCGGACTACTTCCGAGGGCGACCGGGCGCGGGTGTCGGTCGATGGGTGCCGCGCACGCCATGACGAGTGCCGTCGCGGCGTCGACGACTGGGCTGGCGCGGACGGCTCACCAACGGGGAGGTTGCTCCGGAGAAGTGGCGGCAGGAAGCACTTCGTCGAGTCTTCGGAAACGTAAGCCGCGTGCTGTGAGAGCCGGCAGCGCGCGTTCGACGCCAGCGGCTGTCTCCGACCCAGGGCGGTTGAAGTGTGCCAGCAGGATGCCTCCGGGGCGGAGCCGCAGGAACTGCTGGTAGACCTGGTTGGCGCTTGCGGTGGCGCCGGAGTCGCCGTTGACGCTGAACATCACGATCCACTCGCCCATCGCCCGGGACACCTGGGTGGCCACGTTGTCGGCGTGGGCTGTTCCAGGGCGGAAGAACTTCGGTTGGAGGCCGTAGTTGGTGGCCATCCACGTGTGCATTCCGGCGATCTCGTCGTACACCTCGGCAACGTTTTTCGTGCCGGCAATTCCGTACGCAGAGCGACCGGAAACTGACAATGGGCGATGGTTGGTGCCGTGATTGCCGATTTCGAACAGAGGGTCAGCGACGAGGCTTTCGAATTCCGGTCGATGAGTGGTTGCCCAGCGCTGGTTGACGAACAGCGTGGCCGGTATGCGGTGCTTCCGCAGCGTGCTGATCAGCCGTTCGTCGTAACCGCTGCTGTCGCTGCATGCGTCGAACGTCAGGCAGGCGGAGTCGCGGGTCAGTGCGGCGTCGGTCGGAAACGTCGACCAGGAATCCTCCGGGTGTAGCCCCCAGTAGCGCGGCGTCCGGGCGCCGTACCGGCTGATGAGCTCTGGCCGGGGTGGTAGCGCGCCGGTGGCGCCAGCCGTTGGTGATGGTGGCGCGGGGCTGGCGCCGATCTCGACGGGTTCTGTCCAGGCACTATCGATTCCCTGGGGAGTGCGGTCGGTCCATCGGGGGGCTAGTTTCGCCCCGGCGAGAACGGCTAGCCCGCCAAGCGTTCCGACGCCGGTCAGCGTCATCATCTTTCTGCGACTGAATAATTGTTTCGGTCGTTCCCGACCGCTGACTTCCTCCGGCCCGCCTGTCATTTACGGATCATACCCGTCAACGTGAGTTATGTTCGAATTTTGCCCGAGGTTCGAGGGCTCCTGCGCGGTCCTGGCGGCACCGCACCTGGTTGTCGGCGGGCGTACCGGGTCGGGTGGCAGCGGGTCGAGCGGGGCTTCGGGCGGCGTGATCGGAATATGTAGATCGCGTGACGTGATCCGCCGAGGGAGCGAAGGGCTGTCCTCCGGATGTCAACGTAATGTTGACAGGTGACCTCAGTGATCGCACGCCTGGCCGAAGTCAGGAACGCCCGAGTCCACCTTGATGAGCGGGAGTTGGAACTCATCGACCGCGCCCGCCACGCGGGTGTCACCTGGGCCGAGGTGGCCACCGCGTTGGGTTTGCGCAGCCGACAGGCCGCGGAGCAGCGCCGCCAACGTCTCGCGGTGGCTCAACGGTCCCGGCGGCACGCGCTCGATCGTCGCTACTCCGCCCGGATCGCGGCGTTGCGGGCGGCCGTGGTTGACCTTCAGCGGTGGATCGACGTGGACCGGGGCTGGGATGCCCGGTTCCCGGCGGCGGCGCTGGTGCGCGGGACGGCAGCGCAGGCGGTGGATTCGGCGCCGGGGGCGTTGTACGCCCTGGCCCGGCATCTCGTTGCTGACCTGGCGGAGGTGGGGGCTGGCCGGCTGCCGCTACCAGTTCGAGCGGTTGCCAGGAGGATCGAGGCCGCGATGTCAACAGATGATTGACGCCTTCCTCTGGTCTTGCTTGGACCCAGCTCAAGGATTGAGGATCTGAGTCACCGGAGCTCAACCTGGGGGGGCCAATGCAGCGCAACGTTGGGCTTTTTGTGGCCATTTCCGGGCTGTCGGGCCTTGTCGGTGGGGTCCTGTCTCTGGTGCCCGGAATCTGGATCCTCGACCTCACCGATTCCAGTAGTCTCGCCGCACTCGCGCAACTCTGCCTGTACGCCCCGGTGCTGGCTGGCCCCTGGCTGGGAGGCGTGCTGGACCGAACGCCAAAGCGGCCGCTGCTCATCGGAGTGAATCTCTCCTTGGTCGTGGCGCTTTCGTGCCTGTTCGCCGTGGCGGGGCCGCGTCACACCTGGCTCATCTTCGCCGTTCTGGTCGCGTTCGGGGTCAGCCGCACCTTGGTTGATGCGGGCGAGACAGCACTCCTGCCAGCTGCCCTCCCCGCCGGGCAGCTCGGGAGCGTCAACGGCTGGCGGTCCAGCGCAAAGGAAGGCATGAAGCTCGTGGCTCCGTTGACCGGCATCGGTCTCTACGCATGGCAGGGCGGCGCCGCGGTTGGCGCGCTCGCGGTCGTACCAGCTTTGGTTGCCGGCCTGTATGCCGGCCTGCGGCTGACTCCGGTGCCACTCGAAAGACCACTCGATCGGCGGCGGGCCCCGCGCGCCGGGCTTGCCGTCCTACTCGGGCGAACCGCGATTCGGGTCCCGGTCTTCCTCGCCTCCGTCTCAATCGCGATGTCGGGCTTCACGACGGCCGGCTACTACGCCATGGTCACCACCGAGCTGAATCTGCCGTCGACGTTTCTGGGGGTTTTCGCCAGTGTTCAAGGGCTGGGCGCCATCCTTGGTGGACTGGTCGTGGGTCGATTTATCACCCGGCGGGGGACAACCGCCGTCGGTATCGCCGGTACGGCCGTGTTCGCCGCTGGCTGCCTCTGCCGTTGTCTGCCGTGGTCGCCGGCTGCGTTCGGGGCCTCCATAGCGGTGGGAGTCGGCTTACCCTGGACGCTGGTCGCAGCGGTGACCGCGACGCAACGGCACACTCCGGCGGGGCTGCTCGGGCGAGTTTCCGGGCTGGTCAACCTGGTGATGTTCGGGCCTGTCGCGGTCGCGATCCCGCTCGGCGCCGGGGCTGTTCACCTTGGCAGCGCAGTTCCACTCTCCGCCGCGGCAGGGATCTGTCTCGCCGCCGCCATCGCGCTCCACCGCCCCCGCTCGCGGCAGGTGCGCCGGGCAGGTCCGGGCGAGCCGACGCCCAACGGCGCTTCGGTCACCAGAGCCGCCAGGACGCAGGCAAGCAGTCGGAACGGGTTGTCCGGTTCCGCGACAGACCTGGAACAGTCGGCACCGGCGGCGACATTCGGGCAATAGGATCGCCGGTATGCACGGTGCTGCGGGCCACCGGAGGCCGGGTGGGGAGCCGTGAGCTACGCCGATGTCAACGGGCTTCGAATGTGGTACGAGTGGCACGGCACCGGACGGCCGCTGGTGTTGCTGCACGGCGGCTTCGGGTCGACCGAAGTGTTCGCCCCGCTCCTGCCAGCCCTGACGGAGCGGCGCAGCGTCCTCGCGGTGGATCTTCAGGGGCATGGCCGCACCGCCGACGTGGATCGTCCGCTCCGGTACGAGTCACTGGCCGACGATGTGGCCGCGTTGACCACGAAGCTCGGTTTGGCTGAGGTTGACGTGCTCGGCTACTCGCTGGGCGGCGGGGTGGGGTTGCGTACCGCGATCCAGCATCCGGACCGGGTCGGCCGGCTGGTGGTGGTCTCCGCGCCCTGCCGCCAGCAGGGCTGGTATCGGGCGACCCGCGCCGAGATGGCCCAGCAGGACGAGGCGGTTGGGGAGCGGATGCGGGGCACTCCAGCGCACCAGCGCTACCTCCGGATCGCACCCCGGCCAGCCCAGTGGCCCCAGCTGTGGGCGAAGTCGGGCGAGCTGCTGGGGCGCGAGTACGACTGGTCGCCGGAGGTGGCCGCCCTCGTCCTGCCCACGCTGCTGGTCTTCGCCGACGCGGACTCGGTGACCACCGCGCACATGGTGGAGTTCTTCGGGCTGCTCGGCGGTGGGCACCGGGACGCCGGCTGGGACGGCACCGGTCGGTCGGCCGCCCGGTTGGCGGTGCTGCCCGGACTCACCCACTACGACATCCTCTCGTCCCCGGCTCTGCCGGCGGCGGTGCTGCCCTTCCTCGCCCACCCCGCCGGTCCCCCGGGCTGACGCCGGCCCCGGCCCGGCGACGGTTCCCCGCCGGCCGCTTCGGCCCTCACCGCCGTCGGGCTCCACCCGTCGCCCGGGGCAGGACTGTTATTCGGCGTACCGGGAATTCGCGTGGACGCACCCGGGGGAGGAGCGACGGATGACAGCTGGCACCGGCCTGACCATCGGTGTGCTCGGCTCGTACGGCGGTCGTAACCTCGGTGACGAGGCGATCCTCACCGGCCTCCTGGCCGACCTGCGGGAGCAGGAGCCGAACGCCCGGATCATCGTCTTCTCCCGCAACCCCGATCACACCCGGGCGGCGCACCCGGAGGTGGAGGCGGTGCCGTGGGAGGGGGTGAGCCGCACCGACTCGTCCCCGCTGCTGGCTCAGCTCGATCTGCTCATCCTGGGGGGCGGCGGCATCCTCTACGACCAGGAGGCCCGCCGCTACCTGCGGGTTGTCCGGGTCGCCCAGGAGCGCGGCCTGCCGCTGCTCACCTACGCGGTGGGGGTCGGCCCCCTCAGCGAGATGGTGGATACCGGGATGGTCCGCGAGACGCTGGCTGGGGCGACCCAGGTCACGGTACGGGACCAGGAGTCTCGGATGCTCCTGGAGGAGGCGGGGCTGCTCAACCCGATCACGGTCACCGCGGATCCGGCGTTTCTCCTGGAGCCTGAGGACTTCCCCGTGCACCTGCTTCGGGAGGAGGGAGTGCCGGCGGGGCGGCATCTGGTCGGGATGAGTGTGCGGGAACCGGGGCGGGCCGCCGAACGGCTCGATGTGGACGGCTACCACCGGCTCCTGGCCCAGATCGGTGACTTCTTGGTGCACCGAATCGATGCTGATGTCCTTTTCGTCCCGATGGAGCGGGACGACATCCGGCACTCCCACGGCGTGCTGTCACACATGGTCGCCGCCGAACGCGGGCGCATCCTGCACGGCAGCTACTCACCCCAGCAGGTGCTCGGCCTGATGCGCCACTTCGACCTGGCGGTCGGCATGCGGCTGCACTTTCTGATCTTCGCCGCGATGGTGAACACCCCGTTTCTCCCCCTGCCGTACGCCGGCAAGGTCTTCGACCTGGCCCAGCGCCTCGGCGTCCCCGCCCTGCGCGGGGTGGAGCGGGAGGTTGAGGGCCCGCTGCTGGCCGAGGTTGACCGGCTGTGGGACGAGCGGGAACAGCGCGCCGAGGCCACCGCCCGGAGGGTCGCCGCGGTGTGCGAGGAGGCCCGGGGCACCTCGAAGGTGACCCGCGTGGTGTTGGAGAGTCTCCGGACCCAGTCGATGGTCTCCGTGGACGGGTGAGCCAGAGCCGGTCAGACCGCCGGACCCCGCCAGCAGTAGCGCCACCTCCGGGCGTCTCCCCCCACCGTCTCCAGCTCGTAGATCTCGGCGTCGGCGAGTCCGCCGTCGCCGAGGTGGTGGTGGGTCAGCGGTGGGCGACCGTTCGGGTCCAGTTCGACGGTGACGGTCTGCCCGTCGGACGAACCACCGGCCAGCGGAATCTCCACGGTTGGCGCCATGCGCCCATCCTGCCCCGACCGGTGCGCCGGCGGAGCGGAAGCGGCGGCCCCGGAAAACAGGTACGGGTCCGGAGCGGGTCTGCTACAGCGGTGCCGAGCCGCGCTGCCGCCCCGCCTATCCTGGGCCGGGGGTGCCAACGAGGGGAGATCGCGTGCTGGTAGTCCACGGGTCGTGGCGGCTCGACAGCGGGCTCGCCGTCTGGGCCGAGGACAGCACACCGCCAGCCCGGGCACCTCGGCGGGCCGGGCGGGCGCCCCGCGAGCGACCACACCCGTTCGCCGCCGGGCACCCCGTGCTCGCCGCAACCCTGGCTGAGGTCGCCGAGCCGACCATGCCCGGCACGGCGTTGCTCACCCTGCCCACCCGAGCTGGTTCGCCGCTGGACTCGCCGGAGCTGGTCCGCTCCGCGCCGGTCGATCCGCTCCGGGGACCGGTCACGCTGGCCGGGTGGCGGGTGCCGGCCCTGGTGTACGCCCCGGACACCGCCCTGTCGCTGCTCGCGCGGATCACCGCGGCCGGTGCGCTACCGGACGCCGTACCCGGCGCCACCCTGCGTCACCTCGCGGAGCTGGCGGCCTTCGCGGTGGACCTCGCCGCCCGCGGTCGGGTCCTGCCCGGCATCCGGCCGGAGCCCGGCGACGACCCGC
This sequence comes from Salinispora goodfellowii, assembly GCF_059570675.1. NCBI lineage: Bacteria > Bacillati > Actinomycetota > Actinomycetes > Micromonosporales > Micromonosporaceae > Salinispora > Salinispora goodfellowii. Next base: position 14,458 of record NZ_JCANTD010000025.1, on the reverse strand, counting down.
GACCGGTTGCGCGAACCCGGCGCCGTACGGGCGCCACCCGCGCCAGTCGAGCCGCCCCGGCCCGGATGACGTCGACGTCGGAGGAACACGCCAGCGCCATCGCGCGGGCGGTGTGGCGGCCGCTGCTCACCGGCGCGGACGCCGGCTGGGCTCGTGCCCTCGCCCTCGCCCTGCCGCCCGCGGCCCGCGCCGCCGTCGAGGTCGATCTGGATCCGCTCGCCGTGACCGCACCGGAGATGCCGGTAACCGGCGGAGCCGAAGCGCCCGCCAAGGGTGGTGGTGCGCCGGCGCGGGCCCGGGGTGCGAGGCGACCAACGGCGGCGGTCGGGGAACCCGGGGAACTGGTGGCCGAGGCGCTCGACGCGCTCACCGACGCGGCCGTGCGGGCCGCCCTCGCGGAGACCGCCCTTGCCCGGGGAACTCGGCCGCGGGGTGCGGTCACGGCGTGGCTGGCGGCGCTCACCGGCCCGCGTCGTGACTTTGTCGCCGACGCGGTGGAGCTTGACACCCTGCGCGGTGAGCTGGACGCCTGGCAGCGCGATGCGGTGGGAGGGTCGGTCCGGGCCAGCTTTCGGCTGGTGGAGCCACCGACGGACGGGTTCGTCGAGGCGGCGGCCGGCGGGCCGGTCGCGGCCGAGGGGCCGTGGCGGGTCGAGTTCGGCCTGCAGCCCGCTGACCAGCCCGGCCTGCACGTTGACGCCGTACGGATCTGGCACGAGCCGGTGAACCTGCCCGGTCCAGCCGCTCCGCAGGAAGCCCTGCTGGCCGAGTTGGGGCGGGCCAGCCGGCTCTGGCCGGAGCTGAACTCGGCCCTGCGCACCGCCACCCCGGAGGCGCTGGAGCTGGACACAGCGGGCGCGCACCACTTTCTCCGCGACGGCGCGCCGGTGCTGCACGCGGCCGGGTTCGCGGTGCTGTTGCCCTCGTGGTGGCGGCGTCCCTCATCCCGGCTCGGCGCTCGCCTACAGGCCCAGAGTCGCACCGCTCCGGGCACCGTGGCCGGGGCCGGCGGTGGGGTGGGGCTGGATGCCCTGGTTGACTACCGCTGGGAGGTGTCCCTCGGTGACCAGCCGCTGACCGCCGAGGAGTTGGAGTCGCTGGCCGAGCTGAAATCCCCGTTGGTCCAGCTGCATGGGCGCTGGGTGGAGCTGGACCCGAAGCGTCTCGCCGCCGGCCTGCGGCTGCTCCGCTCCACCGGCGAGCTGACCGTCGGTGACCTGCTGCGGCAGGGCCTCGCCGACCCCGCCGCCGACGCGCTGCCGGTGCTCGAGGTGGCGGCCGACGGTGCGTTGGGGGAGCTGCTCGCCGGAGCCGTGGAGCGGCAGCTCACCCCGGTGGACCCGGCCCCGTCGTTCCGCGGGGTGCTCCGCCCCTACCAGCGGCGGGGGCTGGCCTGGCTGGTCTTCCTCCAGTCCCTCGGCTTGGGCGGGGTGCTCGCCGACGACATGGGTCTCGGTAAGACGGTGCAGCTACTCGCGTTGCTCGCCGGCGATCCCCCGGGCGTGGGCCCGACCCTGTTGGTCGCTCCGATGTCGCTGGTCGGTAACTGGCAGCGGGAGGCGGCGACCTTCACCCCAGGCGTACGGGTCTATGTGCACCACGGCGCCGAGCGGGCCCGGGGGGCGGCGTTCACCGCGGCGGTGGCGGGCGCGGACCTGGTCCTCACCACGTACACGGTGGCTGCCCGCGACGCGGGGGAGTTGGCGGGGGTCGACTGGCATCGGGTGGTGGTGGACGAGGCGCAGGCCATCAAGAACGCCTCCACCCGGCAAGCCGAGGCGGTTCGCGTGTTGCCCGCCCGGCATCGGATCGCGGTCACCGGCACCCCGGTGGAGAATCGGCTCGCTGACCTCTGGTCGATCATGCAGTTCGCCAATCCCGGACTGCTCGGCCCGGCCGCCGAGTTCAAGAAGCGGTACGCCGAACCGATCGAGCGGCACGGCGACACGGAGGCGGCCGAGCGGCTACGCCGGATCACCGGCCCGTTCGTGCTGCGTCGGCTCAAGACCGACTCCTCGATCATCTCCGACCTGCCGGAGAAGCTGGAGATGGAGGTGGTGTGCAGTCTGACCGCGGAGCAGGCGGCCCTCTACCGCGCGGTGGTGGACGACATGCTGGCCCAGATCGAGTCCAGCGAGGGGATCGCGCGGCGAGGGCTGGTGCTGGCCGCCATGACCCGGCTCAAGCAGGTCTGTAACCATCCGGCGCACCTGCTGCGGGACAACTCGGCGCTGGCCGGCCGCTCCGGCAAGCTGGCCCGGCTGGAGGAGATCCTCGACGAGGTGCTCGCCGCGGGGGAGAAAGCCCTGCTCTTCACCCAGTACGCCGAGTTCGGCGGCATGCTGCGCAGCCACCTGTCGGCGCGGTTCGGACAGGAGACGTTGTTCCTGCACGGCGGCGTCGGTAAGGCCGACCGGGACGCGATGGTGACCCGGTTCCAGTCCCCGGATGGCCCCGCGCTCTTCGTACTCTCGCTCAAGGCCGGTGGTACCGGTCTCACCCTGACCGCGGCCAACCACGTCGTGCACGTTGACCGTTGGTGGAATCCGGCGGTGGAGGACCAGGCCACGGACCGGGCGTTCCGCATCGGGCAGCGGCGGCGCGTTCAGGTCCGTAAGTTCGTCTGCGCCGGCACCGTGGAGGAGAAGGTCGCCGCCCTCATCGCCGACAAGCGCCGGCTCGCCTCGACCGTGGTGGGCGCCGGTGAGCAGTGGGTGACCGAGCTGTCCACGGCGCAGTTGCGGGAGCTGTTCCAGTTGGAGGCCGGGGCGGTGGCCGAATGAGCCCGCGGGCCGCCGGCAACGACAAGCCGGGCCGCCGAGCCGACCGGTTCGCCGACTACGGTCCACCGCGTCGGGTCGCCGGTGGGTTGCGAGCGCGCAGTACCCGTGGCGCGATCGGCACCTCCTGGTGGTCCCGCCGGTTCCTGGAGGTGCTGGAGTCCTTCGCGCTGGGCACCCGCCTCACCCGTGGTCGGTCGTACGCCCGGGCGGGGCAGGTGCTGCGGCTGGAGGTGACGCCGGGCGAGGTGACGGCCGCGGTGCAGGGCTCGCGGTCCCGGCCGTACGAGGTGCGGATCACGCTGGCACCCTTCCCGGCGACGCTCTGGTCCCGGGTGGAGGAGGAGCTGGCCGCGCAGGCGTTCTTCAGCGCGCGGCTACTCGCCGGTGATCTTCCCGCTGAGCTGGAGGAGCTGTTTGCCGCCGCGGGTGCGCCGCTGTTCCCCGCCGGTCTGGCCGAGCTGGGCCAGTGGTGCAGCTGCCCCGACGGCGCGGTGCCGTGCAAGCATCTCGCCGCGACCTTCTACCTTCTCGCCGAGGCGTTCGACGCCGACCCGTTCGCGCTGCTGCACTGGCGCGGCTGTGGTCGAACCGAGTTGCTGGACCGGCTGCGGGTGCGCCGGGGTGGTGGTGCCGCCGCCGTACCCGAACAGTCTGATTCGGACGAGGCGGCTGCGGTGCCGGTGACCGGCGCGGTGTCCTCGGCGCCGGTGCCGGTGCCGGTGCCGGTGACGGGTGCGGCGCGGTCGGTGGCGGGTTTGCCGGCGGCGTCGCTGGCCGACGCGGTCGATCGGTTCTGGTCCGCGCCGGTTCCGCTGCCCGACCGGCCGCCGACTTTGGCGGCGGGAACCGAGCTGCTGTTGCGGCAGCTTGGTGCGCCCGCCCCGGCCATCGGTGGCCCCGGGCTGGTGGAGCGGCTACGCCGGGCCTATCGGCGGCTCGGCGAGCAGGGCAGCGGCTGACCGTGCGTGGCGGAAGACCGGGTGATTCATAGCCAGCGGCGCCGGAAGCGCCACATGACCACGGCGTTGGCTACCAGGACCACCGCGCAGACCGCACCAGCCGTCGGGCCGGCAAGCACAGTTGTCGCGGGGAGCGCCGCCCAGAGCACGATGGTCAACAGCATCAACCACCGGCCCCGGTGACCTTTAGCGCGATGGTCCAGCCGGGCGAAGAATGCCGGGTCGCTCTCCCGGAGGTTGCGGGTGATCTGCTCGAACCTGCGCTGATCCTCTTTGCTGAGCATGTGCCATCCCCTCACGTGTTCAGCGGCTCGCCGGGCATACCCGCTGCGGTAGCGGCTCACGCTCCTGCTGCTGACACTTTCCGACGTACGGGCGGCATGCCCTGGGCTGGCGGCTCGGGCGCGGCTCGGTGCCGGCGGCCAGGTAGCTGGGGCTTTTGTCCTGCTCGGTAGCCTTGGCGTGGCTCAGTGCCCTTAGTGATGGCGTAGAACCCCAAGGTTGGTATATCCCTTGCCGGTCAGTATCCCTGCCGAGGAAGCGGCAGGTGGCCGGGGACCAGCTGCTCCACTGCCAGTGGTACCCCGCTCGCCCGCAACTCCGCGATCAGGCTGTTCTGCACCAGGTACGAGTCGGGGAGCTGCCAGCGGGCCTGCTCCGGGGCGACCACCCAGCGCACTGCTCCCTCGGGTAGCCGGGTCGGCGGGGCGGGAATCCACGAACCCGGGCCGTGCCGTACCACGTGGAAGCAGTGTTCAAGTTCGGGTCGAAGTGGGTCGCCGGGTCGGACCAGGAACATCCACCGCCCGGTGGGGGTGGACAGCACCGGCCCGCGTATCCCCGGTCCGGCCGGATGGTTCTGGACCGCGAGGAGTACGTCTCGTCCGACGTGGGCTGGCACCTCCAGGACGTCGAAGGCCCGGCCGGTGGGTAGGAGCACGCCGTGCGGCCGGGTGCGCCACCACGTCGCGATCCGGGCCGGGTCGGCGCTGGCGGAGTGTTCCCAATCCACCAGTGCGGGATGGCAGCCGACGGTGGGACAGCCCGCCCGCCCGCAGACGAAGCGGCTGCGGGCCAGGCACGCGCCGGGAGTCACCTCCCAGCCGTGCAGCGCGTAGCGTACGGCGACGCGGCGTAGCCGTACCCGCTCCAGGGGTGACAGCTGAGCGACCCGCGGTCCGATATTCCCCCACATATGTGCCATCTCCCCTCGCCGGATCTGGTTGTGCCGGTGGTGTCTGTCGAGCACCGTCACTGCCTTGACCCGCGATCGTTGAGTTGACGAACGGCCGGTGCAACTTGCATGAATGCTAGGAGCGTCGGCTGATCAGCTGACGTACATACTGTGCGATCAAGAAAAATCTGAACAAAGCGCTGTGCCCGCGACAAACCAGGCTTATCGGCTGGAATGGACGCGTAGGAAAGGATGGGACATGGACGAGCTACCCATCGGGCGTCGGGTGGCCTACTGGCGGGGGCGACGCAAGATGTCCCAGCAGGTCTTCGCCGACCGGCTGGGTAAGTCGAAGAGCTGGGTGGACAAGGTCGAGCGCGGGGTACGTCGGCTGGACAAATTCTCCGTCATCTACGAGATCGCCGACACTCTCCGGGTTGACGTGCAGCTACTGCTCGGCAAGGACCCGGAACGGCGTTCTGACGCGCTGAACTGCATCGACCAGACCGAGGTGCAGGAGATTCGGGCAGCGCTGGAGCGGTACGACGCGATGAGCGCCTACTTCGACGCGGCGCCGTACCCGCCGCCCCTGCCCGACATGCGCAAGGCCGTCACCCACGCCTGGCTGACCTATCAGTACGGTCGATACGGGATGCTGACCCGCTCGCTTCCCAAGCTGCTGCGGGATGCCCAGGCGGCCGACGCCGGCTTCGCCGGCGACGACAACCGCGAGGCGGCGCACCTGCTCGGGCAGGTCTACCAGATCGCCTCGTCGGTCCTGCGCAAGCTGGGGGAGTGCGATCTGGCGTGGCTCGCCGCCGATCGGGCGATGGCGGTCGCCCAGCGGGCCGACGATCCGCTGCTGGCCGGCATCGCCACAGCCCGGGTCGGTAACGCCCTGGTGGCGATGGGGCGCCCCTTCCCGGCTCTGGAGGTGAATGTCGCGATCGCGAACCGGTTGGCCCCGGGCGGTAACAACGACGCTACCCCGGACCGACTGTCGGTCTACGGCATGCTGCTGCTCCAGGGGGCGATGGCCGCCTCCCGGATCGGTGACACCGCCACAGTGGATGACCTGCTGGGTGGCGCCGACGAGGCGGCCACCGCGCTCGGCGGCGACCAGAACCACTACTGGACCTCTTTCGGGCCCACCAACGTGAAGCTGCACCGCGCCGCGGCCGCCGTAGAGCTCGGCGACGGCGGCCGAGCGGTCGAGGTCCACCAGCGGATCGGGCCGGAGTTCAACGCCCTGCTACCCGAGCGCCGCGCCCACCACCTGCTCGACATCGCCCGGGGCTACGCACAGGTTGGTGATGTGGTGAACGCCGGCGAGATGCTGCTGCAGGGTGACCGGCTCGCTCCGTCCGAGATCCGTTGTCGACCGATTGCCCACGAGGTGATGTCCGACATCCTGCGTCGCACCCGGGGAACCCCGTCCGCCTCGATCGCGGAGTTGGCTGAACACATGGGAGTCGGAATATGAGTCTGGATGCCTCGCCGGCCACGTCGCAGTCGGCAAGCGCCGAGCACCGGGTGCTCTACGTACTCGCCTGCGGTTCGCCACTCGCCCGCCGCGTCGGCCGGCTCGTCGAACTGGCCCAGCAGGCCGGGTGGGAGGTCTGTGTCGTCACCACCCCCGACGGCGCCAAGTTCGTTGACCGGCCAGCGCTGATCCGACAGACCGGCTACCCGGTCCGTAGCCACTACAAGAACCCGGGCGATCCGGATGTCCTGCCGCCGGCGGACGCGATGATCGTCTGCCCGGCCACGGTGAACACGATCACCAAATGGGCGGCGGGGATAGCCGACACCCTCCCCCTCGGCCTGCTCGTGGAGGCGCAGGGACGCGGGGTGCCGTTGGTTGCGGTCCCGTTCACCAACGCGGCGATGGCCGCCCACCCAGCGTTCCAGGTGGCCCTTGGCCGGCTCTCCGAATGGGGCGTCACCGTGCTCTTCGGCGATCACGTCATTCCCCTGCATCCGCCCGGGTCCGGTGAGCGCCACCTACCCGCCTTCCCCTGGGAGGCGGTGGTGGCCGCATTGCCGGAACCAACCGTGGCGACCAGGGTCGCCTGACCGCCCGCCCCGGGTGGCGACGCATCCCGTCCCCGCGCTCGTAGGTAAGCTGGCCCGCCGTGAGGACACCCGAATTCCCGCCGACCGTCGCCGACATGGTGACCGAGTTGGAGCGGCGCTACCCACCGGCGTGGGCACAGGAGTGGGACCGCGTCGGTCTGGTCCTCGGCGACCCGAACGCGCCGGTCCGCCGGGTGCTCTGCGTGGTGGACGTGGTGCCGGAGACGGTCACCGAGGCGATCGACGCCCGGGCCGACCTGATCGTGGCGCATCATCCGCTGCTCCTGCGGGGGGTGTCGTCGGTCGCCCCGACCACCTATAAGGGGCGGATCGTCCACCAGCTGATCAAAGCCGATGTCGCGCTGTACGTGGCGCACACCAACGCGGACGTCGCCGAACCGGGCGTTTCCGACGCACTGGCCGCCCGACTCGGGCTGACCGGGCTCCGGCCGCTGGCGCCCCCCGCCGTCGGCGCACCCGCACACGGTGCCGGCCGGGGGATCGGCCGCATCGGCGAGCTACCCGAGCCGATGACCCTCGCCGAGCTGACCCGGCACGCCGCCGCGGTGCTACCGGCCACCGCCTGGGGCGTACGCGCCGCCGGTGACCCGCACCGCACGGTGCGTACGCTCGCCGTCAGCGGCGGATCGGGCGACAGCTTCCTCACCGCCGCGACAAGCGCCGGGGTGGACGCGTACCTCACCGCTGACCTGCGGCACCACCCCACCAGCGAGCACCTGGCCACCGGCGGTCCAGCGCTGCTCGACGCCGCGCACTGGGCGACCGAACGCCCGTGGCTGGACGACCTGGCCGCCGTCCTGCGGGAGGCGACGGGCGTCGATACGCTCGTGTCCGACCTGGAGACTGACCCGTGGACCGTACACGCCGCCCCGCCCGCGGCGGACAACAAGGAGCCCCACTGTGAAGGCTGAACCGTTAGTCCAGCGCCGCCTGCTCGACCTGGCCGGGATCGACACCACCCTCGCCCAACTCGCGCACCGTCGCCGGACGCTGCCCGAGCGGGCCGAACTGGACGCCCTCGCCCGGGAACTGTCCGCGCTGGAGGACGAGCGCGCCCGCGCCCAGGTGGCCATCGATGACCTGGACCGGGACATCGACCGGCTGGAACAGGACGTTGACCAGGTGCGAGCCCGTAAGCGCAAGGACGAGGACCGCCTCGCCGCCGGCGTCGGACCGGCCCGGGAGTTGGAGGCGCTCCAGCACGAGTTGGCCTCCCTCAACCGCCGTCAGGGTGACCTCGAAGACGCCGAACTGGAGCTGATGGAGCAGCGGGAGACCGCGCAGGGCGTTCTGACCGGGATCGAGAAGCGGATCACCGAGGCCCGGGAGAAGCGGGATGCCGTCGAGCAGCGCCGCGATGACAGCCTGCGCGAGATCACCAAGGAGGAGGAGTTCAAGCGCGGCGCCCGCCAGCCCCTCGCCGCCGACCTTCCCGGTGAACTGGTCGCGCTCTACGATCGGATTCGGGCGGAGAGTGGGCTCGGCGCGGCCCTGCTCACCGGCGGTCGGTGCGGCGGGTGCCGGCTGGAGCTCTCCGGCGCGGACCGGGCCCGGATCCGCGCCGCGGATCCGGACGACGTGGTGCGTTGCGAGGAGTGCCGCCGGATCATGATCCGTACCAACGAGTCCGGGCTGTAGTCGTGGCGCCGCGGGTGGTCGTCATCGAGGCCGACGGTGGATCTCGGGGTAATCCCGGTCCGGCCGGATACGGCGCGGTGCTCCGCGACCCCGACACCGGTGAGGTGCTCGCCGAACGCTCCGCCGCGATCGGCACCGCCACCAACAACGTCGCCGAGTACCGGGGCCTGATCGCCGGCTTGGAGGCCGCCGCCGAGCTGGGGGCCGCCGAGGTGGAAGCCCGGTTGGACTCCAAGCTCGTGGTCGAGCAGATGTGCGGCCGGTGGCAGATCAAAAACCCCGGCCTGCGTCCGCTCGCCGCGCAGGCGGCCGGGTTGGTCGGCCGATTCGCCGCCGTCCGGTTCACCTGGATTCCGCGAAACCGCAACCAGCACGCCGACGCCCTGGCCAACGCCGCCATGGACGCCGCCGCCGGAGCACCAGCCCGGCCAGCGAAGCGAGCAGTCGAGGAACCCCGACCGGTGGCCGCCGCCGACTCGCCCGCCCGCGCGGCGGCCCGCGAGGCCGCGGCCCGCGCCGCCACTGCCCGTACCAGCGGGACCGACCCGGCCACCGCCCCCGCCTCCTGGGAGCCGCGCCCCAGCTTCACCGCGACCCGGCTGGTTCTGATCCGGCACGGGGCGACCGACTACACCGAACAGCGCCGCTACTCCGGCCGGGTGGACGTACCCCTCTCCGACCACGGTCGGGCCCAGGCCGAAGCCACCGCCAACCGGGTGGCCGCGCTGGCCCCGTCGGCCGCGGCCGTGGTCAGCTCCCCACTGAGCCGGTGCCGGGACACCGCCGGGGCCATCGCCGCGGCGCTCGGGGGAAAGCCGGTCCGCGACAACAACGACCTCGTCGAGTGTGACTTCGGGGTCTGGGACGGCCACACCTTCGCGGAGGTGCGGGAGCGCTGGGCCAGCGAGATGGACGCCTGGCTCGCCGCCACGACGGTCGCCCCGCCCGGCGGAGAGTCATTCGCCGACGTCGCCACGCGCAGCCGCCGGGCGGTTGATGAGCTGCAGAAGGCGTACCCGGGGGAGACCGTCGTGGTGGTCTCGCACGTCTCACCGATCAAACTGATCCTGCGGGACGCCCTCGGGGCCGGAGACACGCTGCTGAATCGGCTGTTCCTCGATGCGGCCGGCATCTCCGTGGTGGACCTGTGGCCCGATGGCGGAGTGGCCGTCCGCTCCGTCAACGACACCGCCCACCTCCCGGCCAGCTGATCAACCCCGGCTTGCTGGCCTACTCCGCCGCTGGTCCATTCAGCTTCTGGTCCGCCAGAGCAGGTACAGGCCGATCACTGTCCCGAAGGTCACAATCACCGTTCTGAGCACCATCGGTGGCAACCGGGGGAGCAGTCGCGCGCCCGCGTACCCACCGACCAGCGTCGCCGGTGCCACCACGGCGACCGCCGCCCAGTTCACCGGCCCGAACAGCGCGAACACCACCAGCGTGGTGAGCCCGACCGTCGCCGAGAGCAGATTCTTGACGGCGCTGACCCGGACCAGCGACGCGTCCAGCACCAGCGCCAGGCCCGCCACCAACATCACCCCCAGCGCCGCGCCGAAGTAGCCGCCGTACACCGCGGCGAGCGCGACCATGACCTGGACCCAGACGGTACGGTGGCGCGTCGACCGGTCGCGGGGGTGCCCGACGAACCGGCGCAGCGGCCCCTGGAACGCCAGCACCGCCGTCGCCCCGAGCACCAGAAACGGTACGACCAGCTCGAACGCCCGGGCCGGCGTGGCCAACAGAAGCACGGTGCCGGCGACCGTACCGAGGACGGTGGCGGGCAGTAGAGCCACCAACTCCCGACCACGCGGTAGCTCCGCGCGACTGCCCGCGACGCTCGCCGCGTACCCGGGGAAGGCCGACACCGAGTTACTCACGTTCGCCGATACCGGTGGCAACCCGGCGGCGATCATCGCCGGGAAGGTGATCAGTGAACCCCCACCGGCCACCGCGTTGAGCGTGCCGGCGGCGAGGCCGGCGGGGACGAGCAGCGCGGCGTCGGCGATGTGCATGCTCAGGCAGGCTAGTACGCCCCGGGGACCCGCCCACCCGCGGCACCCGGTGCAGGGCGTAGGTGTGTGCTGCTGTGGTCCGTTGGGGCGGAAATGGGCACGGCGACCGCGTCGTTAGGATGAGTGCGCGACGGACGAGTCGACCGGGCGGTCGCGTCGGCGGGCTCCGGCCCGCCGTCGAGGAACGTCCGGACTCCACAGGGCAGGGTGGTTGCTAACGGCAACCCGGGGTGACCCGCGGGACAGTGCCACAGAAAACAGACCGCCGTTCCCTAACGGGGACGGTAAGGGTGAAACGGTGGGGTAAGAGCCCACCAGCACCCCGGGTGACCGGGGTGGCTCGGTAAACCCCACCCGGAGCAAGGCCAAGAAGGGGCCGTCATCCGCAGAGACGACGACCCGCGCAGGCGATCGAGGGCTGCCCGCCCGATGTCTGCGGGTAGGCCGCTGGAGCCTGTCGGTGACGGCAGGCCGAGATGGATGACCGCCGCCGGCGCGTGCCCTCGGGTCCGCGTCGCGCACAGAATCCGGCGTACAGGTCGACTCGTCCGTCGCCCACCAGCTCAGAGCCATGATCAAGGATCTGAGCTGGTCGTATATCTGGGCGTCAATGGTCATCCTCGGTCAAGATTGGCCAGCATTTGACGGCCTGACGACGGCCTGACGGCCTGGAGACGGCCTGATCTTGGAGGCAGCGAGGCTCGCCTGTGATTGCGTATGTCGATCTGTGGTGCCGACCATTCGGATGTCGCTGGCGTCGTAGGTCTCCACTCCGCCGCGAGGTATGCGAGGCGGTTAGGGGAAGACCATCTCCCCAGTTTCTCCCAGGGCTAGGCATGTGCTGTCGATCTTGAATCGACTGGTCAGGTGACGTCGCCCCGAGGGATCATGAGGCGTGACCGATGCTGATGCGGTGCTGGGGATCGCGGATTTGCGCCGAGCGTGCTCGATGCTGTTGGACGTGGCGGAGAGCCGGTTCGGTCCTCAGATCCAGCCGTCACAGCTCGGCGTTGACTACTACTGGAACGTCGATCTTCGTGCGGCATTCGCGATGGTCCCGCGGCCGGAGCTGGAGATCGACTGTGGGCAGAGCAGCGACGATCTCGCGGAGCTGTCCAGCCTCCTCCAGCGAGATCCGGAGGACGTCGTATCGCTGTGGCACGACATCCCGCACGTGAGCGGGCTCTTGCGGCTGCTGGCGTACCTCGACCTGCCTGACTCTGGCGAGGTTCGCGGTAACTAGCTGTTGTTGCCGATTACCGGAGCCAGATGATGGCAGCGATGAGGATCAGACTGGACCGGTAGAGCGATGCGCGTTTGGCGTAGCGGGTAGCCAGGTCGCGCCATTGTTTGAACCGGTTGAAGCACCGTTCCACGACGTTGCGTTTCTTGTAGATCACCTTGTCGAAGGCTGGTGGTCGCCCGCCGGCGCTGCCTCTGGCCGCTCGGCGGGCGACTTGGTCGGTGCGCTCCGGGATGGCATGCCGGATCCCGCGTCGCCGCAACGCCCGACGAGTTGAGTCATGCGCGTAGCCCTTATCCGCGATCAATACCTCGGGGCGTTTGCGAGGGCGCCCAGGGCCCGGCTCGTTGACTCGGATCGCATCCAGCAACGCCAGCAGCTGCGGGTTGTCGCCGGCCTGACCTGGAGTGAGCAGGATCGACAGCGGCCGTCCGCGTCCGTCAACGGCGAGGTGGATCTTCGTGCTCAGCCCGCCCCGGGACCGGCCGATGCCCTCACCATCTTGCGCACCAGGCGTCGCCGGACTTGTCGGAGAGCCCCCCTTTTGCGGGCGCCAGCGGCATGCTGGTGCGCCCGCACGACCGACGAGTCGATGCTGATCGTCCACTGCACCGGTGTGCCGTCGTCATGCACCTGCGCCGCCGCGAGGATCCGATCCCACGTGCCGTCGGCGGTCCACCGTCGCAGGCGTTCGTGGCAGGTCTTCCACGGCCCGAAGCGTTCCGGCAGATCACGCCACGGAGCACCCGTACGCAGCTTCCACAGAATCCCGTTGATGACCTGACGGTGATCCCGCCACCGCCCCCGCGCACCACCCGGCTCGGGCAGCAACGGCGCGATCACCGCCCACGCCTCATCGGTCAGCTCACCACGACGTACCACCGGCACATCGTCAACGACCAACCCCTACAAGATCGGCAGGACACGCCCTAGGCATGTGCTGCCGTGTCGCCCGGTACGCGCTGGGCTACTGCTCGTCGGTTCGCTGGGTCGGCCGCTTCTCGGCGATCCACGCCACTACCGCATCCCGCTCCCAGATCCGCCCGGTCGCCAAGGTGTCCAGCGGTGCCGGGAATCCGGGGCGCGCCACGATCTCCGATGCACGCTGCCGGCTGACACCGCCCAACAGTTGTTGGATCTCCGACATGCCCGCGAGCCGCATAAATCCGACCGTACGGACTTGCCGAGTAGCAACCCTGTCAAGTTGACGGGCTTGACACCTGTAAGGTGGAGGCTAGTCGCTGTGCCGGTGGTGGAGGACCCGAACCCGCCGCCGGCACGGCGAACGCCCAGCCCGGTCGGTAACTCCGGACCCTGCCGGGCAGGGCATCCATCAAGAAGAGGAGCCCGTATGCCTGCCGAGGAGTACGCCCGCACACGGCCGCAACCACGTCCACCGGAGCCTGGCCACGAAGTGTGGATCACCCGTAACGCCTCGGTGCAGTTCGCGCGACAGCCAAGCTTCGTGTTCCGGGTGATCTCGGTGTGCTCACAGCCCACGTACCTGGGTTGGGTGTGGCTGACCGGCTACCAGCTCGACGGCCAGGGCCATGCTGTCGCCCGCCGGGAGATCTACGTCCGGCTCGCCGGCCTACGCCGTGTTCCTTGCTCTGACGCGCGGCTGAGGTCGTAGTCGGCCGCGTGTCACGAGCCGGGCACCCGACGGACGCCGCCACAGTGGCGCAGTTGACCTCAACGCACCCCAACGGCGGGCCCGGCTCCTGGAGGGTTTACCTGGTGCACGACGGCCACCGCCTCCCTCCCAGATGCCAGGGTTTGACCCAACCCGGACCGCAGTCCAACCGGGCGCAGGGAGTCGTCCGCCCGTGCACGACGAACACCGCCCCCCTACCAGGTTTCTTGCCCGTGGCTCGCTGGCACGGCATCTCCAGGGCTGTACTGCGACGATGCCCGCCCCGGCATCACAGCGCGGTGTTCCGGCCGGTTGCCCCGAGCCTGCCGCCAGCGGTCGGCGTGCCGAGCTGGATGTGTGCATCTGTCCGGTCTCGGGACCTGCGTGACACATCGGTATCAGGACCTGCGTGACACTCCGCCAAGTGTTGGTGGAGATGAGCGTGATGGAACAGCGGTATCGGGCCGTCCAGGACGTGCTCGCCGGTTCGACGGTCACAGATGTCGCCGAACGGTTCGGCGTCTCCCGACAGGCGGTGCATCGCTGGCTGGCCTGGTATGCCGACGAGGGGCTGGAAGGGCTGGCCGATCGGTCCAGCCGGCCACATTCCTCGCCCAGTCAGATTCCGTCAGAGGTGGAGGCGCTGATCTGTGAGCTGCGCCGGAACCATCCTCGCTGGGGTGCCCGTCGTCTCGTCTTCGAGCTAGGCCGCCGGGACTGTCCTGGGCCGGTTCCGTCGCGGATCACGGTGCATCGGGTACTGATCCGACACGGGCTGGTCACCCCGACACCTCGCCGCCGTCGTCGTGAGGACTACAAGCGGTGGGAACGCAGTCGACCGATGGAGCTGTGGCAGCTGGACATCGTCGGTGGTATCCGCCTCGCTGACGGTGGTGAGGCAAAGGTCGTCACCGGCGTT
>NZ_JCANTD010000024.1:0-79312 GCF_059570675.1 Salinispora goodfellowii | reverse complement strand
ACTGCCGGCCGAGGGTTTCGCCGTTCAGCGAGGCTCGCCGCCGGACCCATCCGCCTGTGCACCTGTTGTCCTCACTCCCGCAGGAGCCCGACGATGACCGCTGTCCCGACCTGTGGTTTCTCCGCTTTCGCGCTGGAACCTTTTCCCGAGCTCCAGCCTGGTGCGGACCTGGCGGGCGCCATCATCGGTGTCCTGGCCTGTACTGGTATCGAGTTGCAGGAGGGGGATGTGGTGGTGGTGGCTTCCAAGGCCGTGAGTGTCGCGGAGAAACGCTACGTGGATCTGGCCAGTGTCGTCCCGGGCCTGGAGGCGCTGGAGTTGTCCGCTCGCACGGGCAAGCCCGCCGAGGTCGTGCAGCTGATCCTGGATTCCAGCGACAGCTACTTCCTGGCCACCGACAAGGGCCCGATCATCGCGCGGCACCGGCTCGGCTTCCAGCTCACCTCCGCCGGGATCGACCGGGCCGGCCCGCAGGGCGCGTGGCTGCTGCCGGTGGATCCGGACGCCTCCGCCCGGGCCCTGCGCGACGCGTTGATCGCCCACACCGGCGCGGAGGTGGCGGTGGTGGTCGCGGACTCCGACGGTCGTGCCGACCGGCGTGGGGCGACCGTCATCTCGATTGGCGCGGCGGGCGTGGTGTCGATGCTGCAACGCCGGCCGTGAGGCTGCTGATCACGGGCGCCGCTGGGACCATCGGCCACCCGGCCTCTGACCTCCCGCTCTGGCTGAGCGGCTCGGGGCCTGGGTTGGCCAGTTCCCGGGGGACGCGTCGCGAATATTCCCGGCGGCGGATGCTGCGGTGATGCGAGGATCGCCGTTCGGATCGGGACGGATGGGGAGGACGTTCGTGGAGGTGCGGCGGATCGGGCCGGAGTTGGTCGAGGCGGCGGCCGGGGTGTTGGCCGAGGCGTTTGACGGCTATTCCTGGACCGCGTGGACCGTCGGCGCGGATCGGCATCGGGAGCGGCTGGCACACCTCTTCGCGATGACCCTGACCACGGTTGGTCTGCCGTACGGGGACGTCTGGGCGGCGCTGGACACCCACGGCAGCCCGCAGGCGGTGGCGGTGTGGCTGCGGTCGGACCGGCCGGTGCCCGACCAGGTCTGGGCGGATGTGGCCGCCGGGAACGCGGAGTATGCCGGGGACCGGCATTCGGCGATGCTCGCCGCGGAGGCGGCCTGTGCCCCGCTGCGGGTCGCGGAGCCGGCGCTCTTGCTGGCCACGGTGGGGGTGCGCCCGGCGGGCCAGGGCGGGGGAGTCGGCGCGCGGCTGCTGCGTCCCGGCCTGGTCCAGGCGGACCGGGCCGGACTGCCCGCGACGCTGGAGACGTCCGCCTCGGCGAATCTACGGTTCTACCGGCGGTGTGGGTTCGAGGTGACCGGGGAGGTGACCGTGCCGGGCGGGGGACCGCGGGTGTGGGCGATGCGTCGTCCGCCGGCCCGCGTGTAAGCCGGACCGGACCGGGTAGGTCGCGCGGGTGGAGCTGGTTGAGGAGTCGCCGTACCGTTTCCGGATCGATCGACGGGAGCCGATGCGGGTTCCCGGAGTGGTGTTCGCGGCCGAGGCGCTGCTGCCGGAGATCGGGGCGGACGGGTCGTTGGAGCAGGTCGCGGCCGTCGCCACGCTGCCCGGCATCGTCGATGCCTCGTTCGCCATGCCGGACGTGCACCTGGGCTACGGCTTTCCGATCGGCGGGGTGGCCGCCACCGATGTGGCGGCGGGCGGGGTGGTCTCCCCGGGCGGAGTGGGCTTCGACATCTCCTGCGGTGTGCGGCTACTCACGGCCGACCTCGATCTGGCGGGGCTTCGTCCCCGGCTCGACGCGGTCATGGATGGGCTGGCTGAGGCGACCCCGCGCGGGGCGGGACGCGGCGCGGCGTGGCACCTGGCGGGCCGCGCGGACGTGGACGGGGTGCTGCGCGACGGGTCGCGGTACGCGGTGCAGCGCGGCTTCGGCGTCGAGCGGGACCTGGAACGCTGCGAGGACCAGGGTGCGCTGGGCGACGCCGACCCGGAGGCGGTCGGTGCACGGGCGATCGAGCGCGGCGCGAAGCAGGTGGGCAGTCTCGGTTCGGGCAACCACTTCCTCGAGGTGCAGGCCGTCACGGAGGTGTATGACCAGCGCGTCGCGGAGGTCTTCGGGCTCCGGCCCGGCCAGGTCTGCGTGATGATCCATTGTGGCTCGCGGGGGCTGGGGCACCAGATCTGCGCCGACTATGTGCGCCGGATGGAGAAGGCGATGCGCCGCTACGGTATCGAGGTGCCGGACCGGCAGCTCGCCTGCGCCCCGGTCTCGTCTCCGGAGGGGCAGGCCTATCTTGGCGCGATGGCCGCCGCCGCCAACTATGCCCGGGCGAATCGTCAACTGCTCACTCACGTGAGTCGGCTGGTCTTTCGTCGGGTCACCGGGGCGAGCCTCGACCTGGTCTACGACGTATCCCACAACCAGGCGAAGATCGAGACCCACGGGGTGGATGGCGAGCGGCGTTCGCTCTGTGTGCATCGCAAGGGTGCGACCCGAGCGCTGCCTCCGGGGCACCCGGACCTGCCGGCGGAGCTGGCTGAGGTCGGGCAGCCGGTGCTCATCCCCGGGTCGATGGGTACCGCGTCCTACGTACTGACCGGGGTCTCCGGTGCCCCGGCCTTCGCCTCCAGCTGTCACGGGGCCGGGCGGGTGCGCAGCCGGAAGCAGGCGGTGCGGGACGAGCGTGGCCAGGATCCGCGCGAGCAGCTCGTCGCGCAGGACATCGCCGTACGCGGTGCCTCCCGGCGTGGCCTGGCCGAGGAGATGCCGGCGGCGTACAAGGACATCGACGCCGTGGTCGAGGCGACCGAGGGCGCCGGGCTGTGCCGCAAGGTCGCCCGGTTGGCGCCGATCGGCGTCGTCAAGGGCTGATGCCCCCGGGGTCGTGCGGAGCTGACGGTGGTGCCGGCTCACACGTCCACGGTGAGCGCGCAGGACCAGCGGGGGCCGTCGGGGCCGAAGCGCAGCTCGTGCAGGGAGATGGCCTTCGGTACGGCGCCGGTCAGCTCCACCGTGTCGGCGTCGGTGGTCTGCCAACGTACGTGTAGCCCGTCCGCGCCGTCGTCGCGAACCTCGGTACGCAGCGGCAGCTCGCCCCTGGTCTCCATCCGGAAGATCACCTCCTCGAGGATGTTCACCAGCAGGTCTGCGTCCTCGTCGGCCGGGGCGTGGTACGCCCGTTCGGCGGTGGGTCGCGCCGGGCCCGGGTCGACGAAGGTGTCGACCAGGGCGGTGACCGCCTCGGCCACGCACTCCGCCCGGGTCGGCGCCCACGCCTCGATCCGTATGTCAGCGGTGTGCGGCAGGCAGTGGTGGCCGCGTTCGGGTCGTGGTTCCACGCCCCCGATCATCCGCTACGATCGCCTGCTCCGGACCCGGTTCGCCGCGGTGGGCCGCCGGGCCCTGTTGAGCGCGTTGACGGTCCTCGATAGAATTTAGTGCACAGGCTCGTTTACGGGAGACACCATGGCGACGACCGACCATGTTGACGTGCTCATTGTTGGTGCTGGTCTCTCCGGCATCGGCGCGGCCTGCCACCTGGCCCGGCACTGTCCCGAGAAGACGTACGCCGTGTTCGAGGCGCGGGGCGCGATCGGTGGCACCTGGGATCTGTTCCGCTATCCGGGTATCCGGTCGGACTCGGATATGTTCACTCTCGGCTACTCGTTTCGGCCCTGGAGCGACCCCACGGCCCTCGCCGGCGGCTCGTCCATTCGGGACTACGTCCGGGACACCGCCCGCGAGTACGGCGTCACCGAGCACATCCGCTTCCAGCACCGGGTCGTCCGCGCCGACTGGGACAGCCGTACCGCCCGGTGGACGGTGACCGCCCGCCGGGAGGGTGGCGAGGAGGTCGTCGTCACCTGCTCGTTCCTGCACACCTGCGCCGGCTACTACCGCTACGACCGGGGCTACACCCCCCAACTGCCCGGGGCGGAACGGTTCGCCGGCCGGATCCTGCACCCGCAGCACTGGCCCGCCGACCTCGACCACACCGGCCAGCGGGTGGTGGTGATCGGCAGCGGCGCGACCGCGGTGACCCTGGTGCCCGCGCTGGCCGAGCAGGCCGCCCACGTGACGATGCTGCAACGCTCACCCACCTACATCTTGGCGCTGCCGGCGCGGGACGTGGCCGCCGCCGCGCTGCGCCGGGTGCTGCCGGAGCGGGTGGTCTACCCGGTGGTCCGCTGGAAGAACATCCTGCTGCTCACGGCGAACTACCAGCTCAGCCGGCGGGCCCCCAACCTGGTCCGGCGGCTGCTGCGGCGGGCCGTGCAGGGCCGACTCCCGGCCGGGTACGACCTCGACCGGCACTTCTCGCCCCGTTACAACCCGTGGGACCAGCGCCTCTGCGTGGTTCCCGACGGCGACCTGTTCCACGCGATCGCGGCGGGCCGGGCCTCGGTCGTCACCGACACCATCGACACCCTCACCGAGACCGGGCTCCGGCTGGCCTCCGGCGAGGAACTGGCGGCCGATACGGTCGTCACCGCCACCGGCCTGGAGCTGCTTGCGCTCGGCGGCGCCCAGCTCACCGTGGACGGTGCGTCGGTCGATCTGGCCGACACGGTCGCCTACAAGGGGATGATGCTCTCGGGCGTGCCGAACTTCGCGATGACCATCGGCTACGTCAACGCCTCCTGGACGCTCCGGGCCGACCTGATCGCGCGGTACGTGTGTCGGCTCCTCACCCACCTCGACCGCACCGGGCAGCAGGTCGTCACCCCGTTGCCGCCGCCCGACGACGAGCGGCGTCCGCTTCTTGACCTCACCGCCGGTTACGTGCTGCGTGGCCTCGCCGCCCTGCCGCGGCAGGGGGCCCGCGCTCCCTGGCGGCTGCCCCAGAACTACCTACGAGACCTGTTGCTGATGCGGTACGGCCGGCTTACCGACGCGGGAGTCCAGTTCTCTCGGGCGGGCCAGCCGGAGCGGAGTCCTGCGGGTGCGTAGGTTTGACTACCATGGCGCGACCGCGGTGGTTACCGGTGCCGCCAGCGGGATCGGCGCCGCCCTCGCCCATGGCCTGGCGGCGCGCGGCAGTGACCTGGTCCTGCTCGATCGCGACGCCGAGCGGCTGGCCACCGTGGTAGGCGCGGTCCGCACCGCGTACCCCGACCGGCCAGTGGATCCGGTCGTCGTGGACTTCGCCGACGCGGCGGCCACGGCGGGGGCAGCCGAGCAGGTCCGTGTTCGCCACCCCCGAATCCGGCTCCTGGTCAACAACGCCGGAGTGGCCTTGGGCGGTCGGTTCGACCAGGTGACCCTGGCCGAGTTCCAGTGGGTGGTCGACATCAACTTTCGGGCGGTCGTGCAGCTCACGCACGCGTTGTTGCCGGCCCTGAAGGCGGAGCCCGGCTCGCACCTGGTAAACGTGTCCAGCCTGTTCGGGCTGATTGCCCCACCCGGGCAGGCCGCCTACTCGGCGACCAAGTTCGCCGTCCGTGGCTTCACCGAGGCGCTGCGCCACGAACTGATCGCCGACGGCATCGGTGTCACCTCCGTACACCCCGGGGGGATCGCCACCCGGATCACCGAGAACGCGCGGATCGGCAGCGGCGTCAACCGGGACGACTACGAGGTGGGCCGGCGGCAGTTCGACCGCCTGCTCAGAATCCCACCCGCCCGGGCCGCCGAGGTGATCCTGCGCGGCGTGGAACGCCGCCGGCCCCGGGTGCTCATCGGCTGGTCGGCGAAGCTGCCCGACCTGATCGCCCGGATCGCGCCGGGCGCGTACGGGCGGCTGCTGCGGATCGGGCTCAACCAGACCGCCGGTGCGCCGACTCGTCGACTGACCACGGGAGCCGCGCCGGCACCGCGGCCGGCCGACCAGCCGCCGACGTCGCCGTCACTCCCGGCGGACGACCTGGTGTGACCGCCGACGTCTGGTTCGCGTTGTCGCTCATGTCGTCTGCAGCCCTCACGACATCAAGATCTACGACCCGGCGGTCAACGTCACCCTGGTTTCTCTCTATTCAGCACCGGGTTGGCATGCTTCCGGGCCCCTGGCCGGGCACGTCAGCGCAGAAACGTGGTGCCGCCGGCATCGGCGACGCGCCTTGAGAACCGGTAGCCCGCAGCCGAACCGAGCTGTGCGTCCGGGGTCCAGGTGCGGCGCTTTCGTATTCCGTAGTGTGCCGTCAGCGCCCTTTGCCCGGTTTGTGGCTGCTGGAAGTCGCTGATCGCCTGTGACCTGGGCCGCAGCTCCCCCCCCCACCCGGGGCGATCCCGGAATGTCGGACATAACGATCGGGTTGTGTCCCCGGTACCGCCGGAACCAAACCCGCGTGGCGGTTCCCCGAGGAGTGCTCACCCGGAGCGCTTCGCCTGACCGAAAGGGCACATCGTGAAGGATCACTTCACCCGATGGCTCCCGGCCATCGCGAAGACCCCGTACCAACGGCTCTCGACCGAGTCGAACCGCAAGCTGGTCCTGAGCGTGGCTGGCGTAGCCGCGATCGGAGGTCTCGCGTTCGCGCCGACCACCGCTGCGGCGTCGGTGACCAGTGGCCCGGATGCTGGCGCCGTAGCCGCCATTGAACTGGCCACCGGCAAGCAGGCCGCGAATCCTGAGTCGGACCCGGATCTTGAGCCGGACCCGACGGAGTCAACCGAACCGGACCCGACGGAGTCAACCGACCCGGATCCGACGGAGTCAACCGACCCGGACCGGAGCTCCGAGCCTGCGGCGAGCGACACCGACGGCACCACCCCGCCCACCCGGGAACAGCTGATCCCCCACGGTGTGCAGGGCGCCCAGTCCTACATCCAGGTTGACAACGCCCAGCGCGCGAACGCCAAGGAGATCATCGAGGTCGCCAAGGCGACCGGGGTCGGCGAGCGGGGCGCGGTCATCGGAGTGGCGACCTCGCTGCAGGAGTCGAAGCTCTACAACCTCGGCCACCTGGGCAGCTACAACGACCACGACTCGCAGGGCCTGTTCCAGCAGCGCCCGTCGACCGGGTGGGGCACCCCGGAGCAGATCACCGACCCGCAGTACGCCGCGACGGCGTTCTTCGAGGCGCTCAAGAACGTCAACGGCTGGCAGGAGTTGCCGCTGACGACCGCGGCGCAGACGGTTCAGGTGTCTGCGTACCCGTTCCACTACGCGCAGTGGGAAGAGCAGGCAGCGGAGCTCGTCGCCGAGCTCTGGTGACAACCGGCCGGCCGTTGCCCAGCTGGGCAACGGCCGGCTTCTCAGGTCAGCTCAGCGGCGCGCTCTCCTGGCGCAGCCGCGACGAGCCAGCGGCAACTGACCAGCCCGTCACAAAGCGGCTGCCGGTGCTGCTCTGGGTCCGGTCAACCAGGTGGAACCAGTCCATTCGGCACTCCTGCGGCGTCACCTCCAGGACCCCGTAGCCGTGCCCGTCCAACTCGGTCCAGCGCACGTGCGGGTTGGTCGAGCGGATCAGGCCCGACGCGAGATCACTGAGCACGTTGCCTTCCCGCATCCCCAGGAAGTCGTTGATGTTGTCACTGGTCACCGACGGCACCACGAACTCGGCGGCAGCCGGGTTGGTCAGCCCGGTCGACTGCGTGGTCAGCTCGTTCGCCCACGAGGTGTGGATGTCGCCGGTCAGGAAGACCACGTCCCGGGTGTCGGTCGCCAACAGGTGGTCAATCAGCTCGTTGCGGTCGGCGTTGTAGCCGTCCCACTGGTCGGTGTTGAGCACCGCGCCGTTCTGCGGAATGCCGAGCAACGTGCCCAGCGGCCCGAGCAGCCACGAGGGGAGGGCACCCACGTCCAGCCGGGAGATCATGACCGGGTTGCCGACCAGCTTCCACTGGGCGTCCGAGGCGGCCAGGCCCGCCTTCAGCCAGGCCATCTGCGCCTCGCCGGTGATCGTCCGCTCCGGGTCGTCAATGGCCAGACCCGACGCCTGCTCGGACCGGTACGTCCGCAGATCCAGCATGGACAGGTCGGCGAGCCGGCCGAACCGCAACCGCCGATAGATCGCACCGTCCGCCCCGGTGCGCACCGGCATCCACTCCGCGTACGCCTGGCGCGCTGCCGCCACCCGATCGGCGAAGCTGCCCTCGGCGCCGGGAGTGTGGTTCTCCGCGCCGCCCGACCACTGGTCGTTGGCGACCTCGTGGTCGTCCCAGGTGATCGCCCACGGCACCGACGCGTGCAGGGCCTGAAGATCGGGGTCGCTTTTGTAGAGCGCATGCCGGACGCGGTAGTCCTGCAGCGTCAGCGTTTCGTGCGCCGGTTGGACGGACCGCACCACGGTGTCCCCGGCGGCGAACTCCCCGGTGCCGTACTCGTACAGGTAGTCGCCGAGGTGTACCACCAGGTTCAGGTCACCGCGTTCGGCGAGGTGTCGGTAGGCGGCGAAGTAGCCCGCCTCCCAGTTTGAACACGACACCACACCCAGTCGGATCCGATCGATGTTGGCGTCGGTCTCCGGCGCGGTCATCGTTCGGGCCGTGGGCGACCAGGCGTCGGCGTAGCCGAAGCGGAACCAGTACGTGGTGGCGGGCGCGAGCCCGCTGACGGGAACTTTGACCGTATGGTCCTGAGCCGGGCCGGTCGCGACGGTGCCCTGCGCCGCCAGGGTGGCGAAGTCCGGGTCAGCGGCCACCTGCCAGGTCACAGTCACCTCCGGGCCGACGCCCGAGCCCGGCTGGGACTCCTCGGTCGGGGTGAGGCGGGTCCAGAGCAGGATACCGTCGGGCAACGGGTCACCGGAGGCGACGCCGTGCCGGAAGGCGCTACCGGTGGCCCCGGCCGGGCCGGCGAGGGCGGCGCTGGCGAAAACGGCGGTGCCAGCCGAGGCGCCGGCGATGCGCAGGAGGGTGCGACGGTCGAGGGAGTTCGTCATGGGCACTGTTTCTACCGGCAGGTAGGGTCCGGCCGCTGCCCCGTAGCTGCGTGTTCGCCGTCCTTTCAGTTGGGCGTCGTCGAGCCTTCCGCTCAGCGTCCGTCCCGGACGATGTCGGTCAGCGCCAGGCAGAGCGCGAGCATACTGATTCCGCTGATTAGGAGCATCGCGTGGTGGAAGGCGACCGACCAGTCCCCGGTGGCCCCCTGCGCCGCGAAGATGACACTGCCGACCGTGGCGATACCGGCGGCAGATCCGATGCGCTGGCCGGTCTGCAGCATGCCCGCGCCGCTGCCGGCACGCGACACCGGGACCTCGGCGAGGGTGAGGGCCTGGTTCGGGGTGACCACCAGGCCGCTGCCGAGCCCCGCCACCAGCAACGGTGTGGCGGTCCACCAGGACACGGTGGCGCCCGGGGGGACCCGGTTGACGACGAGGACCACGACGACGAGGCTGACGGCGACGGTGGCCAGACCGAGGGCGACCAGTGGTCGACCGACTCGGTTGGCGATTCGGCCGCCCACCACGGAGGCGATGGCGAATCCAGCCGTGAACGGGGTGCTGGCCAGCCCGGCGGCGAGTGCGCTGTGCCCGAGGCCGTTCTGCAGGTACACCGTGAGGACGAAGAAGATGGCGGTGAATCCGCCGAAGTACAGCAGGGCGATCAGGACACCGAACCGGTACGAGCGGATGCCGAGTAGGTGCGGGTCGAACAGGGGCTCGCGGCGGCGGGCGTACCACCGCTCCCAACCGGCGAAGGCGGTCAGCGTCAGTAGACCGGCCGGGAGCGTCAGCCACCTTGTCGGACCCTGCCAGTGCTGTTGGACCAGGGGCAGTAGGACAAGCAGGACACCCGCACCGAGCAGTAGCAACCCGACCGGATCGAACCGGTGACGGTCGTGGATCTTCTGGACCCGGTGCGGGAGAAGACGCCAGCCGAGGACGGCGGCGAACACACCGAGCGGCACGTTGACGAAGAAGACCCACCGCCACCCGTGCTCGGCGCCGCCGATGTGGATGAGGAGGCCGCCGAGCAGCGGCCCGACCGCGGTGGAGATGCTGACCGCCGCCCCGAGCAGCCCGAACGGGCGGCCCCGCTCGGCACTTGGAAAGAGTTCCTGGATCAATCCGGTGACCTGTGGGTTGATCAGTCCGGCGGCGGCACCCTGGAGCAATCGGGAAGCGATGAGCCAGGGGGCGGTAGGAGCCAGCCCGGCCGCCACGCTGGTGATGGTGAACAGCGCGACGCCGACGACGAAGACGGCCCGCCGCCCATGCCCGTCGCCGAACCGGCCGCCGGGCACCAGCATCAACCCGAACGTCAACGTGTAGCCGGCGAGGACCCACTGCACGTCACTGGGGGCGACATCGAGTGCCCGGTCCATCGACGGGATGGCGACGTTGACGATGCTCACGTCGAGCACCGTCATGAAGACGGCGACCAGACCAACCCCGAGCGCCGCCCCTCGACGTTGTCGCTCGGCCAGGTCTCCACCGGGTGGTGGGGTCCGCTGGCCCGGGGAGGGGCGGTCACCCATCCGGCGGTTACCCACCCACTTCGGGGTGTCGTGGCCTCACGTCAGCTGTTGGGCGCAGAACCGCGGGCCGAAGTCCAGGCCGGCCATCGGTGAGTCCTCGCGGTGCAGCAGGTTCTTCTCGGTGAGTTGGTGTAGGGGAGCGATCAGTTGTTCCTCGGTCAACCCGGTCTCCTCGGCGATCAGGTCTGGGTACGGAACCTGGCCGCGGGCCTCCAGGACCGCGACCGCGTCGTACACCTGTTCCTCGAGCTCCGACAGTTGCACCTGCCGCATGTCGTCCTCCTTCGGGTACCGCCGGGCGGGCGGTTGGCCTGGGCGGTGGTTACCCGGCTGGCCACCGAAGATGCTTCCCCGATCGGGTATGTCGCCCCGTCCGGCCGTCGCCTGGGGCAGGGCTCGGTGCCGGTCGCGACGGTGCCGGAACCCGCCCGCCTCGACCAGGAACGTTGACGTGGGCCCTAGGCTGGCAACGGTGACGATCTGGGATCTTGCGGTGGTGGGTGCGGGCCCGGCGGGCCTGTCCGCCGCACACGTCGCGGCACGGGCGGGTCTGACGACCCTCGTTCTGGAGCGGGCGGTACATCCGCGTTACAAGACCTGTGGCGGCGGCCTGATCGGCACCTCGCTGGCCGCACTGGCGGACCGGATCGAGGTGCCCGCGCAGGATCGGGCGGAGCGAGTGACCTTCACCCTGGATGGGCGGCGGGCGTTCACCCGACGGAGCGCGGCCGGTCCGCTGGTGACGATGGTGCGCCGGGACGAGTTTGATGACCGGCTACGGGCCGCCGCGGTCGACGCCGGGGCCAAGCTGCGTCAGCGAGTCGCGGTCCGGGCGGTGCAGGCGGAGCCGGACCGGGTCCGCCTGCGGCTGGCCGACGGGGCGACGGTGGCGGCGCGGGCGGTGATCGGCGCCGACGGGTCTTCGGGGGTGACCGCACGGCACGTGGGGGTGCGGCACCGGCAGGTCGACCTGGGGTTGGAGTTGGAGCTGCCGGTGGCACCGGCCCAACGGGCCCGCTGGCGGGGTCGGGTGCTGCTGGACTGGGGCCCGCTACCCGGCTCGTACGCGTGGGTGTTTCCGAAGGACGACCTGCTGACGGTGGGGGTGATCGCGGCGCGGGGGACGGGGGAGCAGACCCGGGCGTACCTGCGGTCGTTCGTGGACCGGCTGGGCTTGGCCGGGGTCGAGCCGGCGCACGATTCCGGGCACCTGACCCGGTGTCGGCAGGAAGGCTCGCCGCTGCGCCGGGGGCGGGTGCTGGTGGTGGGGGACGCGGCGGGGTTGCTGGAGCCGTGGAGCCGGGAGGGGATCAGCTACGCCCTGCGTTCCGGCGTGCTGGCGGGGGCGGCGGTCGCCGCTGACAATCTGGGCCAGTACGAGTCGGCAGTCGCGGGGGAGTTGGTTCCATCGATGCGGGCGGGCCAGCAGTTGCTGGAAGCCTTCTCGCGTCGGCCGGGGCTGTTCCACGGGCTGTTGGCGACACCGCCGGGCTGGCGGGCCTTTGTCGCCTTCTGCCAAGGGCGGGCTGGCTTCGATGACCTGCTCTCCCGGGTGCCGGTGCGGAGGGCGTTCGGAGTGCTGGCGGGGCTGCCCCGGCGGAGAACCCCCCGCCCGCGCTGACGCTGTTGGTCGCCGCGGCTCGCGAGCGGCATCAATCCGCACCCATCCAGGATCCTAGGATGCTCTAGCGGTGGTGCTGCCGCCCACCGAGACCAGCGGGGGAGCAGTCCACCTGTCCACTACCGGTACCGACCTGGTGGCAACGATCACCGGACCGGTAGGAAGGGCCGGGGGCGGGTACGCTGTTGATACGGGTGTCGGTGTGTCCAGTGTCCCCGGGCCTCACCAATAAGCCGTCGCGGAATACCGTTCGGCTGGAGCCGCCACGCGCCACGCGCCGAGAGGCGACCTGCACACCGGCCACCCTCAACACCGCCCTCCGAGACCTAAGCCTCGGAGGGCGGTGTTCTTCTCCCGCCGAAGCCGAAGCCGAAGCCGAAGCCGAAGCCGAAGCCGAAGCCGAAGCCGAAGCAGTGCTGGGCACCGGCTCCGGGTCCCCGAGGTGGCCCCGCACGCGGGGCCACCTCGGTAGCTTCTGGGCATGGACCCTTCAGCGATCTGGCGGGACCGGCAACACCGGTGGCGGATCGAGGCATACCGCGCGCCCGACCTCCGGTTCGCGATTTTTGCCACCAGCGGGACGACCGAGTCGGCGCCGCTGTGGCTGTTCGGAATGTCGGCGTTGGCGCGCTGGCTGATGAGTCACAAGATTTCGCTCGACGACCTGGAGGTCGACTGACCCTGTTTAGGGGAAAAAAGTAGTTTGCCACCCTTCGCGGCTGGCGCTGGCTAGGGTCACCGAGTGTGAGGGACCGAGGAGTACGCACCGCCGTGGCGGTGCTGACCGGGTTGGCAGTGATCTATTTTGGAACGACCGGCCGGGATCAACCGGAGGGTGAGGGCGTCACCAGCGGCCTGATCGCACTGGCCGTGCTCGCCGCGCTGCTGGTGTGGTATCTGACCCGGCCTCGCGGCGACGCAACGAAGTGACCGGTCACCGGCTCGCCGCCCGTGTCACGGCGCCGGCGGACTCTTCGCCGAGCGCGACCCGCACCAGGGCGGAGGCGAAGCGGCCGAACTCCGCCTCCGTCACCAGGCTGGCGAGCCGCCGCGGGGTTTGCGGCAGGCCCAACCTCTCCGCGCCGCTGAGGGCACGCCGGTCGGCGAAGGGACGCAGGTCCGGCCAGACCGCCTGGGCCTCGCGGAGGAAGATGTCCGCACCGGCGGGCCCGATGCCCGGAAAAGCGGTGAGCAGGCGGCGTAGCTGCGCCGGCTGGCCCGGCGCGGTGTGGTGTAGCCGGCGTAGGTCACCCTGCCAGCGGTCCAGGCAGAGTCGTGCGCCCGTGCCGAGCAGCGTGGCGGTCCGCTCGTCGTAGCGCCGGTAGTGCCCGCGACCGAGCGCATCAACCCGGTCCTGCCAGGTCGCCGCCTCCATCGCCGACGGGGTGCGGTAGCCGGCGGCGAAGAGCTCCCGGGCGGCGGCCACCGCGACACCGGCTCGGATCCGTGCGCTCAGCAGGGTGGCGAGCACCAACAGCTGATAGAGCGGGCCGGGCCGGTCGGCCAGCCGGATCCCGGCCTCCTCGGTGTAGGTCTGTCCGCGTCGTTCCAGCAGCACCCGCGCTGTCTCGTGACTGTCTCCCACCGGCGGGGGATACCCGCCGTAGGCCGGGTTAGCCGGCTGCATGTCCGGTGACGCCGGTGGGTATGCGGAGGTGGAGGCGGCCGCCGCGGGCGCCGCCGTCCAGCGGGAAGGAGACAGCGGTGACGAACCCGCAGCAGCAGGAGGTCCGGCGTAGCGCCCGGGGCTCGAACGTGCAGGACACCAAGGGGCCCGGTCCGACGGGTCATCCACGCAACCGTTCCTCGTCCCAGGGCGACCGGGGGCGTCCGGTGCCCCGGGGCCAGGTCTCCGGCTATGGACCCCCGGGCGAGCCGGTCGCTGAGGACGACAGCTGATCCGCACCGCCCGCCCTGCGTTCAGGGGCGGGCGGCACGGTGGTCGGACCTCAGGCGGGTGGCGTCCGGAGTCGGTTCCAGGTCGTCGCGGCGACCAGGCCGTACGCCAGGTGCGGGATGAGGTCGGACAGCCAGTCCCCACGGCTCCAGGTTCGTGGGTCGCTGACGCCGAAGACGGCGTACGAGCCGCCGGAGGCGGTCATCACCCCGCCGCCGAGCAGCCCACTGGCAAGGGCCGGCGGCATTGGTCGGCCCCGGGTCAGTAGGGCGAGGCCGACTCCGGCCGCGATCCCGATGCCGTATCCGAGTAGCGGGCCGAGTCCCGAGCGGCGGTTGGTCGCCTGGGGCTCCGGACCGAGGTTGAGGTGGGTGACCTCGGCGACCCGGCCGGCGCTGCGCTCTGGGGTGTTACTCGCCGGCCGGGCTCGTAGCGTCATGTCCAGATAGGTGACGATGTTGAGGGCGGTGGTGCCGGCCGCGCCGGCGATCGCTCCGTCGGCCAGGGCTCCGGCTCTCATAGCGGGTCGCCGTCGTGCTGGCCGTACGGGTCGTTCCCTGGTTGTGGTGCTGGCATCCGGGTGCCTCCTCGGTCGCGCTCATCGGTGGTGTCTGTCGGGCGTCTACCCGTCTGAGGTGGTGACCAACCGCGTCGGGCGGGTCAGCCGGGAGCGCGGACAACCGCGACCGGGCAGTCGGCGTGGTGCAGCGCGGACTGGCTGACCGAGCCCAGCAGCAGGCCGGTGAGCGCACCGCGTCCGTGCCCGCCGACCACCAGTAGTTGGGCCTGCTGGGATGCTTCGGTGAGGATCGGCGCGCTCCGGCCGCGGATGGTCTGGTGGTGGACGGTGAGATCCGGCCACCGCTCGGCCAGCCCGGCGACGGATTCGGCGAGTAGCTGGCGTTCCTCGTGGCGTAGTTTCTCCTCGTCGTAGACGAGCGGCTGCATGTCGCCGGGTTCCCTGGCGACCGGGTGCCGGTAGGCGTGTACCGCGACGAGGTCGCTGCCGCGCAGCGACGCCTGTTCGGCAGCGAATTCGACGGCGGAAGGGGACACCGCGGATCCATCCACTCCGACGATCACCGGCCCTTCGGTGCGATCCGCGCCGCGGGCGACCAGGACCGGGCAGTCGGCGTGGGTGGCGACCTGTACCGCGACCGAGCCGACGACCAGGGCCGCGAAACCGCCCATACCCCGGTCACCCAACACGATCAGCACGGCGTTCGGTGCTTCGCCGACCAGCACGGCGGCGGCCTCGCCGTCGATGATTTCGCCGGAGACGCGGAGGCCGGGCGCGGTCGCTTCGGCTTCGGCGACCGCGTCGGCGACGAGCTGCTCCGCCTGGTTGCGGAGGCCCGATCCAGGCGGTCCGCCGGGTGGTGCTCCCACCGGCACGTGGAGGAGTGGCCAGATGAAGCCGTGGACGACCCGCAGCATCCGGTTGCGGCGGGTGGCCTCGCCGGCCGCGAGGCGTACGGCCCGTCGCGCCTGCTCGGACCCGTCCACGCCGACTACCACCGCGGCGCCGTTCGACGAGTTCACCCCTTCACCCCCACGGTCAGTATCGCGGCCACGGGGTGGCCCGGAGCCGCAACTGGCGGGTTCGCCCAGCTGGAGTTGCCGCCTGGGAAACGGTGCCAGGATTACACCCCTAGTATCCTAGGCTGCCTTAGCGTGCGTGTCCCAGAACACACCCTGGACACCGCACGCATCCACGCTGAGTCAACGCATCGATGCTGTGACCGGGCGGATATAGTGGCAGCGCAACTGACCCGGACCACGATCATTTCGATCGCCGGACGGGTCCACCGGGTCCCGCGCCGGAGTAACCGTGCCGATGCCTACCGACCCGGCAGCACAGCTGGCAGACGTGGGTCGGGCGCCGAGGCGCACAGTGGAGGAGGTTCGGTGTCGCAGCGGCCGGCTCGAGTTGGCACTCCGCAGGCATCCGGCCACCTAACCGACCAGGTCTTCACGCTGCCGAACCTGATCAGCTTCGTCCGCCTCCTCGGTGTTCCGGTCTTCCTCTACCTACTCCTGGTAGCCCATGCCGATGTGGCCGCGATCGTGGTGCTGGCGGTCGGTGGTACCACCGACTGGGTGGACGGCTGGGTCGCCCGGCGGCTCGGGCAGGTGAGTCGACTGGGCGAGCTCCTCGATCCGTTCGTGGACCGCCTCTACATCCTGGCCACGCTGGTCGCGTTCACCGTCCGTGAGGTGGTGCCGTGGCAGTTCACGGTGGCGCTGCTCGCCCGTGAGGTGCTGCTGTTGGGTTCCCTCGGCACGCTACGTCGCTACGGATACGGGCCGCCGCCGGTGCACTATGTGGGCAAGACGGCGACGTTTCTGTTGTTGGCCGCGTTCCCTGTTCTGTTGCTGGCGAAGGCGGCACCAGGAACAGCCGTCAGCGCGGTTGGTTGGAGCCTGGCCTGGTGGGGTCTGGCCCTGTACTGGGTCGCTGGCGCGATGTACGTGGTGCAGGCCAGGCGGCTGGTGCGGGCGGCGAGGGCACGATGACCGACTCGCAGCTTCGACCGGAGAGCCGGGAGCCGACCGGGCGGACGTACGCGCCGGATTTCCTCACCGAGCTGTTCCGCAATCCGCTCGATCCGGGGTACGTCGACGCGGCGGCCCGCCGGCAGGTGGGGGCCGTGTCGAGGTGGCGCCGGTCGGGCCGGGCCGGGAGTCTCGTGGTCCTCGTGGTGCTCGGGTTTATGCTCGCGGTGGCGTACCGCCAAACGGTGGCGGCGGCGCCGGGGCGCCAGCAGGCCCGGGAGGGGCTGGTGGCGCAGATCGAGCAGCGGGAGGGCGAGACCGACCAGCTGTCGGAGCGGGCCGACGAGTTGCGGGCGGAGGTGGCCCGGCTGCGGGCCGCCGCGCTGGGGACGGAGGCGGCGCAGCTGCACGAGCTGGAGGCGGGCACCGGTTTGGGCCGGGTGAGTGGGGACGGTGTGGTGGTGCGGTTGGCCGATGCTCCGCCGGATCAGCAGATGGTGCCGGATCCGGTCTCCGGGCCGCCGCGGGTGATTTACCTCGATCTCCAGGGGGTCGCGAACGGGCTGTGGGCGGCGGGGGCGGAGGCGATCTCGATCAACGGGCAGCGGTTGACGGCAACGTCCACGATTCGGTCGGCGGGGCAGGCGATTCTGGTGGATTTTCGGCCGGTGACAGGACCGTACGAGGTGTCGGCGATCGGCCCGGACGAGTTGCGGGAGCGGTTCGCGCAGACCCGGATCGCGGCGACCATGAAGCAGGTCGCGGCGGACGCCGGGGTGGCGTTCGAGGTGCGGGACGCCGATGACCTGACCCTGCCTGCCGCGCCGGATCCGCGGCTACAGTACGCGCAGTCACCGGCCAGTCCGACGCCGTCGGCTCGGTCGGTCAGTCCCGGGGCATCTGGTTCGCCGACGGCTCCCGAGTTCGGAGGTGCTCGATGATCGCGGCGTTGGCGTTGCTCGCGGGCGTGCTGCTTGGGTTGTGGCTCGATCCAACGGTGCCGGTGGCATTGCAGCCGTATCTACCGATCGCCGTGGTGGCGGCGTTGGACGCGGTATTCGGTGGGGTGCGGGCGAAGCTGGACCGGATCTTCGACGACAAGCAGTTCGTGGTGTCGTTCATCTCCAACGTGTTGGTGGCTGGCCTGATCGTGTATGTGGGGGATCAGTTGGGGGTGGGTAGCCAACTCTCCCTCGGCGTGGTGGTGGTGCTGGGGGTTCGAATCTTCGGGAATGTGGCGGCGATCCGCCGGCACCTGTTCCGGGCATAGGTTTGTCGTGATGAGTGGTGACGAGCACAACGAGACGGGTACGGGTTGGCCGGGCCAGCCGGATCCGCCGCCGATGGGTCCGGCGAGGGAGCCGGACCCTCGTCCGGACACGCCGGATCCGGACGAGTTGAGTCCGCTGGCACCAGAGGCCGAGCCAGCCGAGTCGGGTGAGCCAGCCGAGTCGGGTGAGGCGACGGTGGAACGCTCAACGCGACGTCCGTTCACGTCCGCCCTTGCCCTGATCGGTGGCTGGCGGCGGACGAGTCCGGCCACCATGATGATCTTTGTTCTGCTGGCGTTGCTGGGGTTCACGCTGGTGGAGCAGTTGCGGACGACGTCAACGGATCCGTATACCTCAGCCGCGCGACAGGAGGATCTAGTGCGGATTCTCTCCGACCTGAACGCTCGGGAGGACCGACTGCGGCAGGACATCGCGGCGTTGGAGGACAGCCAGCGGCAGCTGGCGTCGGGGGAGCGGGGCCGGCAGGCCGCGTTGGAGGAGGCGGCGCGGCGGGCGGATGAGTTGGGGATTCTGGCGGGGACGCTGCCGGCGCAGGGGCCGGGGTTGGTGGTGCGCTTCGAGCCCGGTGGTGGGGCGGCGATTTCGGCGACGCGGGTGTTGGACGCGGTGCAGGAGTTGCGGGGCGCGGGCGCTGAGGCGATGCAGATCTCCGGCGGCGACCAGGTGACGGTGCGGATCGTCGCCTCGACATATTTCCTGGATGGGGAGAGTGGCTCCCTTTTTGTGGATGGGCGGTTGTTGACCGGCCCGTACACGATCACGGTGATCGGGGATCCGGCGACGATGCGTACGGCGTTGAACATTCCGGGCGGGGTGGTGGCGACGGTCGACGGTGACGGCGGTACGGTGATCGTCGAGGATCGTGAGGTGGCCGAGGTTTCGGCGCTGCACGCCCCGATCGAGCTGGAACACGCCCGTCCGATTACGTGACTGGCGGCGCGGCTGCGCCGGCACGTGGGGACTGGCGCACGATGGATGAAGGACGCATCTGGTGATTCCTGAGGATCTACGGTATACCGCCGAGCACGAGTGGGTTGCAGGTGGTGGCGACGGTGTGCTGCGGGTTGGTATCACGCACTTCGCGCAGGACGCGCTGGGTGACATCGTCTTCGTCCAACTTCCCGAGGTGGGGTCGGCGGTGTCCGCTGGCGATTCGGTAGGTGAGATCGAGTCGACGAAGAGCGTGTCGGAGATCTACGCCCCGGTCGGCGGGACGGTGTCGGCGTGTAATGAGGCGCTGGGCGATACTCCCGAGCTGATCAATAGTGATCCGTATGCTGCGGGTTGGCTGTTCGAAGTCACCGTGGCTGACCCAGGCGGGCTGGACGGCCTGCTGTCGGCGGGTGCGTATCGCGAGCTCACCGAGGGCTGAGAGGCCCTTCTGCCGGCGCGGGGGTTGGTTCCGCGCGTCCGGTTGCCCTGCTTTTCGGCGCTGGCTAGGCTCGCCCAGTCGACCGAGAATCCGATAGTTGAGCGTTGTGTAGTTGCCTTCCTGGCATGGGGAGCCAGCCGCCGGGTGCGAGAATGCCCGGCGGCCAAACCCGCTCTTACCCGACGCTGACCGAATAGATCCGTGAGGTGGTCCCGATGACGCGCCCAGACGACGAGTTCCCCCCACTCGACGTCACTTCGACGCTCAATCTCGGCTCGCTCGAAGAGGCCCTGGAGGGGCCGGTTACCGATGTGATGCCGAACCGGATGTCCGGTTCGTTGCCGCCAGGGATGGCTCTGCTGGTGGTGCGGCGGGGGCCGAACGCGGGCGCCCGCTTCTTGCTGGACCACGATGTGACGACCAGTGGGCGGCATCCGGACAGTGACATTTTCCTGGATGACGTGACGGTGTCGCGACGGCATGCGGAGTTCCACCGGGATGGTGGGACGTTCACGGTGCGGGATGTGGGGAGCCTGAACGGTACGTATGTGAACCGGGAGCGGGTCGAGGCGGCTACGTTGAGTAATGGCGACGAGGTGCAGATCGGTAAGTTCCGGTTGGTGTTCCTCGCTGGTCCGCGGCCCGAGGAGGGGGCCGGCCGGGGGTGAGTGAGCCGGCGGCGTCCGCTGCGGCGGGGTCACCCCGTCCGCAGCCGTTGATGAGCATCGGTGAGGTGCTGGCCCAGTTGCGGGTGGATTTTCCGGATGCCACGTTGTCGAAGTTGCGGTTCCTCGAGGCTGAGGGCTTGGTGGAGCCGCAGCGGACGGCGGCGGGGTACCGGAAGTACAGCTGGGATGATGTGGCGCGGTTGCGGTTTGTGTTGACCGCGCAGCGGGATCAGTATCTGCCACTGCGGGTGATTCGTGAGCAGTTGGCGGACTGGGATGCCACGGGTGAGCAGCCGGGTCGTTCTCGGCCGGCGTTGGTGGCGGTGGGCCCGGGTGGGGAGGTGCCGCGGCTGGCGGAGGCCGAGTCGGCTCGGTTGGAGCGGGCCGAGTTGATTGCCCGCAGCGGTGTGGACAGGGCGACGCTGGCGGAGTTGGAGCGGCTTGGCGTGGTGGTGTCGGATCCGCCGGGCTGGTATGACGGAGATGCGTTGATCATCGCTCAGGCGGTGGCGGGTCTGGCGGCGTACGGGTTGGAACCGCGGCATCTGCGGGGGTATCGGTTGGCGGCAGACCGTGAGGTGGGGTTGTTTGCGCAGTTGGTGACGCCGTTGGCGCGGCAGAGTGATCCGGCGGCACGGGCGCGGGCGGCGGAGACGGCGCGGGAGTTGGTGGCGTTGTCGCAGCGGTTGCACGCGGCGTTGGTGCGGGTGGGGTTGCGTTCGACGTTGGGGCGGTGAGGTGGGGTGTGTGCGGAAAGATCTGTCCGGTGGCGCGTGCCGTAGGCTTGCCGGGGTAACCCCTTTGCGGCGCGTGCCGCGCGTGGGACGGCCGGGTTGCGGTCCGTGTACCGTGCAGAAGGGGTGCGGTGCGGCGTAGGTGACAACGACACGGAGGCGGCGGTGCGCGAGCTGAGTGTGGTCGGAGTTCGGGTGGAGCTGCCGGGCAACCAGCCGATCGTCTTGCTTCGGGAGGTCGAGGGGGACCGCTATCTGCCGATCTGGATCGGCGCGGTCGAGGCGACGGCGATCGCCTACGAGCAGCAGGGGGTCAAGCCGACGCGGCCGTTGACGCACGATCTGCTGCGGGATGTGTTGGCGGCGTTGGAGGCGCCGTTGCAGGCGGTGGAGATCACCGAGTTGAAGGAGAATGTCTTCTTCGCTGATCTGCTGCTCGGTAACGGGGTGCGGGTGTCGGCTCGGCCGAGTGATTCCATCGCGTTGGCGTTGCGGGTGGGTGCGCCCATTCGGTGTGCCGATGAGGTTCTCAGCGAGGCCGGGATTGTGATTCCGGATGAGCAGGAGGACGAGGTGGAGAAGTTCCGGGAGTTCTTGGATCAGGTGAGTCCGGAGGACTTTGCTGGTTGACCGGTTGATCGGGGCTGATCGGACCGGCGGCGAGTCGCCGCCGAGCTACGGTGTCGTCACGGCCGGTTACGGTCTCTGTGGGCGTGTTGCGGGTGCGGCGTGTCGTGTTGTTGTTGCCTGGTAACTGTCGGGTGCGGCGTTAGGGTGACCGTATCGAGGGGTGCTCGTTTCGGCGTGGGCGTGGCACCGCACGGCGGGGAGGTTGTCCGAATGCAGGAGCCGTGGGATTCCGATTTGGGTTCGGGCCTGGGTGCGGCGGCGATTGACGGTGACAGCGAGGTCGGTTACCGGGGTGTGACGGCCTGCCACGCGGTGGGTATCAGCTACCGGCAGTTGGACTACTGGGCACGGACGGGTCTGGTCGTGCCGGGGGTGCGGGACGCGTCTGGTTCGGGTACCCAGCGGTTGTACTCGTTCCGGGACCTGGTGGTGTTGAAGGTGGTCAAGCGGCTGCTGGACGCTGGGGTGTCGTTGCAGAACATCCGGAAGGCGATTGAGGCGTTGCGGTCGCGGGGGGTGGCGGACCTGGCGGGTATCACGTTGATTTCCGATGGGACGACGGTGTACGAGTGCCGGTCGCCGGAGGAGGTGGTTGACCTGTTGCAGGGTGGCCAGGGGGTGTTTGGGATCGCGATCGGTGGGGCGTTCAAGGAGGTTCAGGGGTCGTTGTCGCATCTGCCGGCGGAGTCGGTGGTACCGGAGTCGGCGGCGCCGGTTGCGGTGGAGGTGGTGGCGGACGAGTTGGCGGCGCGGCGGGCGCGGCGGCGGGTGAGTTGAGCGGCGGTGGTGGACGGTTGTCTGCGATGACGTATCAGGTGTTCACGCGGGGGGACCGGTGGCGGTGGGCTGACCGTGGCGGGTTGTTGTGCGGTCAGTAGTGGCCCGGGTGGGGACGCCCGGGTGGGGATGGCGCTGGTAGCGTTGGTCGTGCCGGTCGCACCCGTGTGGGAGAGACCGCCCGGAAACCACCCGGTGCGGCGCCGAAGGGGCAAATCCTCCCCGGAACCTCTCAGGCAAAAGGACCTCACGGGTAGGCACTGTGGAGCGTCTGTGGGCGCGACAGAGGGGGAGGCCGACCTGTCGACCTCATCCCCGGGGAGCGCCCCATGTCCCTTGAGCAGTTCGCCGCCCGTCATATCGGTCCGGATTCGCAGGACGAACGCCGGATGTTGGAGGTCGTCGGCTACGACTCTGTTGACGAGCTGATGGATGCGGCGATTCCGGAGGCGATCCGGTGGTCGGGCACCCTGGACCTGCCGGCGCCGGCCAGTGAGTCGGAGGCGTTGGCGCAGCTGCGGGCGCTGGCTGAGCGCAACATCGCTGCGGTGTCGATGATCGGTCTGGGCTACTACGGTACGCATACCCCGGCGGTGATCCGGCGCAACGTGTTGGAGAATCCCGGCTGGTACACCGCGTACACGCCGTACCAGCCGGAGATCAGCCAGGGCCGGCTGGAGGCGTTGCTGAACTTCCAGACCATGGTCACGGATCTGACCGGGTTGGCGACCGCGAACGCTTCGATGCTCGATGAGGGCACGGCGGCGGCCGAGGCGATGACGCTGGCGCGGCGGGCGAGCCGCAGCCGGAGCCAGGTGTATGTGGTGGATGCGGACACGTTGCCGCAGACGGTGGCGGTGATCGTGGGTCGGGCCGAGCCGCTCGGCATCGACGTGCAGGTGGTTGACCTTGATCGTGCGGAGCTGCCGGCGGAGTTCTTCGGCCTGCACGTGCAGTATCCGGGGGCGTCCGGGGCGGTGCGGGACCACGCTTCGGTGGTGGGTGCCGCGCATGCCGTGGGCGCGTTGGTGACCGTGGCCGCGGACCTGTTGGCGTTGACGCTGCTGCGTCCGCCGGGGGAGATCGGTGTTGACATCGTGGTGGGAACCACCCAACGGTTCGGGGTGCCGATGGGATTCGGTGGCCCGCACGCCGGCTATCTGGCGGTCCGCGCGGGCTTGCAGCGGATGCTGCCGGGGCGGTTGGTCGGTGTGTCGCGGGACGCGGATGGGGAGTCGGCGTACCGGTTGGCGTTGCAGACCCGGGAGCAGCACATCCGTCGGGAGAAGGCGACGAGCAACATCTGCACCGCGCAGGTACTGCTTGCGGTGATGGCCGGGATGTACGCGGTGTACCACGGCGCGGACGGGTTGCGGGCGATCGGGGCGCGGACCCATGCGATGGCGGTGCGGCTGGCGGCCGGGTTGCGCGCGGGTGGGGTGGATGTTGCGGATGTCCTGTTCTTTGACACTGTCTCGGCGGTGGTGCCGGGCCGGGCGGCCGAGGTGGTGGCGGCTGCCGCGCAGCGGGGGGTGAGTCTGCGGCTGGTGGACGCCGACCGGGTGGGTGTTTCCTGCGACGAGACCACGACGGAGGCGCATCTCGCGGCGGTGTGGGCGGCGTTCGGGGTGCCGGTCTTCACCGGTGCGGTGGATACGGCGTTGCCGGCGGCGTTGGCCCGGACGTCGGACTTCCTCACCCACCCGGTTTTCAGCGCCCACCGGTCGGAGACGGCGATGCTGCGGTACCTGCGTCGGCTGGCGGACCTGGACTATGCCTTGGATCGGGGCATGATCCCGTTGGGGTCGTGCACGATGAAGCTGAACGCGACCACCGAGATGGAGCCGGTGAGCTGGGCGGAGTTCGCGCAGATGCATCCGTTGGCGCCCGAGTCGCAGACCGCTGGTTACCGGGAGCTGATCGCTCAGTTGGAGGGCTGGCTGGCGGAGGTGACCGGGTACGACGCGGTCAGTGTGCAGCCCAACGCGGGTTCGCAGGGGGAGTTGGCGGGGCTGTTGGCGATCCGCGCGTATCACCGGTCGCGGGGTGCGGGGCACCGGAATGTGTGTCTGATTCCGTCGTCGGCGCATGGCACGAATGCCGCGTCGGCGGTGATGGCGGGGATGCGGGTGGTGGTGGTCGGCTGCGATGCCGACGGCAACATCGACCTGATTGACCTGGACACCAAGATTGATGCGCATCGGGAGACGCTCGCCGCGATCATGGTGACGTATCCGTCGACGCATGGCGTGTATGAGACGGGTATCGCTCAGGTGTGTGCGAAGGTGCACGACGCGGGCGGGCAGGTGTATGTCGATGGGGCGAACCTCAACGCCCTGGTCGGGTTCGCCAAGCCGGGACGGTTCGGTGCGGACGTGTCGCACCTGAATCTACACAAGACGTTCTGCATCCCGCATGGTGGTGGTGGGCCGGGCGTGGGGCCGGTGGCGGTGCGCTCGCATCTGACGCCGTTCCTGCCCGGTGACCCGCTCGCGGTGGATTCGCCTCGGCCGGCGGTGTCGGCGGCCCGGTACGGGTCGGCGGGGATCCTGCCGATTCCGTGGATGTACCTGCGGATGATGGGCGCGGCTGGGCTGACCCGGGCCACCGGGGTGGCGGTGCTGGCTGCCAACTATGTGGCGGCGCGGCTGCGGGGCGCTTTCCCGGTGTTGTACGCGGGCAACAAGGGCCTGGTGGCGCACGAGTGCATTCTGGATCTTCGGCCGTTGACGAAGGCGACGGGGGTCAGCGTCGATGATGTGGCCAAGCGTCTGATCGACTACGGTTTCCACGCGCCGACGATGTCGTTCCCGGTGGCGGGGACGTTGATGGTGGAGCCGACGGAGAGCGAGGATCTCACCGAGTTGGATCGGTTCTGTGATGCGCTGATCGCGATCCGAGCGGAGATCGACAAGGTGGGGTCGGGGGAGTGGCCGGCGGAGGACAACCCGTTGGTGAACGCCCCGCACACGGCGGCGATGGTCTCGGCTGACCAGTGGTCGCACCCGTATCCGCGGTCGGTTGGGGCCTATCCGGCGGGGAATCGGCTGGGGAAGTACTGGCCGCCGGTGCGACGGATCGACGGTGCGTACGGTGACCGGAACCTGGTGTGTTCCTGTCCTGCGCCACAGGCGTTTGAGGACTGATACGCGGCCGGCGGGCCGGGCGGGGTGTCCGCCCGGCCGGTTGTCGACTCCCAGGCCGGTGACCTGTGCGGGCGGCTAGCCTGGGGGCGACGGAACCAGATGATTACTGTGGGTTGTCGTCAGGCGACGAGAGCGTGGCGGGCTGGGCCGCGATGCGGGGCGATGCTGCGTCCGTCGGGGAGTATCTCGCCGGTGTCCTCGAACCTGATGACGCCGTTGCAGAGCAGGCTCCAGCCCTGTTCAGGGAAGCAAGCGATGACTTTGGCGGCGTCCCGGTCGGTCGCGTCGGCGGAGGGGCAGGTGGGTTGGTGCTGGCACATCGGGGTTCTCCGGAGGGTGGGGGAACTGTGGGATGGTTCACATGGCCAGTGACGCACAGTACCAAGTTCAAGTGATCAGCATCGAGCGGGTGTGCGCGTGGCGCGTGGAAAATCCACTGAACGGTTGAGGTGGTATGGACCGGACAGCGTGGAAACGCTTCCAGCGAGGGTGACGGCTGCTCCGCCGGCGGCGCCGCCGGACTGCCGGCGCGTCCACGTCGAACGCGCCCGCTGGGAGTGGCGCATCGGCGACGACGGTGACCCGACAGCGCTCGTCCAGGAGTTCCTCGCCGCCCACGGTCTTACTGTGGATGATCTTGCTCGGCCGGCGGGACGAACCCCGGCACTGGTCTGCGGCGCTGCCCTCTACGTCTCGGCCGCGGCCGGCGCGCTGGGGGCCGGCCGCGGCCCTGGCCCGGCGACACCGGCCCCCGCCCTGCCGGAGGTGGCTGTCGTCGTCTACGGCCACGCTGCTACGTCGGATAGCCGCCCGGCCCGCCGCCGGCCGTCGGGCTGGTGGCTCGGCGCCTGGGCGGAGAGTTGGACCCCACAGCAGCACGCCGACGCGGTGCGTGCCGTCCGGGCGGCAATCGGCCGCGGGGATGTCTACCAGGCCAACCTGGTGGGACACGCTGCCGCCCGCTACGCCGGTGATCCGCTGCCCGCCCTGGCCCGCCTCGGTGCGCTGCCCGGTGCCCGATACGCGGGCGTGCTCACCGGCGCCGGGTGGGCGATTGGCTGCGCCTCCCCGGAGACCCTCGTGGAGGTCACGGCCGGGCGGATGATCACCCGGCCGATCAAGGGCACCCGCCCGGCCACCGCCGCCGGCCGGGCCGCGCTGTTGTCCAGCGCGAAGGAACGCGCAGAACACATCATGATCGTTGACCTGCAGCGCAATGATCTGGCTCGGCTTGCCCGTACCGGCACCGTCGCGGTGGACGAGCTGTTCGCCGTGCGACGGTGGTGCGACCTGTGGCAGGCGGAGTCGACGGTCTCCGCGGCGGTCGCCGAGGGGGTCGGCCTGGCGGAGTTGCTGCGTGCCGTCTGCCCTGGCGGGTCGGTCACCGGGGCCCCGAAGCTCGCCGCCCTGGAGCACATCGCCGCCTTGGAGCCGGTTGGTCGGGGGGCCAGCATGGGCGCGCTGGGTTGGGTCACCTCCGGCCGGGTCGACCTTGGTTTGACTATTCGCACCGCCGCGGCTGACGCCGATCACCTGCACGTGTGGGCCGGCGGTGGGATCACCTGGGGCAGTGACCCGGAGGCCGAGGTCGCGGAGGCCGCGGCGAAGTCGGCCCCGGTCCGCGCTACGTTGGCCGCCGGGCATTGAACCGTGCCGCCGGCCGCTGTCCGGGCAGCTCGCTCGATCTTCGCCCGGTAGGTTTCGCGGGCTCCCGTGTCGATCTGCTCCTCGTACTCGGCTCTGAGCCCGGTCCGGCCGTCGAGCTGTTCGCGCAGGATGTCGGCGTGCCCGGCATGCCGGGCGGTGTCCTGCAGGACATGGACCACGACGTTGAACAGCTCGACCTCGGGGTGCGGCCACCACGGCACATAGCCGGGAGCGTCGAAGGGTAGCTCCATGATCGTGGCGTCCGCATGCTCCCATGCACGCTGGTAGAAGCCGATGATTTGCTCTCGGGTCTCATCCTGGGCAACCCACAGGTCGCTGCCATCGGCGTCCCGCCAGTGCGGCAACGGTTCCGGAAACGGGCGACCAAAGATCTCACCGAAGTACCATGCCTCGCAGGTCGCCAAGTGTTTGACCAGACCAAGAAGATTGGTCCCGGTCACCGTCAAGGGACGTCGGACGTCGTACTCGGACAGGCCATCGAGCTTCCAGACCAGGGCCGCACGGGTCCGCTTGAGCTGGCCATGAAGGCAGTCCTTCACAAAATCATCGATCACGGTGCACGAGCCTGCCATGCGGCAGCAAGAGCAGCGGCACCGCAGCCGGCCTGCGCCGAGGCCCTGCGCCGGCTGTGGCGGGACTGCCGGCGCCCGGTTCCGGCCAGCGACACCGAGCGACGGGCACCAGCCAACGAGCAACCGGGATCAGCAATATGTGGTGGTTTCATGCTTTAGGTTCGCTTTCGCGCTTATTAGGCGATTAGAGGGCCTTTGTGTACTTGACTCCTGCTGTGGCGTCAAACTCGCTGCCACCGCGCCCGGACCGACCGCACAGAAAGCGATGAACGATGTTGCAGAGCAGGAGACTCCCCCGCCCGTCCGGAGGGCGCGGCCGGTACCGCACCCCCCGGACCGTCGCGGCGATCAGCGCCGTGGCCCTCACCGGAGTCGCTGGCCTGGCCGGCGCCGGGCCGGCCACCGCGTACCAGTCCTCACCCGACCGCCCCGTCGCTGACGGCCAACCACACCGGGAGTGGTCGAAGGTTGACGGTGAATGGGGTGGTGACTGGGGAAAGGCCGGCCACTCGGGCTGGAAGGGTGAAAACCATGGTGACGGGAAGGTCAAGGGCACCCCGGTGCCCTGCGACCCCAACGCGCTGATCGCCGCGATCACCGCGGCGAACCAGGCCGGCGGCGGCACGCTCCGCCTGGCCGAGAAGTGCACCTACACCCTCACCGTCAACCAGGACAACAACGGACTACCCGCGGTCTTCCAACCCATCACGATCCACGGCCAGGGCGCCACCATCATCCGGGCCGCCGCCGCCGACAACTTCCGCATCTTCGAGGTCGTCACCGGCGGCGACCTCACCCTCAAAGACCTCACCGTCGCCGGCGGAAGGCTCGAGGGCAACGACGACGACGGCGGCGGCATCCGCGCCGGCGAAGGCACCCGCCTGACCCTCGAACGCGTCACCGTCCGGGACAACATGACCCTCGGCGGCAACGGCGACGGCGGCGGCGTCTGGGGTGACCGGAGCAAAGTCACGATCACCAAGAGCACCATCACCCGCAACACCGCCGGCGACGAGGGCGGCGGCGTCTCCAGCGACAACGGCACCTTTACGATCAGCAAGTCGACGTTGACCCACAACACCTCCGGCACCACCGGCGGTGGGTTCTCCAACGACGAGGGCTCCGCCACCATCAGCCACACGTTGATCAGCGACAACACCGCCGCCAACGGTGGGGGAGTGGACAACGACGGCAACCTCTCCGAGATCGTCCACAGCACCATCACCCGCAACACCGCCAGCGGCCTCGGCGGCGGCATCTACGACAACGGCAGCGAATCCCTCCTGCTCCAGCACGTCAAGGTCGCCGACAACACCGCCACCTCCGGTGGAGGGCTCTATCTCACCACCGATCTCGGTGTCACCGTTGAGGGCAGCAAGATCGTTTACAACACCGCCACCACCGGCAACGGCGGCGGCATCGCCATCATCGGCAACGGCGGCGACCCCGTGGTGGCCCTGCGCCGCACCACCGTCTCCGGCAACCAGGCCGGGGACCTCGCCGGCGGCATCTACTTCGACCCGTCCGACGCCACCACCGTCCTCACCCTCACCGACGTCCATGTCACCGACAACCTCGCCCAAAACGACCCCGGCGGCGTCTACAACGGCGGCGTGATCGACGTCTTCGGCAAGGTCATCATCATCAACAACCGACCCAGCAACTGCACCGACAGCCCCAACCCCGTACCCACCTGCTTCGGCTGACCGACCTGCTCGAGGTGCCCCGGCGGTGACCGCCGGGGCACCTCGCTGCTCGGGCTGGCACCGGCCCGCCATCCCCGCCCGACGCCGGGCGATAGTCTCTGGGCCATGACGATGCGCCCGATCCGGATCATCGGCGACCCGGTGCTTCGCACTCCCGCCGCCGCGGTCACCAGCTTCGACGCCGAGCTGCGCGCGTTGGTCGCCGACCTGATGGACACGTTGCTCGGTGCTCCTGGCCGGGCTGGGGTGGCCGCCCCACAGATCGGGGTCTCCGCCCAGGTGTTCGTCTACGACGCCGACGGCCACCGCGGCCACCTGATCAACCCCACGCTGGAACTCGGCGAGGACCGCCAGGACGACGATGAGGGCTGCCTGTCGATTCCCGGCCTGTACTTCCCGACCCCGCGCGCCATGCGCGCCACCGCACACGGTGTGGACCAGTACGGGCAACCGTTGACCATCACCGGCACCGGTTTCCTCGCCCGCGCCCTGCAACACGAGACCGACCACCTCGCCGGTCGTCTCTACGTGGACACGCTGCGCGGGGAGACCCGCCGCCGGGCCCTGCGGGAGATCCGCGCCGGCCGTTACGCGCCGCGTAGTCGGTGACCGCCGCCCTTCGCCGAGGCGCCTACCGGTTGGCTGCGCTCACCTCATCGTCCTCGACGCTGCCGCAGCCACAGGCCGAGCGACCCGATCGCCACGAACACCAGCACGGAGCACACGAACATTTTCACCACCGGCCCACCATGCCACGGCTCTCGGCTGACCTGGTGCGCCTGGCCACCTTCAACCTGCTGCACGGGCGGTCAGCCGGCCACCCGGTCA
This sequence comes from Salinispora goodfellowii, assembly GCF_059570675.1. Taxonomy (NCBI): domain Bacteria; kingdom Bacillati; phylum Actinomycetota; class Actinomycetes; order Micromonosporales; family Micromonosporaceae; genus Salinispora; species Salinispora goodfellowii. The sequence goes on along the minus strand of NZ_JCANTD010000024.1, from coordinate 49,519 downwards.
TCTTCTGGCAGCCGGTCATCTTCTGGCAGGTCGTCCGGCTGAAGCCGGCCCCGGTCCGCGCGCCGATCCACGTACCGGGATCCCGGAGTGGCCTCGTGCTGCTCCGGGACGAGCCCCGCGTCGTGCTCGCGGCGGTCCTGCGTACCCCGCACGATCCGTTGACGGTGGCCACCACCCACCTGTCGTTCGTTCCCGGTTGGAACGCCCGCCAGCTACGCCAGACCGTCCGCGCGCTGCGGGCCCTGCCCGTGCCACGGATCCTGCTCGGCGACCTCAACCTGGCCCGTCCGTAGGTGGTCTGACCCGAAAAACAACGGGCCGCAGTGCCTTGTTAGCGATACGTCGACCGGCGGGAGGACGTCGCCGTGCCGCCGCCGGCCGGGGTCGATGTGGCCTGATAGGAGCCCGACGCGTCCCACTGGAGTTCTGCCCGCGTTCCCACTGCGGCGATGGCGTCCCGCAGGTGGTGATGGGTGGATCGTCGGCGCTGTGACAGAGAATACGGGATTCTGTGTCACACAACCGCCCAGCGGCGCCTCGCTGGCTCGCGGACACCACCGTCCGGCTCGGCTCGCTGCGTGGGTTTGTCGGTGCGTTGTTCTTTGCGGAGTGGTCAACCCTGACGATCGTCGGGGGTGCGCGGTTGCCGTTCGGCTCGGGCTTCGGGCTGCTTTCGTTCTACAGTCGACCCCCATGAAACGAGAAACACGAGCAACCAGCGGAGCTGGGCGGTTGTTGGTTGCGGTGGGCGTCTTGGCAGCAGTCGCGGCGACGGTCGCCTGGCTTTCTCCGGGCGGGTTGGGCCGGGCCGGGGCCGTGCAGGTTACCGACGGAGTTTCGGTGTCCGGGTATCGAGCGGTCATCGGGGCGGCGGCGGGCGCACCGTCGTGGTTGGGCCCGGCGCTGGAGGTGGCGGCTGAGGGCACTCTGGTGCTCCTGGGCATGCTGCTGGCTGCGATGTGGTGGACGGCGATGCGCCGTCGAGACGTTCGAGGGGCTACCGGGACCGTGCTGACCGGTCTCGGCACCGTGGCGGCGTACGCGGTCAGTGAAGCGATGAAGCTGGTGGTGGACGAGGAACGACCGTGCCGTGCGTTGCGTACGGGGATCGAGGTGATCGCCGATTGTCCCGCGAGCGGGGACTGGTCGTTTCCGAGTAACCACGCCACCTTGGCCGCTGGGCTGGCCGTCGGACTGGCGGTGCTGTGGCCGCGCCTTGCCGCGCTGACGTTGCCTCTGGCCGGGGCGGCCGCGTTGCTGCGGGTGCTGGTGGGCGTGCACTACCCGCACGACGTTCTGGGTGGTGCATTGCTCGGTGGCGCGGTGGTGGCGGCCGCTCTGCTGGGGCTCATGCCGCCGGCCCAGCAGGCGGTGTCGTTACTGCTGCGCAGGTGGTGAAACAGCGATGCCCGCTTCGTGGGCGACCACCGCGGCCGCAGCCCGGTTCTCCACACCGAGTCTGGCCAGGATGGAACTCACGTGCGCCTTGACCGTTCCTTCGACCACATGCAGCCGCCGGGCGATCTGCCCGTTGGACAGCCCGCTGCCGAGGAAGGCCAGCACCTGCCGTTCACGGGGGCTGAGGGCGTCGACCCGGGCACGGGCGCTGGAGCGCCGCGTGGCCAGGGTGTCCGCGCCCGTCGCGGCGAGGTGCGCGACGACGCGGGCCGCGACTTTCGGTGACAGGTAGGCGGCACCGTCGGCTACCGCGCGTACCCCGATGATCAGTTCTTCGGGCTCGCCGGACTTGATCAGGAAGCCGGCGGCGCCGCCGCCGAGCGCCTGCAGGATGTAGTCGTCCTCCCCGAACGTGGTCAGAATGATCACGCGCGTGGTTGGTACGGTCCCGCGGAGTTCCACCATCGCTTCGATGCCGTTCATTCCGGGCATCCGGATGTCGAGGACGGCCACCGCGGGCCGGTGCCGCCGCGCCAGCTCGACGGCGTGGTGTCCGTCGCCGGCCTCGCCGATGACGTCGATGTCTACGGCGGTGGCGAGAACCGCGCGTAGCCCGGCACGGATCATCGGTTCGTCGTCGGCGATCAGCACGCGGATCATCGGCGGCTCACGAGGTGACCGTGTCCCGGGATACCAGCACGTTGTCGCGGAAGCAGAGCTGGTAGGCGTCTCCGGACCGGTCGTCGAAGCGGTCGGCCGTCATCGCGTAGTACTCGCACGTCACCCCGTCCTCAGTCGGTTCGGCGGCCGACGGCCGGTAGCGCGTCTGCCGGCGCGGCAGGAAACGCTCCACTTCGAAACGATCCTGCCCGATGCGCAGGCGCGCGTAGTCTCCCGGGTCCAGGACCGCCTGTGCCGCGGACAGCGTCTCCCAGCCCGCCAGAGCCCCGCTCAGCAGCCCACCGGTGACCAGCGGCACCATCACCGCGCGGACCAGGGAATGGCCCACCCGCCGCCGGGCGCGGCGATGCTCCTGCGGCAGCGCCCGGTCGATCCAAGGAGTCACCGGCGGTGGCACCGGGGTCCGCGGGATCCGCGCGGTGACGGCGAAACCTCCGTGGTGCGGGCCGTACTCGAATGTGCCGCCGACCAGCCGCATCCGTTCGGCGAGGCCGACCAGCCCATGCCCGCCAGCGGGCTGGACGTGCACTCCGGCCGGCGACGGTGGCGGGCCGTTCTCCACCACGATCGTCGTCTCGGTCGCCGTGTGCGTCACGGAGATGGTCGCCGTCGCTTCGGGCGCGTGTTTGGCCACGTTGGTTAGGGCTTCCTGCGCGACCCGGTGCATGGCCCGCTCGGCCATCGGCGGCAGATCGCCCGCCTCGCCATCGATGTGCAGCTTGACCACCAGCCCCGATGCGGAAGCTGCAGCCGTCAGCGCCGCGAGATCGGGGCCGTCGACGTCCATCGGGGCGCTTTCGGTCTGCTCGCGCAGGACGCCGATCACCTCGCCGAGGCGGTCCACCGCAGCTTCGGCCCGGGACCTGAGGTCTGCGGCGGCCTTGCGGTGGTGATCTTCCAGGCTGGGCGCCAGTTTCAACGCGCCCGCGGACAACGCGATCAGGCTGAGGTCGTGACCGAGTAGGTCATGCATGTCCTGGGCGATCCGCGCACGTTCGCGCAGCCGAGCTTGCTCGGCGATTAGCCGCTGTTCACGCTGTGCCTGCTCGGCTCGTTCCCAACCGGCCCGGACCAGATCCTGGTATTGGCGCCAGAATCGTCCCGCGAACCAGGGAAACATCGTGCCGGCGACGATCACGATCAGGAACCGGCTCGCCAGCGGCAACCAGCCGGGCACGACCGAGAACACCACCATACCGGCCGAGAGCACCGCCGCCAGCACGAGCACCGTCGGAGCCGTCCGCCCTGGGCGCCGTCCGGCCAGGAACGCGGTGACCACGGTCGGTAATAGCCACCACCCGCTCATCATGCTCAGACTGGCAAACACGACCGCAGCCCCGGTCAGCGGAAATCCCGGGTCAACAGCCCGCACGGTGGCAGCCGTTCCGGTAGTCGTCGCGCGTTTCACCCAGGCGACCGTACGGGCCGCGGGTGCCGCGCGACACTGCCGAAAGACAAATCAGCGTACGTGCAGGGCGGTGCCCGTCGTTCATCATCAGATCCGGGTCTGTCATCCGAATGGTGTAACTTGTCTTCGTTCTATCGATGATGTTGGGTTGTTTATCGGCGGGTGGCGGAGATCCGGCCGTCGAGGGTGCTGTCGAAGGCGTTCAACGCGGCTTTCCAGCGGTTGGACCAGCGGGCGCTACCCTTGCTGGTGGGGTCGAGGCTGGTGACCGCGAGGTCGCCCTGCGCTGGCATTGCCGTCGTGCCAGCGTCCACGGCGGCCGGTGAAGTGGTCGTCACGTTCCCCATCTCGGTGTCTCCTTTGTTCGGAGTTACACCCTTTTAACGACGGACCCTCTCCGACCACCGGCCCCTCGTGATTGACCTCGGTTGACCGGCGGCGCTGGCGTGGTGTCGGGCTCAGGTCGCCCGGGGGCCGGGCAGTAGGTGCCCGAGGAGGAGTTTGAGGATCAGTAGCGGCGCCAGCCAGGCGAGTGCTGGTGGGACGGGCAGGAGCGTGACCGCCGCGACCAGTAGCCCGGCCGCGGCGGCGAATGCCAGCGGGCGTTTGGACGTCGGAGCGGCGGTGGCGACCAACACGGCGGCGGCGAGGGTGCCGGTGTAGAGCGTGATCGCGGTCGACCACGGGTACGCGGGCAGGATCAGCGCCAGGACCGGCAGGTGGACGTGGGCCGCCACGAAGATCACCTGCCGGCGGGCGGCGGTCGCGCCCGTGTGGAACCGGCGCGACACCGACGCGGTTGCGTTGACCACGGCCCCGCCGAAGATGTCGAACCCGAGGACCGCCAGTACCACCACGACCAGGGGTGGGTAGCCCGCTGCGACGCCGATGGCTGCGGCGACACCGGCACCAACGACCGCGGTGAGGTAGCTGAGCCACCGCTCCATCCGGGTGGCGCCGGGGGCGATGAGTAGGTCGTTGAGCCGCGAGGTGGCGCGTCGTGACAGGGGCATGGGGGCTGTCATGGGCGTCTCCATCCTTCACCCAAGCCGATGTGCAGGCTTGTTCACCTTAGTAAACATCTAGACACCTGTCGAGTGTAACCATGGCAGGCACAGTTTCGGCTCTGTCGATTGATCGGGTTTCACGGTGGCGCCCGCCCCCTGATGATCGACGCGTGAATACGAACCACGGACCGCGACTCTGGCGGCTGTTGGCGTGGACCGCAGGGCCGATTTCAACCGACCATTATGCTCCGGGGGGCTTCCGACTCGGTCGATCTGGCTTACGTCCGAGGGGCTGGATTTCGCACGGCGAATTCCAGCGCGAGGCACCAGTGGCAGGCAATCCGATCACCAAAACCGACTACCTTCCTCCACGGCAGTCGATGGATGGGGGATCCTCGAACCGAGGTGGATGAACGCCGGCTAAGGTCGGTCGGGTCAACCATTCGACGCGCTTCGTCGGCCGACTGGTTCATTTGCCCCATCCAAAGGGGCGCCGTTTCCTCACGGCGCAGAAGATCAATGTTTTTCGAGGTGTAGCGCTCCCATACCGGGGGCCGGGGGGTCTTCGCCGGGCAGTGGAGGGCCGCTTCTCCATTCGTCGAGCAATGAATGCACCTTTTCGATCTAATGTTTCGCCGAGGTTAAGTGGTACGGCAGATCGGGGTTAGCGCGCCCACTGGGTCGTATCGGAAAAACGCCACTAGTCGGCCGGAAGTGCTGCAATGAAGATGTACCAATGGATGCCATGCCATTTGCTGGTGCAACGTTCTTGCCCGTTGCAGTGTCCGCCGACATTGATTAGCTTGAGGCAGGCGAACGTTAAATGCAGTTAACCGTTGCGGGCGGTGACGTCGGCACAACTGGAGACGGTGGCGACTGTGCGAATTCAAATCCTCGGCCCGGTTTCTGCCTGGCGCGACCACGAACCCCTGAATCTCGGCCCCGCAGCCCAACGGGCCATGCTGGGACTGCTGACGATCGTCTGCGGACAGCCGGCGTCGCACGCCGAGATCATGGCGGCGGTGTGGCCCGACCGACTACCGCCGCCCACCGCCCGAAATGTGATCCAGACGCACGTCAAACACCTGCGCTCCATCCTCGAGCCGGACCGGCGACGACGGGCGCCGAGCCAGATTTTGCGCCAGGTCGGCGACGGCTACGCCCTGCACGTGCCGGCCAGCGCGGTCGACGTGGCGCGATTCCGGCACCAGGTCACCGCGGCGACCGGCCTCGCCCACCGGGGCGAGATCAACGGTGCGGCCGACCTGCTCGGGCAATCCCTCGCGCTGTGGAACGGTTCGCCGCTGGCCGACATCCCGGCGCTGACCGCCCACCCCAAGGTGGTCGCGCTGGCCGCGGAGCGGCAGGCCGCGATCGACCGCTACGGCGACATGATGATCGCCGCCGGGCGGGCAGGGGAAGCACTGCCGGTGTTGGAGGAGGCAGCCGCGGCCCAGCCCTTGGACGAGTCAGCCCAGGCACGCCTGATCCGGGCCTACCACGCGGCTGGACGGCGTTCCCGCGCCTTTAGCCGGTATCACCAGGTGCGGCGGTTGTTGACCGAAGAACTCGGGGTGGGGCCGGGACCGCAGCTGGCCACCGCGCACACCGCGCTGCTGCACGACGAGGCGCCACCAGCCGAGCCGGGTCCCGCAACCGTCCCGGCAACACCCACGAAAGCCACCGGCGACGTCTTCGTGGTGCCAGCCCAGCTACCCGCCGACATTCCCGACTTCACCGGGCGCAGCGCCGAACTACATCACCTGGACCGCCTCCTCGCCGAACGATCCGCACGGCCGGGGCCGACCCCCGCCGGTGCGGCTGGGGCCGCCCTCGTCGCCGTGTCCGGTACGGCCGGGGTCGGCAAGACCGCCCTGGCCGTACGCTGGGCCCACCGGGTACGCGGCTGGTTCCCCGACGGCCAGCTCTATGTGGATCTGCGGGGGCACGACGCGGACCCGCCGGTGACGGCCCGGCAGGCCCTCGCCGGGTTCCTCCGCGGGCTCGGTGTCAGCGGTACCGACCTTCCACCCAGCACGGAGGAGCAGGCCGCGGCGTACCGCAGCCGCATGGATGGCCGGCGGATGCTCGTGCTGCTCGACAACGCCGTCTCCGCCGAGCAGATCCGTCCGCTGCTACCGGGCTCGCCGTCCTGCTTCGTCCTGGTGACCAGCCGAGACTCACTCGCCGCCCTGGTGGCGCGGCACGGTGCCCGGCGCATCGAGTTGGACCTGCTGCCGCAGGACGACGCCGTGGTACTGATCCGTCGGTTGACCGACCCGCGGCTCACCGACGAGCCGGGCGCGACGGCGGCGCTGGCCACCCAGTGCGCCCGACTGCCGTTGGCGCTGCGACTGGCGGCCGAGATGACCGACAGCCGGCCGGGCGCACCGCTGGCCCAACTGGTCCAGGAACTGGCCGACCAACGCCACCGCCTGGACCTGCTCGACGCCGGTGGCGACCGCCGCACCGGCGTACGCGCGGTGCTCTCCTGGTCCTACCGGCGGCTGCCGGCAGATGCCGCCCGCGCGTTCCGGCTGCTCGGCCGCCACTGCGACTCGGACGTGGAGCCGCAGGCCGCGGCCGGAATCCTCGGCACCACCGTCGCGGAGGCGGGGCGGCTGCTGGACCTGCTGGCCCGCGCCCACCTCGTACAACGCGGCCCGGGCTGCCGCTACGGCATGCACGCGCTACTGCGGGCCTACGCCGGCCACCTGGTGGAGACCGAGCACGCGCACACCGAACAGCCGTCCGCGGTCGGTGTGCCCGGCTGACCGTCGGCCTAGCCGGTTCGCCACAGCCACCGGGCGAGCAGCGCCCCGTAACCAGGGTCAGCGGGCGCCAGTCTGGCTGCCGGCTCTCCGCACGGCCAGTGTTGCCACCGGTGGCCGGCGTCGACGTCGGTGTAGGTATTCGGCGAGCAGCAGCCCGCCGGCTCCGACGACGACGTCGCTGAGCACCGAGACGATTCGGCTGGCCAACACCACCGTGCCGGCCAGGGGCAGCGGCAGGACGGTCGCCAGCGCCAGGGCGAGCACCCCCTCCCGGACGCCGATCCCGTCCGGGGCGACCATCACCACCAGCCCGGCCACGGTGGCCAGGGCGAACCCGGCCACGCAGAGCAGGTAGGCACGTCCTGGTGGCGCACCGGCGACCACGGCGAGCAGCCAGACGTGGTGCCCGGAGATGATCCAGGACAGGGACTGGGTGACGATGGCCCGCCGCAGCCCCGACCGGGACGCCGCGAACGTCGGGGCGGGCCGGCGGAACACCCGCGCGGCGGTCCGGATGCCCAGGTTGAGCAGGTCCGGCCGGATCAGCAGCGCGAGCACCGGCAACGCCGCCAGCCCGAGCAGCCACCACGTCTGTGTGCCGGCGACCGCCGGCCCGGCGCCGAGTCCGACGGTCACCCCGGTCAACGCCACGATGCCCCAGCTCACCATGAACACCGAGGCGAGCCGGACCGGCCCCACGTCAACAGCCTTGCCCAGGCGAAGGAGTACCGGCAGGGCGACGAACCGGCCGGGTACGAATTTCACCAGGAACCCGACGAAGAAGATCCGGGAGGCGGTCCACGGGTCCACTCGGGCCCCGAGGTCAGCAAAGAGCGCCCGCCAGGAGAGCACCCCGAACACCAGACCGACGCAGTTGATGGTGAAGGCCGCGCCGAGTGCGAGATAGACCGTGGCCAGGTCCAGGCTCGCCGCCAACTCCCGGACGGGGCGCCAGTCCTGCCCGCGCAGCACGGTGACCAGACCAACAGCCAACAATGCCACGAACAGCACGGTGACGGCCCGGTGCAGTAGCCGCCGCCAGCCTGCCGTGCCACCGCGTCGACGGCGGCGGAAGTCCACGGTGGCGATAGCAGCACCGACGGCCATCCCGACGAGTTGGGTGGCGTGCATGAGCATGTGCATACCGACGAAGTACCCCAGGAACAGGTGCCCCCTGCGGCGCCGGACGAAGCCGAGCAGGCCCCGGTCGACCACGGCGAAACCGGCGGCCAGCAGCAGGGGAACGGCGATCAGTTCGACGGCGACCGCCGCCAGCGGCAGGGTCAGCGGCACCCCGGCGCAGCAGAGCATGGCGGCGATGGCAGCCCGGTCCACCGTCTTCCCGGCCCGCCCCCCGGCCGGGCCGGTGCCAGCGGCGTTAGACGCCGCACGACGGTGCCCGACCAGCATGTCGGCGAGCAGCCGACCGTAGCCCACGGCGCGGCGGACGTGCTCGGACAGGTACGGCCAGAACCGGTCCACGTCGTCGTGTCGGCCGAGTACGTCCGCGCTCATCCGGATCCCGTAGTGGGCCGGCAGCCGGGTGCCGAACTCGATGTCCTCGGCGTCGCGCAGCGTCTCATCGAAGCCGCCGACCTCCTCGAACACCGGTCGGGGAATGGCCGTCAACGCGAACAGCGTGGCATCGGTCACCCCGGCGCCCCGGCGGCGCCAGTAGTGCTCGAACAGGGTCTTGTAGACCTCCACCGGGCCACCGTCGTGCAGCGGCTGGGCATCGTAGATGCCCTGGACGACGGCGCAGTCGGGATGCGCTCGCAGGGTTCGCACCGCGGTGGCGATCGCCTTCGGCGCGAGGGCGATGTCGGAGTCGAGAAAGAACAGCACGTCGCCGCTGGCCGCGGCGGCACCGACGTTGCGGGCGGCCGAGACGCCCCGGTTGGTGGGCAGCGCGATCAGCTGGCAGCCGAAACCGGCCGCGATCTCCCGGGACCGGTCGGTGCTCGCGTCGTCCACCACGATGATCTCGACGGGCGGGCGGGTCTGCTCCTGGATTGACCGCAGACAGTCGGCGAGACTGGCGGCCTTGTTGTAGTTGGGCACGATCACCGACACCGTCGGCGCGGGCGGCTCGGACCCGTCGGGGATGCTGCCGGCTCCGGGCGCCACCGTCTGGGCCGCGCCGGTCGTCGAGGTCATGGCACTCCTTCCCCGGGTTCAGACCGAGATCGACAGGAACTGGAGCCGGTGGTCGGAGTGGCCGGCGGGGTCCCGGAACTCGTAGCGATGCACCTCCACCTCGTCGGAGACCAGCGCCCAGTCCAGCCGCCACAGCAGCAGGCTCGGGCCTCCGGCTGACCAGGAGACGGGGTACGCGGAGCGGCTGGCGTCGCCGGCGTCGCGGAGCTGCGGGGGGAACCGGTGGGTGTCGCCCATCGCCGGTGACGTGTTCAGGTCCCCGGCGACCAGGATCGGGTGGGGGTTGTCCGCCACGTCGGCGGCCAACGCCCGAAACTGTGGCACCCGGCGCTCGTGCTGGGTGCGGATCGCCTCGTGGAAGGCGCCGCTGAACAGGCTCGGTCCGCCGGCCCAGAGTGGAACCGGCAGGTGCGCGTTGTAGGCGGAGACCACCCGGCCATCGATCAGCAGGTCGGTGCGCAGCACCTGGTGGTTCCAGAAGTCGGTGAAGTCAGTGAAGTTGGTCGGCGCGGGCGGCAGGCCCGGGGCGGACAGCGGCGTGGCGGCCACAATCGGGTACCGGGAGAGGGTGAGCAGTTCCCCCACCACCGCGAGGTGGTAGCCGGGCAGCTGCCGGCGAACCTGGTCGAGTTCGTCGGCGCGGAGCACCTCCCCGTCCACCTCGGCAAGGTACTCCTGCAACAGGTACACGTCCGCGCGTTGGGCGCGCAGCAGGTCGTAGAACTCGGTGGCCTGGTCCGCCGGATGCCAGTATTCGGTGTTCCAGGAGACCACCCGCAGCGCGTCCGCCGGTGCCGGCCGCAGCGGGCCCGGCAGGTTCACCCCGGTCAGGCCGGCGCCGAGCAGCAGGGCCGCGAGCGACAGCAACGTCACCGGCCGGCGGGCCCGCCGGCTCCCGGCCGCGACGACCGCGAGCAGCAGCGGGGTCGCGAGGAAGGCGATCGGCGGTAGCAGGTCGGCCAACCGCCACCACCAGAGTCGGCCGCTGAGCAGCAGGTGCGCGGTGGTGAAGCCCAGCCACAGCGCCGCGGCCGCGAGCAGGGCCCGGCGCGGCCAGCGCCGCCACCACCGATCGGTGTATCCACCGGCGACCGTCGGCCCGACCTGCCCCACCCGCACCGGCTCATCGTCGGCCACCGTCGCGGCGTCCGCCGTGACCGACACGGGGGGAATAGTCGCGGCGTCCGCCGTGACCGACACGGGGGGAATAGTCGCGGCGGACGCGTGGGGCGGTGCCGTCACGCCGGAGCCTCGACCGGGAAGGTGCCGTCGTACAACCGGCGAAACGGGCGGGACGTCAGCCACTGCAGGACCCCGACGCCCACTCCGGTGGTGATGGTGACGTTGACCATGAAGTGCACGGCCACGAAGAACAGCAGGAAACGTACCCCCCGCCGCCGCAGCGCCAGCGCGTACATCGCGCGGTCGACGGTGATCGAGGCGCCGAACAGGGCGGCGGGGGCGAGCAGCCACACCGGCCCGGCCAGCGCGGCGGGCAGCAGCGTGGGCAGGGTGGCCGCCGCCAGCAGCGACCCCCAGGCCCGCGCGGCCGTCTCGAACCCGGTGGCGAACCGGCGGGCCCGGGCGTACAGCGGAATCCGCAGCCGGGCCCGGTGGAACAGTTTGCGCAGCAGCGGCAGCAACTCGTGGTCGTGGTCGTGTCGGCCGCGTATCCGGGAGGTGAGCAGTAGGCGGTGCCGGCGGGACAGCCGGTAGCCGTAGTCCACCTCCTCGGTCTGTTTCAGCGCCGGGTTGAAGGGGCCGACCTGGTCGTAGACGGACCGTCGGATCGCGCACATGGCCGGGAAGAGGAAGGTGACCTCCCCCTCCCCGCTGGCCGACCAGTGGTGATACTGCAACCCCCGGTAGCGCGCGACCGCCGTGTCGTGCAGCAGCGGCTCCGGGTCCTCGATCCCGCACACCGCGCCGACCTGCGGCTCGGCGGTGAGCACGGCGACGGCCTCGGCGACCGCGTCGGGGGCCATCGCCACGTCCGCGTCAACGAAGAACAGGATCTCACCGGCGCTGTTGGCGACCCCGACGTTGCGGGCCCGACCGCAGCCACCGTTGTCCGGCAGGGCGATCACGCGTACGCCGAGGGAACGGGCCACGGCGGCCGAGTCGTCGGTGCTGTGGTCGTCCACGACGAGCACCTCGATGGCCGGGTACGTCTGGTCGAGCACGGCGCGCAGGCAGACCGCGAGCGAGGCGGCGTAGTTGTAGCTCGGCACGATGACCGAGACCAGCGGGGTGGGGTTCACAGCGCCTCCGCGGGCTTGTCGTACAGCTGCCGGAACGTCCTCGAGGTCAGCAGGCCGAACACACCGACGGCGGCCGCGACGGCGATCACCAGGTTGAGCAGGAGGTGCATGGCGACGAAGTAGGCGACGAACACCGGGCCGCGGCGGGCGGCGACGAACCGGTACATCGGCCAGTCGAGGCGCAGGTAGCCGGCGAACCCGACCGCGGGGAGCACCGCCCAGACCGCGCCGAGTAGCACCGGCACCACCGCGGTCAGGAGCACGACCGGGGCGGCGACGCTGCTCCAGGCGCGCGGGCCGCTGCGTAGCCCACCGGGGAAGCGGGGTGCCCGCGCGAACATCGGGATGTGCAGCATGGTGCGGGTGAAGACCTTGCGGACCAGGACGCGCAGGTCGTGGTCGTGGTCGTGGACGCCGCGGACGGCCGGCGTCAGCCAGATCTCGTACGCGCGGGCCAGCCGCCGGCCGTAGTCGGCGTTCTCGGTCTCGCGCAGCCGGGGGTCGAAGGGCCCGATCTCGGCGAAAACGTCGGCGCGCATGGCCAGCAGCGCGGTGTACAGGGTGTAGATGCGTCCCTCGTCGGCGATCAGCCAGTAGGACTGCTGCAGGCAGCGGTACTCCTCCAGCAGACTGTCCCGGATCAACGGTTGCGGGTCGTAGTTGCCGCAGACCGCACCGATCTGCGGCCGTTCGGTCAGCAGCGCCACCGCGTTCGCCACCGCATCGGGTTTGGCCGCGACATCGGAGTCGACGAAGAAGAGGATCTCCCCTCGGGCGTGTGACGCGCCCAGGTTGCGGGCCACCGACGGGCCGCCGTTGGCCGGTGTGCGCAGGACCCGCACGCCGTACGAGCGCGCCACGGCGACCGAGTCGTCGGTGCTGCAGTCGTCCACAACGATGATCTCCAGGTTCGGATAGGTCTGGGCCTGTAGCGCGGCCAGGCACAGCCCGATCGCGCGGGCGTAGTTGTAGTTCGGTACGACGACCGAGACCAGGGGTTCGGGCATGAGGCAGACCGCTTTCAGGAGGTTGGCGGGGAGGCGGCGAGCAGACCGGCGCCGACGGCCGCTGCCAGCAGGGCGGCGGAGCCGACGATCAGCCGGTCCCGCAGCAGGGTGCGGACCGGATCCGCGCCGCCGTGGTGTACCAGGACGGCCTGCAGGTAGCGGGAGATGGCCAGGAGGGTCAGGGGTACGGCGGCGAGCACGACGGCCTCGCGGTGCGCGCCGATCGGGGCGTCAGTGTGCAGGTACATCAGGAACGCCGCGACGGTGAGGGTGGCGTTGACGCTGATCAGGTGATCGGCCAGGTTCAGGGTGTAGCCGCGCAGCGCGGGCCGGTACCCGGTGCCCTGGGTGGCGAGTTCCCCGCGTCGCTTGCCGAGGATCAGCACCAGGCAGGCGGTGAAGACGGCGGTGAGCAGCCAGACCGACACGGTCGCGCCGGTCGCGGCGTAGCCGAGCACCACCCGCAGCCCGAAGCCGGTGGCCACCACACTGATGTCCACCAGCGGGATGTGTTTGAGCCAGCGGCTGTAGGCCACATTCAGCACCAGGTAGGCGGCCAGCGGCCACCCGGGCAGCGCGGGGCCGGCGGCGAACGCCAGGCCCAGCAGTCCGGCGAGGACGCCGGCGAACCCGACGGCGGTGGCCACCGAGATCCGGCCGCTGGCCACCGGCCGGGCCCGTTTCACCGGGTGTCTCCGGTCCAGGTCACGGTCGGCGATGTCGTTGACGACGTACACCAGCGACGAGGCGAGGGTGAACAGCAGCACCGCCCAGCCGGTGCGGGCCAGCCCGCCGACGGTCCAGGCCGGGGTGTCGAGCAGGGCCAGCGGCACGGCCAGCACCGTCTTGGCCCATTGGCGGGGCCGGGCCAGCAGGGCCAGGTCGCTGGCGTGGCGGACCAGGCGCAGGTCGAGCCGTTCGGTCGCGGTGGCCGGCCGCGCCGGGTTGCGCCTGCCGGCGGCGTCGCGGGCCTCGGCCGGAACCGACTCTGCCGTCACCTCGACCGGGGTCATGGCTGACCTCCTGCGTTAGAAGAAGACCCGGGCGGCGGCGAGTACGCCCTGCCGCCACGGGTCACGGCTGGTCGGTCCGCTGGCCGTCGTGGCGGTGGTGGCTTGCTGGCCGCGCCACCACCGGAAGGTCTCCAGCACCGCGTCCCGGTTGCTGTGTCGCGGGTGGAAGCCGAGGCGGTGCCGGGCCCGGTCGATGTCGACGTAGGAGTCGGCCATGAGTTTGTGCAGCAGCCGCCCGTAGACCGGCGACAGGCCGCTGCGTTCGAGGAGCGCGAGCGCGGCCCGGGCCGGCCGGGCCGGCAGACCGATCACCCGCTTGCCGTGGCCGGCGGCGTCGAGCACCGCCTGGAAGTCCTCACGGAGCGTGCCGAACGTCGCCGCCGCGATGTTGTACGTGTCGTTGGCGGCCTCGGCGGGCACCCGCAGCACCGTTTCGACGGCGTCCACCAGGTCCGCGACGTGCAGCATCTGGATACGCACTGAGCCGTCGCCGAGCACCGGGAAGTTACGCCCCTCGTGCGCCCACTGGAACAGCATCGCGAACAGTCCCATCCGGCCGGGGCCCAGGAAGGTCTTCGGCCGCAGTACCGGCAGGATCAGGCCGTGCTCGCGGTAGCCCACCGCGAGTCGCTCCGCGTCGGCCTTGGCGGTGCTGTACGCGTCAACCGGCGCGTACGGGTGTTGCTCCGGTGTCGGCACCTGGGTGGGCAGCCCGTACACGGCGGTGGAGGAGATGTAGACCAACCGGGGCACCCGAGCGGCGCAGGCGGCGTCCAGCACAGCCCGGCTGCCGTCCACCACGATGGCCCGGATCTGCTCCGGCGGGTAGCTGGGCAGCGCGGCGGCGCAGTGCACGACCGCGTCGGCGTCGTGGAAGGCGGCCCGCAGCACCGCCGGGTCGCGGATGTCCCCGACCAGGTGCCGGTAGCCCGGCGTGTCGGGACCATCGGGGGCCGCCCGGAGGTCCACCCCGGTCACCGCGCATCCGGCGCCGGTCAGCCGCTGCACCACGGTCGCACCGAGCATCCCGGCGGCGCCGGTCACCGCGATCACCACAGCGAGCCGAGCTTCTGCGCGACGAACCGGCGCAGGAGGCGGTTGAGCCCCTGGTCAAGGACCGCGTCGAGGGCGTTGAGGAAGTGTTCGATGTCGTCGTCGGTGGCGACCAGCGGCGGTCCAACCACCAGCGGGCTGGCGCCGTTGAGGGTGTAGTACGTGTAGATGTCGTGCTCCCGGTAGAGCGCGCTGATCACCGATGCGGTGATCAACTTGGTGCGCAGTCGTGGATCTCGGGCCAGTCCGGCGGGCGCGATCTTCGCGGCCAGGTCCAGCACCTTCGGTCCGCCGTCGAGGAAGACCCCCCACAGCGCACCCGCGCCGGTGACCTCGGCCACCGCCTCGGGGTGCTGCTTGGCGATCCGCCGCAGGCCCGGTCCGAGGAGCTGCTCGATGCGTCGCGCCCGGGCCGGGTAGTCGTCCTCGACGGCGATGGCGATCGCCTCGATGGCGGTGGCGCACTCCTCGCCGAAACCGTAGTAGGTGGTTGACGTCGAGTGCATGAGCGCGTCCACCGGGTTGTCGTAGGCCCGCCGGAACACCGGCTCCCGAGCCACATAGGCGGATATCGACGATTTGCCGCCACCGAAGGACTTTGACGTGGTCACCACGTCCGGTAGCAGCCCCGCATGGCGCATGAAGTAGAACATGCTGCCGGTCTTGCCCCAGCCGGTGTAGATCTCGTCGAACACCAGCACGATGTCCTGCTCGGTGCACAACGTGCGTAGTCCGTGCAGGAAGTCCGCGGAACACGAACGCATGGTGGAGGCGCTGAACGGCTCGACGAGAATGGCGTACACGTCGTCGGGGTGCGCCGCGACGGCGGCGCGCACCGACTCCAGGTCGTCATAGGTGTACGGGACCACCCCGGGAATCCCCGGAAACGCGAAATGGTTCTGCGCGGCGCCGGTCAGACTGCCGGAGCCGAGCAGTTTGCCGTGGAAGCTGATATCGGCGTGCAGGATCGTGTTACGCCGGCCGCCGTGGTACTTGTAGGCCAACTTCACCGCACCCTCGACGGCCTCCGCCCCGGAGTTCGGCAGGAAGGACATGTTCAGGTCGCCCGGCAGTACCTGGGCCAGGTTGTGCGCCAACCCCGCCACGTACGGGGAGAAGTAGGTCTTGTGCACCTCCATCCGGCGCCGCTGCGCGAACTGGCGACGGGTCGCCAGCAGGCGGGGGTGGTTGTGGCCGTGGTTGAGCACGCCCACCCCGCCGGTGAGGTCAAGCACCCGGCGACCGTCCCGCAGATACAGGTACGCGCCCTCGGCGTGGTCCACCAGTTCCCGGCCAAAGCCGAACGACGTCATCAGGCCGACCTGACTTCGGTTGACAAAAAGTCGATACAGACCGTGCACGTCTTTCACCGAAAGACGCTCACAATCCTCGACGCTGAGTAACCCCCTCATGCGCCCCCCTTCTTCAGTTCTGGCGTGGGCCTGGGGGCACGTCAACAATGACCACTCCCGGCGACACCGGACATTATTTCGAACGGCACTGAACTACGACTGGACGACGACTGGAACCGCACCACAGGCCGGCTGCACCCCGCATGGGGGGCGCTTGTACGAAACTCGCCCCGTCGCTACCGTGCACGAAAACGTCACCGCGTTCGCGTAGAAGTCCCGGCGGGCGCCTGGCCATTTGACATAGGTGGTGTTCGTGCCTGCGAACGTCTCGGTCGTCATTCCCGCCTACAACAGCGAACGGACCCTGCGCGCCTGCCTGTCCGCGGTCTTCGCCCAGTCCCACCCGCCGCACGAGGTGATCGTCGTCGACGACGCCAGCACCGATCGGACGCAGCGGATCGCCCGGGAGTTCCCGGCCGTTGTGCTGCTGCCCAACCCGGTCAACCGCGGTCCAGCGGCGGCCCGCAACCAGGGCATCCAGGCAAGTCGGGGCGAGGTGGTGTTCTTCGTGGACGCCGACTGCGCGCCAGCCCCCGACGCACTCGCCAACGCGCTGCGGGTGCTCACCGAGATCCCCGACGTGGACTGCGTACACGGCATCTACCTGACCGAGCCGCTGTTCGACGACGGGCCGGTGGAGGCGTACCGCCTGCTGCACGCCCACTACTGGCGCATCCGCAACACCGGTCGGGTCCGTACCGCCATCTTCGCGCTCTGCGCCGTACGTCGGACGGTCTTCGACGACGTCGGCGGCTTCGACGAGAAGCTGCGCGCCTCGGAGGACGTCGAACTCAGCGACCGGATGGCCGGCCGGCACGGCATCTGGCTCAGCGCCGAGGTGACGTGTCGGCACGACGACGACAGCCGATTGTGGCCGATGCTACGTAAACAGTTCGGCCGCTCCCAGCTGCTCGTGCCGGTGGCCGTCCGGGAACGCGGGCCGGCGGGGCTGCGGGCCAACCGCAGCTCCGGGGTGCTGGCGGCGGCGCTGGCCGTCGGTACTCTCCCGGCGGGCCTGTTCGCACCTGCCCTGTTCGCCCTGCCCGCCGCCGCGCTGCTCGGCTTCGCCGTGGCCGACCCGGGGCTGGCGCGGTTCGTGCTACGCCGACGCGGTCCGGCGTTTCTCGCCTTCTTCCTCGCCACTCACCTGCTGGTACAGCTGGCGATCATCGCCGGGGCGGCGGTGGGTGGGGTGCGCTTCCTCACCGATCGGGACTTCGGCCCGTCCCGTCCCGCTCCGGCGCGGGTCGACTCGTGACCCCGGCGCTGCCGGGCCGGGCGTGGGAAGCGGCCTTCCTCGGCGTGCGGACCTACCACCGGCTCTGGCCGACCAACGCGAGGGCCCGCCGGCGGTGGCCGATGTTCCGGGTCGAGCCCGGCGGGGTGGCCCTGACCATCGACGATGGACCCGACCCCCGCTGGACCCCGGCCCTGCTGGACCTGCTGGACGCCTACGGCGTGCCGGCGACCTTCTTCCTCATCGGCGCGCGGGTGGCGCAGCACCCCCAGCTGGCCCGGCGGATCGCCGCAGCCGGACACGAGATCGGCAACCACTCGATGCATCACCCGATGCCCTTCGCCGCGCTCCCCACCGCGCTGCTGCGCGACGAGGTGCAGGGGGCGCAGCAGCAGATCACCGACGCCGTCGGGCAGGCGCCACGCTTGTTCCGGGCGCCCAGCGGCGGGTGGTCGCCCCGGGTCCTCGACACGGTGGCGCAGGCCGGGCTCACCCCTGTGGACTGGACGGTCAACTCCAGCGACTGGAAGCAGCCGGGCGTAGCGCACATCACCCGGACGTTGACGCGTAGCCGCTCCGGCCATGTCCTGCTCTGCCACGACGGCGGCGGCGACCGCCGGCAGACCGTGGTCGCGCTGGCGGCGGTGATCCCCCGGCTGCAGCGACGCGGGTTACGCTTCGTCCCGGTGCCGCCCGCACCGGGTCCGGGGCACCCGAGCCGCGCGGGGCGAAGCTGATGGGCAGCGCCGTGGTGCGGGCCGTCGCCCGCGTACTGCACTGGCCGCTGGCGGTACTGATCCGCCCGTACCCTCGGCTCAACGCGCTGCTCTGGGAGACGCAGTACGCCCTGGGCCGGTGGAACTACCTGGACCGGGCCGGCGACCACACCACCGTGCAACTCATCCACCGGTGGGTGCCGCGACCCCGGATCCTCGACCTCGGCTGCGGCTCCACAGTGAATCTGGTGCTGCCGCCGGCTGGCTACCGGCAGTACCACGGCGTCGACATCAGCCGGACCGCCCTGCGTCGCGCCCGTTCGCTGCGCCGCCCACGTAGCTCGTTCCAGGTCGCCGACGTGCTCACCTATCAGGCCACCGAGACGTACGACGTGATCCTGCTGCGGGAGGTGCTCTACTACTTTCCGGCCGAGCAGGCCATCGCGCTGCTCCACCGGATGGCCGGCGCGCTCGCCCCCGGTGGTGTCCTCATCGTCTGGTTGTACGACAGCGGCGGCGCGCACGCCGCCCTAGCCGATCGGATCCGGGGCTGCGGGTTGACCGTGTACGAGGAGGAAACCCAGCTCCGCGACGGCGCGCCGGCCGGGGGCACGTTCGTGCTCGGCCGAGCTCCGGCGGGCCAGCCCATCGGGCCGCGCACGGCGGGCGAGGCCATCGGGCCGCGCACGGCGGGCGAGGCCATCGGGCCGCGCACGGCGGGGGAGCGGCGGTGACCAACGCGCCGACCGCCGGTTGCGAGCTCGCCCGGACGCCGCCGGTGGCAGCGGTGGCATCGAAGGCGACGCTGGTGGGGATCGTCGCCCTGCTGGCTGCGGCGGCGGCGCTGGTACACCGTGGCACCGGGCGGTTCTGGGGTGACCTGGCCGCCTACCGCACCGGCGCCGCCGCCGCGGCCAGCGGGGACGGCAGTCTCTACCAGGTCTTCCACCGGGGTGCGGACGGCATCGAGCTGGGGTTCACCTATCCGCCGTTCGCCGCCCTGCTGCTGCGACCGCTGGCCGCCGTCCCCGCCGATGTGGCCGTGGGACTCTGGACGGCCGCGTCGGCGGCCGTACTGGTGGCGGTCGTCCGGCTGACCCTCGACGTCACCGGCGTCGCACCCGGTCGCCGGCCACTTGCGACGCTGCTGGTGGTGCTCGCCGTGCTGCCGCTCTTCCCCGTCACCGGTCACCTGCAGGCAGGGCAGGTTGGCCTCTTCCTCATGTGGCTGGTGCTCTACGACCTGGTACCGGGACGCACCAGCCGCTGGTGCGGGATCGGCGTCGGGGTGGCGGCCGGGCTCAAACTTACCCCGCTGATCTTCGTGGGTTTCCTGCTGTTCACCGGCCGGATTCGGGCGGCGGCCACGGCCACGGCCGTGTTCGTGGCGACCATCGGCATCGGGTTCGCCTGGCGACCGACGGACTCGGCCTGGTTCTTCGGCGGTGGCCTGCTCGACACGGCCCGGGTCACCGGTGATCCCCGCACCATCCTGAACCAGTCGCTGGCCGGCGCTCTCGCCCGAATCGCCGACACCCCCGACCTGGCCTGGGTGTGGGCGGTGACCGCGGCGGTGGTCGCCGCGGCCGGTACGGCCCTCGCCGTCTGGTGCGCACGCGCCGCAGATCAGCTGGTCGCGGTGCTGGCGTGCGCCGGCACCGGGCTGCTGGTCTCCCCGGTCTCCTGGCACCACCACTGGGTCTGGTGGGTGCCCGCGCTGGTGCTGCTCGCCGACCGCTGCCACCGGCACGGTCACCGTCTCGGGGCCGCCGCGCTCGGCGCGGTCTGGCTCGCGCTGGTGGCCAGTACCAGCTGGGTGCTGGCCGCGCCGGGCGGCTGGGACCTGCACTTCACCGGCCTCGGCCTGGTGTACAGCAACCTGTACGTACTGCTCGCGCTCGCCGGGCTGCTCCTGCTCGCCGGATCGCTGTCGCGGCGAAGCGCCGGACGCCGGTGAGCGTGGGCGGCGTTAGCTCCGGATCGCCGCAGTGGCGTTACGCCCCGGGTCAGCCGGACGGCTTCCGGATCGCCGTACCCGAGTAGAGCCGGTCGATCGTGTCCCACCAGCGGCGGAGACCGTCGCGGCCCACCGGGTCCGCGCCGAGCACGTCGGCGATGCGATCCCGCAACAAAATGATCGACAGTTCGTGGGCCAGGAGCACGACCGAGAGCTGTGCCCGGTCCGTGTCCTCGGCGACCGCACCGGCCTCGGCCATCCGGCACACCAGTGAGTCGGTGAACTCCTGCACCCTGCGGTACGCCTCGACGGAGCGGGTGGTGTCGCCGATGAGCAGGTGCGCGAGGTAGCGGGTGGTGGCTGGCGCCCGGAGCGCGTCGGCTGAGGCGAGAAAGCGGTCGGGGGGACCGGCGCCGTCGGTGTCGGCGAGCGACTCCAACGCGTTGCCCAACAGGCCCAGCACGTGGGTGTCCACCGCGGCGACCAGACCGTCCCGGGACCGGTAGTGTTTGATGATCAGCGACTGCGAGACCTGCGCCCGCTGCGCCACCTGCTTGAGTGAGGCCGCCGCCGGCCACTGCTCGCCGAACAGCTCCAGGGCGGCATCCCGAATGATCGCCTTCGCGGTGCGATCCTCGGGTACATACATGTTCACCACGGTAACAACCCGGGCCGGTTGGCCTCCCCACGCCCTGGCCCCACCCGGCCCACCCCTGCCTCTACGCGGTACCACCGCGAGTCGGCGAGGCGTGGCGGGACGGATTGTGGGTACAGGGCGGAGCACCAGCGACGGTGAAAGGTGGTGCCAGCGTAGTGAAGTTCCTGGCGATTGCGACCTACACCACCCAGGGTGTCAGCGGACTGGGCAAGGAAGGAGGGACGCGGCGGGCCGAGGTGATCCGAGCGCTGATCGAGAACTCCGGCGGACAGATGGAGTCGCTGTACTTCTCGTACGGCGAGCACGACCTGTACATCTTGTGTGACCTGCGGGACAACGTGGTCGCGGCCGCGCTCAGCATCGCCGTCCGCGCGGCCGGCGGCGGGGAGACAATCATGGTGCCGTTGTTGACTCCGGAGGAGCTGGACGAGGCAGTGAAGCTCCCGGTCACCTACCAGGCGCCCGGCCGGCCGGAGTGAGGCCGACCGGGCGTTGGCGGTGACAGCGTTTCACTGGTCGGCCAGCGCAGAACCTGCCCGGACATCGCGGATGGGTGAGCGCGGGTGGGTCACCTCCTTGCCGAGGCAGATGGATCCGGCCGGGCCGGCGAGTGGCATCGACCGGTACCCCTCGCTGCGGTAAAGGTCGATGTTTCGTCGGCTCTTGGCGCCCGTTTCCAGCAGGACGCGGCGGCAGTCGGGGTCGGCGGTGGCTTCGGCGGTGCGCAGCAGCCACCGGCCCATGCCTTGGCCGCGCTGGTCGGGGACGACGGCGAGCCGACCCACGTGCCAGTCGGCGCCGACGCGACGGGTGCGCACCATCCCCAGGAGCCGGCCGTCGCGCCAGATGCCCGTGGTGTGCCAGGTCGCCAGCCATTCGCGCACCTGCTCCGGCGACTCGTGCAGGGCAGGCAGGTCCAGGGTGTCGTTGACGAGAGCCTCGTCTACCCAGCAGCACCGTTGCAGGACCGTCACCTCAGGCGCGTCGTCGCCGGTGAGCCGTCTGACATACGACCCTGGTAGCGGCCCGGACGGGCCTGGCGCCTGTGCGCGTTCGCGCAGGGGCCGCAGGGCGTGGGCAACCCGGACCAGTTCATCCAGGAGGTCCAGGCCCGCCCGGTCGCGGTCGACGTCGGGTTGCAGCCGCCCGCGACTCGTCGCGTCACTGATGCGGATCGCGATCGTGGCGCCCAGCGGAACCAGGCGGAGCGTGGTCACCACCTGCTTGGCGTGCTGAACCGATCGGGTGCCCGCCGACGTGTTGCCGTAGCTGACGAAACCGATCGGCTTCCACGCCCATTCGCGACGGAGGTAGTCCAGCGCGTTCTTCAGAGTCGCTGGCATCCCGTAGTTGTACTCCGGTGTGATCGCGATGAACCCGTCCGCCGCGTCGACGATCGCGCTCCAGCGACGTGTGTGCTCATGCTGATAGATACCCGACGACGGATGTTCCTCTTCGTCAAGAAACGGCAGGTTTAGATCGCCGAGGGCCACCGGGACCACCTCGACGCCGAGTTCCGCGGCGCGTGGGGAGATCACTTCGACCAGCCACTGTCCAACCTGGGGGCCGAGGGCGCCGGGGCGGGTGCTGCAGATCAGCGCGAGGACACGAACTGGTTTAGTTGACATGGAAACGAAGCGTAGATGCTAGATTGATTACATGTCAACTAAACGGTCGAGTGAGGCCGTCCGCTGGTTGGACCCGGACCAGGAACGGGCGTGGCGGGCGTTCCTGCGCGTCATGGTCGTCGTCCAGACCGGCACGGCGCGCGATCTGGCCGTAGTGGGGCTCTCCGAACCCGACTACGAGGTACTGAGCACCCTGTCGGAACGGCCCGGGCACACCAGCACCCTGGGCGAGCAGGCTGACAAGATGGGCTGGTCACGCAGCCGGCTATCGCGGCACGCCACCCGGATGGCGGCGCGTGGTCTGCTGAAGCGCACACCCGATCCAAACGATGGCAGGGGCTGCTTCCTGGTGCTCACCGCGCAGGGCCTTGACGCACTCGAAGACGCCGCACCGGCCCACGTCGAGTCGGTGCGACGCCACTTCATCGACCGTCTCACCCCCGAAGACCTCATCGCCATTGAACAGATCGCCCAGAAGCTGAAACAACCCCAGGCCGGCGACGACCGAAATCCGTACCACCCGACCGCATGATCGTCGGTAGGTAGGAAGGTAGGAAGGCCCATCCGGCGTCGAACTGTCCCCGGTTTGACCACCCGGCCTCAGCTCCGGTGAGGTGAGGCCGTGCAAACTACTGACTCCCCGTCGGCGGCGCGTGGCCCGGCGGACCACCCTGATCGAGCGCCGTCGCCGAGCTGGTCGCCGTGGCGGACGGTGATCGGCTTCGGTGTGGTGAGCCTGGCCGCCGACATGGTGTACGAGGGCGCCCGGTCGGTGTACGGGCCCCTACTGGCATCGTTGGGTGCCTCCGCGCTGGTCGTCGGCTTGATCACTGGTGCTGGAGAGGCGGCCGCGCTGGCGCTGCGGCTGGTGTCGGGGCCGCTGGCCGACC
Source organism: Salinispora goodfellowii (assembly GCF_059570675.1). Lineage (NCBI taxonomy): Bacteria > Bacillati > Actinomycetota > Actinomycetes > Micromonosporales > Micromonosporaceae > Salinispora > Salinispora goodfellowii. Next base: position 26,262 of record NZ_JCANTD010000024.1, on the reverse strand, counting down.
GGACCCGCCGCTACTGGACGTTGACGACCGTTGGGTACGCGCTGACGGCGGTGTGCGTGCCGCTGCTGGCGGTGACCCCGTGGTTGGGTGCCGCGGGGTTGGTGGCGGCCGCGGTGTTGATCGTGGTTGAGCGGCTGGGTAAGGCCGTGCGGTCACCGGCGAAGTCGGTGCTGCTGGCGGACGCCGCCGGCGCGGTCGGGATGGGCCGTGGGATGGGCGTCCACAAGGCCCTGGACCAGGTCGGGGCGTTCGCCGGCCCGCTGCTGCTGGCAGCACTCACCACGGCCGCCGGTGGGCTCCTGTGGCCGGGGCTGGCCGGGCTGGCGGTGCCGGGGGCGCTGGCGCTGGTCCTGCTCGTACTCCTGCGCCGCCGCGCCGGCATCGCGTACCCGCGTGACGTTGCCGTCGGCAACCGGGACGAGCGCGATGACCCCGCCCGGCGGGCCGCACTGCCGGCATCCTTCAGATGGTTCGCGGTGGCCTGCGCCCTGTGCACCGCGGGACTGATGACCTTCGGGTTGATCGGTTTCCACCTGGCACAGACCGGTCTGGTACCGGCGGCGGGGGTGCCGCTGCTGTATGCGGCGGCGATGGCGGCGGCGGCCGTGGCCGCGCTCGCCACCGGTGCGGCCTACGACCGCATCGGCGCGCGGGTTCTGCTGGTCCTGCCCGTACTGGTAGCCGTGGTGCCCCCGTTGGCGTTCACCTCGGGCCTGGCGGTGGCCGCCGGCGGGGTCCTGGTGTGGGGCGCCGCGCTGGGGGTGCAGGATTCCACCGTGAAGGCATTCGTGGCCGACCTGGTGCCCCGGGCTCGCCGGGGCACCGCGTACGGCGTTTTCGCCGCCGTGCAGGCCGCCGGTGCGCTCGTCGGCGGCGTCGCCGCCGGCGCCCTGTATGACTCTTCCCGGGCCGGGCTCTTCGCGGCGGTCGCCGCCGCGCAGGCCACCGCGATGCTCATCCTGGTCCGCGTGTTGGCCCGTACCCGGCGCCGGTGACGCTGCGGCCCGGCTACCAGGGCGGGGTTCTGTTTGGCGCATGTTCCTGCCGCCATCCGAGTGATAGGTGGTCAATAATGACCTCTGTCCCATTGACGGGCACTTGTCCGCTCGGAGGTGTGCACGATGCAGGGAACTCGTCCGTGGAATCGTCACGGCGCTGGCGCGCACTGGGCGGCACGCGTGCTGGCCGGGGGGTTCTGCCTCACGCTGGTGGTGACGGTTACCCAGGCAACCGGGGCGCTGCCGGCGGGCGCCCAGCGCACGCCAACCGCGGCCGTCGCGGCGGACACCATCCTGGCCTGGGGCGACAACTCCTTCGGCCAGTTCGGCAACGGGACCACCGCCAGTAGCCGCACCCCGGTCGCGGTGCGGCTACCCGCGGGCACGACGGTCACCGCCATCGCCGGCAGTGACACCCACAGCCTGGCCCTGACCTCCGCCGGCACGGTGCTCGCCTGGGGTGGTAACACCTTCGGTCAGCTCGGCGACGGGAGCACCACCGACCGCAGCAGTCCGGTCGCGGTGCGGCTACCCGCGGGCACCACCGTCACCGCCGTCGCCGCTGGCACCGGCCACAGCCTGGCGATCACCGCCACCGGTACGGTGTTCGCCTGGGGCAGCAACAGCGTCGGTCAGCTCGGCGACGGGAGCACCACCGACCGCAGCAGTCCGGTCGCGGTGCGGCTACCCGCGGGCACCACCGTCACCGCCGTCGCCGGCGGCCTCGGCCACAGCCTGGCCGTCACCTCCACCGGCACCACCCTCGCCTGGGGTAGCAATGCCTTCGGCCAGCTGGGGGACGGGAGCACCACCGGCAGCAGCACCCCGATCACCGTAAAGCTGCCCACGGTCACCGCTGTCGCCGCCGGAGACTTCCACAGTCTGGCCCTGACCTCCACCGGCACCGTCTTCTACGCCTGGGGTGCGAACTCCTTCGGTCAGCTCGGCGATGGGAGTACCAGCGACAGCAGCGTCCCCGTCGCCGTCAGCCTGCCCGCCGGCACCACCGCCACCGACGTTGTCTCCGGCGCCGACCACAGCCTGGCGTTAACCGCCGCTGGCGGCGCCCTCGCCTGGGGCGACAACGGCCAAGGCCAGCTCGGCGACGGGAGCACCACCGGCAGCAGCACCCCGGTCGCCGTCCGAGTGCCCGCCGGCGCCACGCTCACCGCTGTCGCCATCCACCGCGACCACGCCGTGGCGCTGACCACCACCGCCACCGCCCTCGCCTGGAGCAGAAACAACGAAGGCCAGCTGGGCAACGGGACCACCACCGACAGCAGCGAGCCGGTCGCGGTCAGCCTGCCCGCCGGCACCCCGATCACCGCCGTCGCCGTCGGCGACGACCACAGCCTGGCCCTGGTTGCCGCGGAGGCCAGCTCCACCACCACCCTGCGCATCTCGCCGGCGGACCCGACCACCGATCAGGACGTCACCCTCACCGCCAGCGTCACCTGCGAGATCGCAGCGCCCACCGGCAGCATCACCTTCCGCACCACCAACACCGACCTCGCCACCGTGCCCCTGGACACCACCAACACCGCCACCCACACCACCCGGCTCCCCGCCGGAACCCACACCATCACCGCCGACTACACCAGCACCACCGCCTGCCCCCACGGCCAGTCCGCGGCCACCACCATCACCGTCGCCGACCCCACGGATCCCGACCTACCCATCACCGGGGCCAGCCTGCCCCGCCTGCTCGGCGCCGCCGCCCTGCTCATCCTCACCGGCGCCGCCCTCCTGTACCGCACCCGCCGACCCCGATCACCCCAGCTGCGATGACCGCTCCCGAACCGGGTCCGCAGAAGGAGGGCTAACCCCCGGCCCGGCCGGTGGCCTGCAGGATGGTGCCGCGCAGCGCGTTCGAGGACGCTCAAAGCGCATCCGGCATCGGACCGGGTGCGCGCCGGCTGGACGGAGCGACGCATGGGTATCAGCACCGCACCGCACCGCGGGCAGACCGAGTGGCATCGGCCGCTGCTCGCGAACGCGGTATTCATGTTCACCATTGCCGTGGTGTCCGTCGGTGGCCTGCTGTTTGACGACCGGCACCTCGTCGGCGAGCCGGTCTGGCTGAAACCGTTGAAGTTCGGGTTCGCCATGGGCGTACACGCCCTCGTGTTGGCGTGGCTGCTCGGCAAGCTCCGCCGGGGCCGACGCATCGGCTGGTGGCTCGGTACGGTCTTCGCGTTCGCCGGGGTGCTGGATGTCGGGGCCGTCGCCTACGCCGCCGCCAACGGCACCTTCAGCCACTTCAACGACAACACCGACCCGGTGGCCCGCACCGTACAGGCGTTGTTCTCCGTCGGCATCATGCCACTGCTGCTGACCACCTTCTTCGTGGCGATCCTGCTGCTGGTCCAGCGCGTCGGAGACCGGGCGCTGACCCGGGCGCTGCGAGCCGGGCTGGGCCTGGCGGTCGCCAGCATGGTCGTGGCCCTGTGGCTGAGTAGCTCGGGGCAGGCGCCGCGGGTGGTGGCCGACGCCAACGGCCAGCAGGTGTCCCTGATCGGCGCGCATGGCATCGGCGACCCCGACGGCAACGGAATGCCGGTCACCCGGTGGAGTACGACCGGTGGGGACCTGCGGGTTCCGCACTTCGTGGGAATGCACGCCATCCAGGGGCTGCTGCTGCTCACCGTGGTCCTGGGCGCCGCCGCGGCCCGCCGGCCCTGGTTGCGCGACGAGCGGACCCGCGCCGACCTCGTCTCCGCCGCCGCCCTCGGCGGTACCGGTGTCTTCACGGTGCTCAGCTGGCAGGCCAGCCGGGGCCAGTCAGTCCTGCACCCCGACCTGGCGACCCTGACCGCGTTCGCCGCGGTCGCCACACTCAGCCTCGCGGCGGTGACCGCGGTGCTCCTGCGGGCGCGCCTCCGACCGTCACCCCTTCCATCCTGAGAACCTTTCGCACATGCTCTCCTCAGAGGTGCCGGTGCGGCACCGCTCGACACCGACGCCGGTGCTGCCCATCGGCGCGGCTGACTTCACCGAGGCGTGGCTGGCCAACCGCCGGCTCAGCGAACACACCCGAGCCGCCTACCGGCGGGATGTCGCCGGCTGGCTCGGCTGGTGCGCCGACGCCGACGCCGACCCGCTGCGAGCCACCTTCCTGCACGTCAACGCGTACGCCCGGTGGTTGGAATCGCTGCCGAACGTCCGCAGCGGTAAGCCGCTCACGCCCGCCACGGTTGCCCGTAAACTCTCCGCCCTGTCCAGCTGGTACGACTTTCTGGTCAAGCTACGGGCCGTCGAGACCAATCCGGTCACCGGAGCGGATCGCCCCCACCTTGACCGCGACCACTCGGCGACCGTCGGGCTCACCCCGGAGGAGGTCAACGCGCTACTCACCGTCGCCGACAGCGCCACCGGCCCGACTGCGGCCCGGAACCGGGTCGCCGTGGCGCTCCTGGTCGACCTCGGGCTGCGGGTCGGCGAACTGGTGTCGTTGGACGTCGGTGACCTGGGCACCGAGCGCGGCCACCACAGTGTCCGCTTCACCGGTAAGGGCGGCCGGGCCCGGCGGCGGGCCCTGACCCCGAGCGTTTCGGCGGCGGTGCAGGCATACCTGGCGCTGCGGGCCAGCGCCGCGGGGGTGCCGGTGCACCGGTTGACCGGTCCGCTGCTGGTGACCTCGACCGGAGCCCGGCTGGACCGGCACTCCGTGTTCCGGCTGGTCCGCCGACTGGCCCGGGAGGCCGGTATCCCGGGGTGGGCGCGGCTGTCGCCGCACTCGCTGCGGCACTCCTTCGCCACCACCGCCCGCGCCGAGGGCGTGCCGTTGGAGGACGTGCAGGACGCGATGGGGCACGCCGACCCGCGTACCACCCGCCGCTATGACCGCGACCGGCACAACCTCGACCGGGACCCGGCGTACGCGATCTGGGCGGCCCGCTCCCGGCGCCGCGGCTGAACCGCCGGCCACGGCGCACCGTGTCCGCCGGCACCGGTCAGTCCAGCTGCGGCAGGATGTGGTGACTGAAGTACGCCAGGTGATCGACGTCGAACTGGTGTGGCGTCTGCAGATAGAGCCGGCTGATGCCCGCCTCGGCCAACTCCCCGATCCGGTCGACCACCTGCGTCGGGGAACCGACCAGCCCGTGCTCCATCATCTGCGCGGTGAACAGCCCACCGACCGGTTCCGCTCGCCGGGCCACCTCGGCGGAGTCCCGGCCACAGACGAGCAGGACAACAGCCGAGCGGCGAAGACTCGACGGCACCCGACCGGCCTTCTCGCAGGCCGCGTCCACCCGCGCGCCCTGCTCCGCGATCTCCGTCCGGGTCGGGAAGGCAAAGTTGAACTCGTCGGCGTAGCGGGCCGCTAGGCGCGGTGTCCTCGTCGGTCCGGTGCCGCCGATGATGATCGGAGGACGCCGCTGGACAGGTTTCGGTAGGCCCGGCGCGTTGGTCAACCGGTAGTACCGCCCGGGATGGGTGAACAGCTCGCCCGGCGGGGTGTCCCACAAGCCGGTGACGATGTCCAGTTGCTCCTCGAATCGGTCGAACCGTTCGCCGAGGGCAGGGTAGGGGACGCCATAGGCGCAGTGTTCCGGCTCGTGCCATCCGGTGCCGAACCCGAAGTCGACCCGCCCGTTGCTCATCTGGTCGACCTGGGCGACCGTGACCGCCAACAACCCCGGCTGCCGGAACGTCGCCGAGGTCATCAACGACCCGAGCCGGATGCGTCGGGTCTCCCGGGCCAGCGCGCCCAAGGTCACCCAGGTGTCTGTGGGACCGGGCAGTCCCGCGGCACCTTCCATCGCCAGGAAGTGATCCGAGCGGAAGAAGCCGTCGAGCCCGAGCTCCTCCACCGCCCTAGCGGTGACGGCGACCTCGTCGTAGCTCGCCCCCTGCTGCGGATTGGTGAACACATGGCACTGCATGTGCCGATCACATCACAATCCGTAGGAGCGCAGGAGTTGGCGAGTCCGTTCCGCGATAGGGAAGGGCTTGTCGGCGGGGCAGGGATAAAGGTCCTGCTCGACGATGGCGAACATGTCGGTGTCGAGTCGTCGCGCGGCGGCCAGCACCGGTTCCAGCGCGGGGAGCCCGTTCGGCGGCTCGCACCACACCCCCCGGGCCACCGCGGTGGCGAACGGCTCATCCTTGGCGACAACGTCGGCGAGCACCACCGGATCGACCTGCTTGAGGTGTAGGTGGCCGACGCGCTCGCCACAGGTGTCGAGCAGCTTCACGCTGTCTCCGCCCCAATAGGCGTAGTGCCCCACGTCCAGACAGAGGGAGACCAGGTCCGGATCCGTCGCGTCGAGGAAGCGGGCGACCGCCGCCTCGCTATCGATGTGGGTGTAGGCGTGCGGGTGGAGCATGACGCGTAACCCGAAAGAGTCGTGGACCTGTCGGGCGAGCCGGTCGGTCAACACGGTGAGGTCCCGCCACTGCGCCGCGGTGAGGTGTGGTTCCTCGATGGACTCGCCAGTCCACGGGTCGCGCCAGTAGCCCGAGTTGATCACGAGGCACGACCCGCCCACTGCCCGCACGAGCGCTGCGGTCGCCGCTACCCGGGGCCAAGTCTCCTGCCAGCCGCTGTGCCCCCGGTGCAGGGACGTGAACAGCGTCGCCGCGGCGACCCGCAGGCCACGGAGGGCGGTTTCGCCGGCGAGTCGGGTCGGGTCGGTCGGCAGATACCCATACGGGCCGAGTTCGATCCACTCAAACCCGGCCCGGGCCACCTCGTCCAGGAAGCGTGGCCACGGAACCTGCCGTGGATCGTTCGCGTACCACACTCCCCAGGCGTCCGGGGACGAACCAACCTGGATCCGGTGGTCCAGACCGCCCGACGGACTCATGGCCGACCACCGTCCTTCGCGCCATCCGACCGCAGGCCGTCTGATTCCCACTGGTGTTGGTCCTCGACGGCGCGCCGCAGCTCGTCGGTCGTGACATCCCCCAGGTAGGTCACCCGACCGACGCGATCCGGCGTCGGGATGAGCTGCTGGCCACCACGGTGTCGGGCGGCGTCGGACAGGGCAGCCACCAGCCGGTCCGTGTCGGCCATCGCGGGATGCCACACGTCCAGGCCGAATGAGCGGATCAGGCGCAGGATCCGGTCACGGACGAAACGCCCGATCAGCCCCCGCCGCCAGGCGATCATGCCAGTCCAGGCGATGTCCAAGGCCACCGCGTGGCCGTGCGTCACGGTGGGCTCAAGCCCTGGCGAGATGTTGTGCCCGAGGTAGCTGGCCCGGGCCGTCTCGCGCTCGAACGGGTTGCGTTTCAGCTCCCGCAGCATCCACGAGATCGACCGGTGGAGGATCTCCTCGGAAGGGCCGTCGTAGCTGCGGAAACGCTCCTCGGCGACCCGTGGTCCGTCCTCCTCGAGTAGCCGGAACAGGGCACAGTCTCCGGCGACAGCGATCTTGATAATCTCCGCGAAGCCGTCCCTGATCTGGTGCGGCGGCAACGTCTGGAAGAAGCGAGCATCGGTCATCGACAACCGAGCGGGATGGTACAGACCGGCCCGGTTCTTCCATCCCGCGCTCACGCCGCACTTCAGGGCGAACATCGAATCAATGGCCGCCACGAGGGTGGTGCCGATGAAGTCCCATGACACGCCCCGCCGGTATTCGCCCGCCACCATACCGAACACGTCGTGCAGCACGCCGCCGCCGATAGCGATCGGCGGTTCGTCGAATCGGGCAACGCCGAAGGCGTTCATCTCATCAGAGATCCGGTTTGCGCTCTCACGGGTTTTGGCGTCCTCACCCCCCGGCAGCAGACTGGGCGGGTTGTTCCACTCGAGTCGGTAGCGGTCCAGCAGCGAGGTGATCTCCTTCTGGTACACCCCCCACGCACTCTCGTCGACCGCTACGAAGCGTCGCCGGGAGTGGCTCAGATCGCCGAAAAGCTCCGGGTCGCTGCGCGGCGTGAGCTCCAGCAACCCGTCGTACAGTGCGGTCCTCCACTCGACGGGCCGGGAAACCTGCGCCTCCCACTTCCAGGATCGGGGCATGAACCCTGGTTCCCGCCGGGCCCGAAACCATGCCAGCCGGCCCGGAGCGGCACCCCGGGCCGGCAGGTCACGCCGACCACGACCGCCTCAGAAACCGACCATCTCTGTCAGCCGAACCGGTCGCCGCTCCCGCTGCGACCGCCAGCACGCCTCCGCCACCCGTAGCGCCTCCACCGCCTCCCGCCCGTCACACGGGTTCTCCAGATCCCCGCGGGCAACCTGAAGAAAGGCGTCGATCTCCGCCTCGAAAGCCGGCGCGAACCGCTCCAGGAAATTTTGTACGGGATCCGCCGACGGGAACGTGGCCTTCGGCTCGACAGAGGTCAGCGGGGTGCGCCGGTCAAGCCCGATAGCGATGGTGTCCGCATCCCCGCACACCTCCATCCGCACGTCGTAGCCGGCCCCGTTGCACCGGGCCGCGGTGGTGGCGGCGAGCGTCCCGTCGTCCATCGTCAGCAGCGCCATCGCGGTGTCGAGTTCCCCCAGCTCGGCGAAGATCTGCGGCCCGGCGTCCGAGCCACACGCGTACACCTCGGCGACCTCCCGGCCGGTGATCCACCGCAGCAGGTCGAAGTCGTGGATCAGCGCGTCCCAGAAGATCCCACCCGAGGCCGACAGGTAGGTGGCCGGTGGGGGGTCGGGCTCCGCGCCAACCGAACGAATAGTGTGCAACCGGCCGAGCCGCCCCGACCGCACCATCGCCCGGCCGGCCTGAAAGCCCGCGTCGAACCGACGCATGAGGCCGATCTGCAACGTCCCGCCCTCGGCCTGCACGTCGTGCACGGTCTGTATCGACTCGGACAGGTCCGCCGCGACGGGCTTCTCGCAGAACACCGGCAGACCCGCCCGTGCCGCCCGCCCGATCAACTCGGCGTGCGCGGCGGTGTTGGCGGCGATGACGACCGCCTCCGTCGAAGAGGTGAACACCTCGTCAACCGAGGCCGCGCTGACTTCGAGGCGATGCGCCACCTTCTGGGCACGCTGCTGGTCGGAGTCGGCGACCACCAACGAGGTGACATCGGCGTGGCGGCGAAGATTGGCGGCGTGGATGGCGCCCATCCGGCCCACCCCGACAACGGCAATACGCATACCGTAATTATGGAAATACTTCCGCCGGGGCGTCGCGGTATTCCGCACCATCGCCCGGGGGCAGGTCTCTACCGTCGAAGGGTGTGAACGCCGAGCCGCCGTGGATTCGGCCGTCGCAGCCGCGACGGCCGCTCCGGACCGGCCTAGTCGTCGCGGGCGCGATGGTCCTGCTCTGCTGTGTGGGTGTCGCCGGGCTGGCCGCATGGAACCTGCAGGCGGTGACCCGCGCCGCCGGGCCGGTACGGCTCACCGCCGACGGCTTCCTGCGACAGCTCACCACCGGGGACACCGCCGCCGCCTACGAACAGCTCTGCGCCGACTCCCGCAGCCGGTGGAGCAAGATCGGCTTCAGTAGCTGGGTACGAACCCCGCCGACCGTAGCGGACTACGAGATCGTCGACGTCGCGGTCACCAGCCGCCGCGGCCGACCACAGGGCACCGTCACCGTACGGCTGACCCGCGACAGCGGCACCACCGAACAGCGGGACCTCTCCATCATCACCGAGGACGGCGGCTGGCGGGTCTGCGGCGACCCGTACTGACCCACCGGCCCCGGGGACGACCCACCGGCCCCGGGGCCGAATCCGGTCAGCCGGACGTGGCCGGCCCCAACTCGCCGGCACGGTGGTGGCGCCGGCAGAGCACCTGGTAGCGCACCTGGGCGGTCTCGGCCGTGTCGCCGACAACCACCTGCGCGCCCTCCCGCGCCACCCGCCCGTTGACCACGCGGGCGTTGAGCAGCCCCTCCCGCCCACACCAGCAGAGCACCTCCACCTGGATCCGGGCCACCGAGTCCGCCAACTCGAACAGCCGCCGCGCGGCCGGGAACATCCGGGACCGGAAGTCGGTCGCCAGGCCGAACGCGTAGACGTCAACATCGTCGGCGTCAACCAACTCGGCCAGCTGCTCCACCTGCTCGACCTGGTAGAAACTGGCCTCGTCGCAGATCAGGTAGTCGACCCCGACCCCCCCGGCCCGCCGGCCGCGGACCAGCGCGCGCAGATCCAGCTCGGCAGCGACCTCCATCGCCTCATGCGCCAACCCGACGCGGGTGGTCACCCGCGGGCCCAACGACCGGTCGATGCGGGTGGTGACCAGGCCCCGCCGACCCTGCCGGGCGTGGTTGTAGTTCATCTGCAACGCCATGGTGGACTTGCCGCAGTCCATCGGACCCCAGTAGAACCGCAGCGCCGCCGCGTGCAACGGCCGCCCCTGCGTGCCGGCGCGCACGGGCAGCCCGGACGCGGGGGAGCGGTGGGTGGAATCGGCGGGGGTGCGGTCGGTCACGGTCCGGCAGCCTAGCCCATCAACCCCGCGGCAGCGGCGGCAGCAATCGACCGGCTCACAGCACCCGCGGCGGCCGGTTCCCCGCGGCCACGATCGCCCGCCGCATCGGTACCGCCAGCAGCAGCACAAACCCGACCACGAAGAAGATCAACAGCGAGACCAGGCCCACCCGGTAGGAGTTGGTCAGCTGGAACACCAGCCCGAAGGCGAGCGGACCGAGCCAGCTGGTACCCCGGTCGCTGATCTCGTAGAAGCCGTAGTACTCACCCTCCTTACCGGCGGGGATGAGCTGGCTGAACAACGACCGGCTCAACGCCTGGCTACCACCGAGCACCAGCCCGATGGCCGCGCCGAGCGCCATGAACGGCAGCGGCGCCTCGGCGGGCAGCCGGAACGCGGCAATCACCACCGCGATCCACAGCACCAGGCTCAACAGGACCGTCTTCCACGCGCCGATCCGCCGGGCGAGCGCGCCGAGCAGCAGCGCGCCACCGAAGGCCAGGAACTGCACCAACAGAATAGTGATGATCAGGGTGCTCTGCGTCAGCCGTAGCTCTTCGGTGCCGTACTGGCTGGACAGGGTGACAACCGTTGCGATGCCGTCGTTGTAGACCAGGAACGCCAGCAGGAAGAACAACGTCAACGGATACGCCCGCAGCTGGCGCAGGGTGCGCCCGAGCTGCCGGAAACCATCGGTGAGCACGTTGCCGCCGGCGGTCAGCGCCGCGGCGGTGGGATGCTCGCGGAGCCAGCGCAGCGGCACCAGAGTGAACGCGGCCCACCACACCCCGGCCGAAACGATCGACCAGCGGGCCAGGTCCAGGGTGCGCTGCGGGTTTCCCTCCTCGGTGAACGCGGTGACCACGGCCAGGTTGAGCGCCAGCAACAGACCCCCGCCGAGGTACCCCAGCGCCCATCCCCGGCTCGAGATGCCGTCCCGGTCGTCGGGCCCACCCAGCTGCGGCAGGAAGGAGTTGTAGACCACGATCGCGGCGCCGAAGGCGATGTTGGCGACCAGGAACAGCGCCCCGCCGAGCAGGTACCGCTCCCCGGTGACGAAGGCCATCGCGACAGTCGCACCGGCACCGACGTAGGCCGCGGCGGCGAGTAGCCGTTTCTTGTGCCGCGTCCGGTCGGCGAGCGCGCCAACAACCGGCAACACGAAGACGGTGAGCAGCACCGACAGTGAGATCAGATACGGGTAGTACGACCCCACGGCGACCTTGATCCCCAGCGGGTACACGTACCCGACGCAGCTGTCCGCGCCGAGCTCACAGCCGGCCGCCTGTTCCGCCACGGTGGTGAGGAACGGACCGAGGAACACGGTGATGACGGTGGTCTGGAACGCCGAGTTCGCCCAGTCGTAGAAGTACCAACCGGTGCGTTCCCGACGGCTGCTGCGCGGGGTGGGGGGAGTGTCGTCAACGATGGCGGTGGCGGACATGTCCTGGATCTATCCGTGAATCAGACGGCCCAGTGGCCGCGGCTGCGGTAGACCTCGCGCAGCACGCCCACGTGATCGGTCATGATGCCATCCACCCCGAGGTCCAGTAACTCGTGCATCTCGGCGGGTTCGTCAATGGTCCAGACATGCACCTGCAGCCCGAGGCGGTGACAGTAGGCCAGAAACCGGCGGTCGGTGACCCGCAGCCGCCCGTACCGCACCGGCACCTGCGCGGCGACCACCGACTCCGGCAGCCGCACCCGCCGGCCGGTCAACGACGCCACCCGTAGCCGCGCCACCCCTCGTACGCCGAGGCTGGTGGCGATCCGGCCCTGGGTCAGCGTCCGGATCCGGGCCAGCCGCGCGTCGCTGAAGGAGGCCAACAGCACCCGAGCTCCGGCGTCGGCGCGCTCGACGGCGGCCACCGCCGGTTCGACGCCGGAACCGGCCTTGACGTCGACGTTGAACCGAACCTGCGGCCAGGCGTACAGCACCTCGTCCAGGCGGGGCACGACGGAGGCCCCGCCGACGCGCACCGTCGCCAGGTCGGCCCACCGCAGCTCGGCGATTCGCCCGGGGGAGCCGGTCACCCGGTGCAGCGTGGGGTCGTGGCAGACCACCGCGACGCCGTCGGCGGTGGCGTGCACATCGGTCTCGACGTACCGGTAGCCCAAGTCGATGGCGCGGGCAAATGCCGCGGCCGTGTTCTCGTCGCCGTCGGCGGCGCCACCACGGTGGGCGAATGCCAGCGGCGCTGGCGTGTCGAGGTAGGGGCAGGAGCCGGTCAGCACGCCGAGAAGTATGCCGGCCAACACGGTCGTCAGGTAGTGGGCGACAGCCCGAAAGTGGTGGGTGTCAGCTCCGACGGTGGGAGCGGCTGGTGTCGACCGGCCGCCCGGGATCGACGTGGCGGGGCCGGTCGGGTTCGTCGGGCCGGAGCGGGGCCAGCGTGGCGGTGATCGCGTCGATGATCCGGTCGGTGGCGCGGCGGGCCCCGCCGGGTGTGTCGGGCGTCAGGTCGGTGAGGTCGACCGGGGCACCGAAGCCCACCCGGACCACCCGCCGGTGGGTGACGGTGCGGGCGAGCGCGCGGACCAGCCCTTTCGGGGTCCGGTAGGGGAGCACCTCGTGGGCGCCCCACTGCGCGACCGGGATCACGGGCACACCGCAGCGCAGGGCGAGCCGGGCGACGCCGGTCTTGCCCCGCTCGGGCCAGAGCCCCGGATCCAGGCCGATACGGCCTTCCGGATAGACCAGGATGACCGCGCCGCCAGCCAGGGCGTCGGCGGCCACCGTCATCGCCTCGCCCACGGTGCTGGCACCCCGGTCGACCCGGATGTGCCCGGCGTGCCGCATGGCGGCACCGACCAACGGGGCGCGGAACAGCCCGCCGGTGGCCATGATCTGCGGCGCGATCCCCACCGAGTGGCAGGCGGCGGCGAGCACGATCGGGTCGAACGGGCTGATGTGGTTGGCGGCCAGCAGCAGGGGGCCGGGGCGCAGGCGCCTCGGAATCTCGTCGGCCACCTCCAGCCGGGCCAGGGCGCCGACCACAACGCGAGCGAGCGGTTGGGCGGTACGCCAGAGCAGCGGCGCTCGCCATTCGGGGTGCCCAGTCTCCATCAGCGCTTCATGATCGCACGAGTGCGCACCCAGCGGGCCGTGGACCCCGAGGGGCGAGGCCGTTGGTCCTGGGGCCTCGGGCCCCCCGCCCCTGAGAATTCTTCTACGACCGACTGTAGTATCTACTACGCTTCGTAGTAAGTCCGTAGATCTGGGGGTCACAGGTGGACGCGTTAGACGTCGCCCGTTGGCAGTTCGGTGTCACCACCGTCTACCACTTCCTGTTCGTGCCACTAACCATCGGCCTGTCCATCCTGGTCGCCATCCTGCAAACGCTGTGGCACCGCACCGGCGACGAGAAATACCTCAAACTAACCAAGTTCTACGGCAAACTCTTCCTGATCAACTTCGCGATGGGCGTGGTCACCGGCATCGTGCAGGAATTCCAGTTCGGCATGAACTGGAGCGACTACTCCCGCTTCGTCGGCGACATCTTCGGCGCCCCCCTGGCCATCGAAGCCCTGGTCGCCTTCTTCCTCGAATCCACCTTCATCGGCCTCTGGATCTTCGGCTGGGACCGGCTACCCAAACGCCTACACCTGGCCACCATCTGGGCCGCCGCCATCGGCACCAACCTGTCGGCCTACTTCATCCTCGCCGCGAACTCGTTCATGCAAAACCCCGTCGGCTACCAGATCAACCCCGACACCGGACGCGCCGAACTGACCGACTTCGTCGCCGTCCTGACCAACAAGGTCGCCCTGATCACCTTCCCGCACACCATCGCCGGCGCCTTCCTCGTAGCCGGCTCCCTCCTCGTCGCCGTCGCCCTGTGGCACCTGATCCGCAGACCGGACTCCACGGACACCCCGGCCTACCGGTTCGCCGCCAAGTTCGGATCCTGGGTCACCCTGATCTCCGCCACCGCCGTCATGATCACCGGCGACATCCAAGGCAAGATCATGACCCAGGTCCAGCCCATGAAGATGGCCGCCGCCGAAGGCCTCTACGACACCGAGAACCCCGCCTCCTTCTCCGTACTCACCGTCGGCAGCCTCGACGGCAGCCGCGAACTCTTCGCCCTGAAAATCCCCTACCTGCTGTCCTACCTGAGCACCGGCGATCCCAACGGCACCGTGCGCGGCATCAACGACCTCCAAGCCCAATACACCGCCCAGTACGGCGCCGGCAGCTACACCCCGATCATCCCGATCACCTACTGGAGCTTCCGCCTCATGATCGGCTTCGGGCTGGCCGCCGCCGCGATCGCCCTCCTGGTGCTCTGGAGCCAACGCAAGGGCCGCACCCCCACCAGCCGCTGGCTACTCCGCGCCGGCCTGATCATGCCCCTCCTACCCCTCGCCGCGAACTCCTTCGGCTGGATCTTCACCGAGATGGGCCGCCAGCCCTGGATCGTCTTCGGCGAAATGCTCACCCGCGACGGCGTCTCCCGAAGCGTGTCGATGGCCGAAGTCCTCACCTCGTTCACCGCCTTCACCCTCATCTACGCCGGCCTCGCCGTCATCGAATGCAAACTCCTCATCCGCTACGCCAAGGCCGGCGTACCCGACCTGACCCCCGACCCCGAACCCGACGACACCGACGACGCCGAGCGCCCGCTCGCCTTCGCCTACTGATCTGCGGAGCCCCCACATGGAACTCACCACCATCTGGTTTCTCCTCGTCGCCGTACTGTTCACCGGCTACTTCATCCTCGAGGGCTTCGACTTCGGCGTCGGCATGCTCCTACCGGTCCTCGGCCGCGACGACCGCGAACGCCGCGTCCTGATCAACACCATCGGCCCGGTCTGGGACGGCAACGAGGTCTGGCTACTCACCGCCGGCGGCGCCATGTTCGCCGCCTTCCCCGAGTGGTACGCCACCCTCTTCTCCGGCTTCTACCTCCCGCTACTACTCATCCTGCTCGCCCTGATCGCCCGCGGCGTCGCCTTCGAATACCGCAACAAGCGCCCCGAAGCATCCTGGAAACGCCGCTGGGACCACGCCATCTTCTTCGGATCCCTACTCCCCGCCATCCTGTGGGGAGTCGCATTCGCCAACATCCTGCGCGGTGTACCCCTCACCGCCGACCACGAATACGCCGGCGGATTCTTCAACCTCCTCAACCCCTACGCGCTCCTCGGCGGCGCCACCACCGGCGCCCTGTTCCTCACCCACGGCGCCGTGTTCATCGCCCTCAAAACCGTCGGCGACATCCGGGACCGGGCCGCCGCCCTCGCCGTCCGCGTCGGCGTCGCCACCGCCGTACTCGCCGTCGCGTTCCTCACCTGGAGCCTGACCATCCGCGCCAACACGGCCGCCATCGCCCTCGCCGTCGCCGCCGCCGTGGCCCTGCTCGGCGGCCTCGCCGCCGCCTACGCCCGCCGGGAAGGATGGGCCTTCATCGGCACCGCCGCCGCGATCGGCCTGGCCGTGGCGACCCTGTTCACCGCCCTGTTCCCGAACGTGCTGCCATCCACCCTGGACGCCGCCGGCACCCTGACCGCCACCAACGCCGCCTCCACCCCCTACACCCTGAAAATCATGACCTGGGTGGCGGTGATCTTCACCCCGATCGTGCTGGCCTACCAGGGCTGGACCTACTGGGTCTTCCGTAAGCGCATCGGCGTGGCCCACATCCCGCAACACTGACCCCACGCGCTACCACAAAGACTGTCGCCCGCCTCCCGAAAACCCGGGGAGGCGGGCGACAGTCTTTGTGGCGCTCAGCCCGCCTCCCGCAGCTCCGCCAGCCGCGCCTCCACCTCCGCCAACTCCGAACGCAGCTTCTCCGCCTGCTGCTCCGCCTCGGCCCGCTCCGCGGCGAGGATCTGCTCCACCGCCTCCTGCACCCCCGACACATCCACCAGCCCGACCATCCGCAGGGCCTCCGCCGGCTTCACCACATACGGCTTGGCGAGCACCTTCGCCCCCTGCTGCGCCGCCACCGTCCACTCACCCTCGCCGTACGCCAACGTCACCGTCAGCCCCGCCGGCCCCTTCGCCTTCGCCGCCTTCACCGGCTTCGCCCCCCGCCGCGCCGGCTTCGCCGACTCCGGCGGCCGGGCAGAAGAACCCTCCGCGGCCGGCGCCGGCGGCGCCGGCGTGTCCAACACGAACTCCGGCTCCGCCGCCGGCTCCCCAGCCGGCCGCTCCGCCGACGGCACCTTCCGCCCCGCCCCCCGCGGCGCCACCGCCACATCAACGGGGGAGAAGGGCAACTCGTCCCGCCCGAACCGCACCACCACGAACTCGTCAGAAACCGCCGGGTCGGTCAACGCCACGACCTGACCGACCTGCCCCGCAATCTGCCCCGCCGACGCGGTAAACACCACCTTCGGCTTCCGGCCCGCGGCAACCGCCTCCCGGATACCCGCCACCTCCTCGGTGGACAAACCCTGCCCCGACATCACACCCCCTCTTCCGTACACCTGTCCGACAGCAGTACTTGATACCAGCCGCCGCCCCACCAAGGTGCGCCACCCCATCACACCCCCGAGGTAGCCTCGCCACACACCCGCCCACACCAGGAGAGGCCCCCTTGAACCCCGTCACCGTCATCACCGGTGGTAGCCGCGGAATCGGCGCCGCCACCGCCCGCCGCCTCGCCCACGCCGGCCACCACATCGCCTTCTCCTACCAACGCGACCACACCGCCGCCAACGCCGTCCCCGCCGACACCCGCGACCCCGACCAACTCGCCACCCTGTTCACCGCCGCCGCCGACCTCGGCGACCTCACCGGCCTGGTCAACAACGCCGGCGTCACCAGCCCCATCGGCCCCTTCGTCGACCTCGACCCCACCGACCTACGCCACGTCGTCGACGTCAACCTCATCGGCTACATCCTCGCCGCCCAGCAGGCCGCCCGCCGGATGCCCGCCGGTGGCTCCATCGTCAACATCTCCTCCGCCGCCGCCACCCTCGGCTCACCCGGCGAATACGTCCACTACGCCGCCGTCAAAGCCGGCACCGACACCCTCACCCTCGGCCTGGCCAAAGAACTCGCCCCCCGCGGCATCCGCGTCAACGCCGTCGCCCCCGGCATCATCCGCACCGACATCCACATCCAATCCGGCCAGCCCGACCGACCCGACCAGGCCGCCGCCCGCATCCCACTCGGACGCGCCGGCGAACCCGACGAGGTCGCCGCCGCCATCGCCTGGCTCCTCGGCCCCGACGCCAGCTACACCACCGGCACCATCCTCCGCGTCAGCGGCGGCCTCTGACCCACCACCAGCCCAACCCACAGCAACCGGAGCCACCGCCCCCAGACCCAACCGGCACACCCGACCAGGAGACCCGATGAGCACGGCCACCAGCCCGGCACACCAACCACCCGGGCCGCACGTCGCCGACAGCCACGACCTGATCCGCGTTCACGGCGCCCGCGAGAACAACCTCAAAGACATCAGCGTCGACATACCCAAACGCCGACTCACGGTCTTCACCGGCGTCTCCGGCTCCGGCAAAAGCTCCCTGGTCTTCGCCACCATCGCCGCCGAGTCCCAGCGGATGATCAACGAAACCTACAGCGCCTTCGTGCAGGGATTCATGCCATCGCTGTCCCGACCCGAGGTCGACCTCCTCGAAGGCCTGACCACGGCCATCATCGTCGACCAAGAACGAATGGGCGCCAACCCACGCTCCACCGTCGGCACCGCCACCGACGCCAACGCCATGCTCCGCATCCTGTTCAGCCGACTCGGCCAACCACACCTCGGCTCACCCAACGCGTACTCCTTCAACGTCCCCTCGGTGACCGCCAGCGGCGCGGTCACCCTCGAGCGCGGCGCGGCCCGCACGAAGACCGAAAAGGTCAGCTTCACCCGCGTCGGCGGCATGTGCCCCCGCTGCGAGGGCATGGGTGCGGTCACCGACTTCAACCTGACCGCCCTCTACGACGACACCCGCACCCTCAACGAAGGCGCGCTGACCATCCCCGGCTACAGCATGGAGGGCTGGTACGGCCGCATCCTGCGCGGCTGCGGCTTTTTCGACCCCGACAAGCCCATCGGCAAGTACAACCAGCAGGAGCTACACGACCTCCTCCACCGGGAACCCACCAAAGTCAAGATCGACGGCATCAACCTCACCTACACCGGTCTGATCCCGAGCATCCAGAAATCCATGCTCTCCAAGGACGTCGACTCGCTCCAACCACACCTGCGCGCCTTCGTGCAGCGCGCCATCACCTTCACCACCTGCCCCGAGTGCGACGGCACCCGACTGAGCATCGAAGCCCGCTCCTCCAAGATCAACAGCAGGAGCATCGCCGACCTGTGCCGCATGCAGATTAGCGACCTGGCCAGCTGGCTGCGAGAGCTCGACGAACCGACCGTGGCCCCACTCCTGACCGGAATACGCCACCTCCTCGACTCCTTCACCGAGATCGGCCTCGGCTACCTCTCCCTCGACCGACCCACCGGAACGCTGTCCGGGGGAGAGGCCCAACGCACCAAAATGATCCGCCACCTCGGCTCCGCACTCACCGACGTCACCTACGTCTTCGACGAGCCCACCATCGGCCTACACCCGCACGACATCCGACGCATGAACGACCTGCTACTACGCCTACGAGACAAGGGCAACACCGTCCTCGTCGTCGAACACAAACCAGAAACCATCGCCATCGCCGACCACATCGTCGACCTCGGCCCCGGTGCCGGTGCCGCCGGCGGCACCGTCTGCTTCGAAGGCACCCTGGACGGCCTACGCCACAGCACCACCACCACCGGCCGACACCTGGACGACCGTGCCGCCCTCAAACCATCGGTACGCACCCCCACCGGCACCCTGCCAATCCGGGGCGCGACCACGCACAACCTCCGCGACGTCGACGTTGACCTCCCACTCGGCGTGCTCTGCGTCCTCACCGGCGTCGCCGGCTCCGGCAAGAGCTCCCTGATCCACGGATCCGTCGCCGGCCGCGACGGCGTGATCATGATCGACCAGAGCGCCATCCGCGGCTCCCGACGCAGCAACCCGGCCACCTACACCGGCCTACTCGACCCGATCCGGAAGGCGTTCGCCAAGGCCAACGGCGTCAAACCGGCGCTTTTCAGCGCCAACTCCGAGGGCGCCTGCCCCACCTGCAACGGCGCCGGCAGCATCTACACCGAACTGGGCGTCATGGCCTCCGTCGAGTCCACCTGTGAGGAGTGCGAGGGCAAACGCTTCCAGACCTCCGTACTGGCGTACTCACTCGGCGGCCGGAACATCGCCGAAGTGCTCGCGATGCCGGTCGCCGAGGCCCGAGAGTTCTTCGGCGCGGGCAACGCCCGCACCCCGGCCGCCCGTCGGATACTCGATCGACTCGCCGATGTCGGACTCGGCTATCTCAGCCTCGGCCAACCTCTCACCACACTCTCCGGTGGCGAACGACAGCGGCTGAAACTCGCCACCCAGATGGGCGAGAAGGGCGAGATCTACATCCTGGACGAGCCGACCTCCGGCCTACACCTCGCCGACGTCGAACAACTCCTCGGCCTACTCGACCGGCTGGTTGACGCCGGCCGGTCGGTCATCGTCATCGAGCACCACCAGGCGGTGATGGCCCACGCCGACTGGATTATCGACCTCGGACCCGGCGCCGGCCACGACGGTGGTCAGATCGTCTTCGACGGTACGCCGGCCGACCTGATCGCCAGTCGGAGTACCCGTACCGGCGAGCATCTCGCCGCCTACGTCAGCGCCTGAGCGCACGCCGCCGCTCAGGCGCTGGTGCGTAGCTGCGCTCTCTGACGTGCGGGGTCGGCGCACCGGTGACCCCGCAGCCGCCAAGATTCGATAATGCACATTATGTAAAGTAAGGCGGCTTGACAGCTCCCCTCCGACGATCGGGGTCCTCCCCGCCAGGTATGCGCCGGTCGGAGCTCAACCCGCCAGGCTTGCACCCGCGGTCGAGCTGAACGGAGGGCGCGTGCGGTTGTTCGGCTCCTCGGCTTACACCCCGCAGGGCAGCATCGCGACCTTGGGCTGGAGCGCCACCGTGGTCCGAGCAGCCGCCCCCCGCCCCGCACACAACACTCCCGCCGTCGCGTACGGCCCGGCACTTCGATCGCTCCGCGCGCGGCCCTCGCCTGCCGGTGAGCCCGGCACTCCCACCCAACCCCCGTAGGGGCGTCCTCAGCAGCACCGCTGTCCAAAACGCGAGTTTCATGCATAATGTTCCTTATGCAGGATAAGTCGGGTGAACTGGTAGTACGGCTGATCGAGGAGTTCCTGACTGATCGCGCAACCCGCAAACCCTCTCCGCACACCGTGGCGGCGTACCGGCGGGACCTGCGCACGGTGGCGAGCATCGCCGCCGGCACACACACCCCTCCCCTACCCTTGGATGACCTGCCGTTGACGGCGCTTCACTCCCGCACGCTGCGGTCGGCGTTCGCCCGCTTTGCCGCCACCCGCTCCGCCGCGTCGGTGCATCGCGCCTGGTCCACCTGGAACAGCTTCTTCGTGTTCCTGGTGGCGGACGGAGTTGTCGCTGGTAACCCGATGCCAGCGGTGGGACGTCCTCGAGCGCCCCTACCCCGGCCCAAACCACTGCGCGGAACGGACACTCCTGAGCAGTTGTTGACGGCCGTGGCCCAGGTCAACGGCCGGCAGCGAGACCCCTGGCCGCAGCGGGACCTGGCGGTGTTGGCGCTCGCGTTGTGCGGCGGGTTGCGGATGGCCGAGATGCTGGCACTTCGGGTGGCATCCCTGGCGGGGCGGGCCGGCGAGCGGCGGCTTGATGTGGCCGGTAAGGGTGGGCGGCCACGGGTGGTGCCGGTGGAGCCGGAGTTGAACCAGGTGCTAGCGGACTATCTGGATAGTTGCCGTCGCCGGTTCGGTTCCCGCAGTGTGCGTCCGGACGCGCCGTTGCTGTTGGATCGGCGCGGGGGTCCGCTGCGCCGGGGTGGGTTGCAGTATCTGGTGGACTCCTGCTTTCGGCGGGCGGGAATCGGCGACCGGGTGCCGCAGGGGGCACGGCTGCACGCGCTGCGGCACACGTTCGCGACGCGGCTGGCTGAGGATGGTGCGAGCGCGGCGGAGATCATGCGGCTACTGGGGCATGTGTCGCTGGCGTCTTCGCAGGCATACATTGAGGTGACGGCGGGTCAGCAGCGGGCGGCGGTGCGTTCGAATCGCACCCATCGGGTGCTGGCGGAGTTGTTGTCGACGTGAGGCGGCGGCTGGCCCGTGGTGCTGAAGGGGCCAGCCGCGCCGGTGTCAGACGGGCTTGCGGTCTTCCTCGTTGAGGGCGAGGAAGACCATCGCCGCGAGCGTCGCGCCAACGGCTTGGGCAAGTAGGTGGATCCAGATCGCTGACCAGGCGAAGAGGCCGATGGCGGCGCCGCCGAAGGCGACTGCCGGGTTGAATGCCGCGCCGGAGATTCCACCGACCGTGACCACCCCTACCAGGACGGTGCCCCCGATTGCCAGGCCATAGAAGGAGTTGTCCGGGTGGCTGCGGCTGGTGGCGACGTTGAGCACCACGTAGGCGAGGGCGAAGGTGAAGAGGGCTTCTACCGCCAGTGCCATCCAGATCTCGCGCCCTGCCGGTGACAGCGCTGTCGGCTTTGCGTTGTCGAGGATGAGTTGGCTGGTCACCGCTCCGGCCAGGCCACCGAGGAGTTGAGCCAGGATGTACCCTCCGGCGTCGGCTCTCTTGATGCGGCCACGGATGAGCACAGCCAGCGTTACGGCGGGGTTGAAGTGGGCCCCGGAGATGTGCCCTCCGGCGTAAATCATGACCATGAGAATTCCGCCTATTGCCACTGGCGCCAGGGCGTTCATCGTGGTGACGGCCAGGCCGATCGTCAGGAGCAGGAAGTATGTTCCGATGAGTTCGGTCGCGTACCGACGCATTGCCGCCTCCCTTGTTGATCCCTTCGCCGACACTACTCGTATCGATTAATGCAAATCTTACGAAGTAGTGACATGATTGAGAGATATCGTTGGGTGTTGGCGTGGCGTGGGCCGTCAGGGTTCGGGGTGCAACATGAGTAGGACCGCCCGGTTGCGCTGCTCATGGCCCTGGTACTGGTGTGGGCGGTTGGCGCCGAACCGGATGGAGTCGTGTTCGGCCAGGGTGGCGGTGGCGTCGGCAGGGCCGGTGGTGATGCTTCCGTGGGTGAGGATGATGCACTCCTGCACGCCGGGCAGGTGTGCGGGCGAGTGCTGGGTAGCCTGAGCCACCTCGATGTCGTAGACCTCCACGGTACCCCGCAGGTGGATGCGGTGGAGTAGGCGGGCGCTGACCGCGTCTCCACTGACGCGTGGCTGTTGGTCCTCGGCGCGTACGACATCGGCGTTGGAGGCGGGTGTCTCCAGTAGTTCGCCGAGCGACACCCGCAGTGCTGTGGCCAGGGCCCACATGGTGCTGAGGGTGGGATTGCCGTGCCCCTGCTCGATGCTGTGCAGGGTGGATTTGCTGAGGTCGCCGGCTGCGGCCAGGTCGGCCAGGGACATGCCAGCAGTGTTTCGTAGCCGGTGCACATTCGAGCCGACCGTACGCGCCAGATCCATGCGTACCACTTTAGTGCTACATTCGTGCCAGCAAAACGAACGGAGTGGGACGTTGAGGAGTGTCACATGACCGTCAGCCGCCTACGCGACATTCCAGGCATCGGCGTTGACCTGGTCGGCGACGCCGCGGACGCGGTAGCCGACCCGGACTTTCTTCGGCTGGAGAATCTGGACACCGACCTGAAACCACCGGCCGTGGCGGTCGCCGCGACCCGGGCCGCGATCGACGACGACGCGGCCAACAGCTACCTACCATTCCAGGGGCAGCGTTCCCTGCGCGCGGCCGCCGCAGCTCACGTGTCGCGCATCGCTGGCCGACGGTACGACCCCGACACCGAGTGCGTCAGCGTGGCCGGTGGACTGAACGGCATCCTGAACACCCTGCTGGCGACCGTGGAGCCGGGTCAGGAGGTGGTGTTGGTTGACCCCATCTACGCCGGCCTGGTCAATCGGGTCCGGCTCGCCGGTGGGGTGCCGTGCTTCGTGCCCGCCAAGCCCACGCCGGAGGGCTGGGTGGTGGATCCGGAACACCTCGCCGGCGCGGTTGGACCCAACACCGCCGCGGTGCTGATGATGGGCCCGGCCATGCCCTCCGGGCTGGTCCTGACCGCCGAGCACTGGTCCGCGTTGGCTGCTGTCTGTGCGCGGCACAATGCCTGGCTGATCTACGACGCGGCCATGGAGCGGATCCGTTTCGACGGCCTCCGCCCCAGCCATCCAGCAGCTCATGCTGGCCTCGCCGGGCGCACCATCACCGTTGGTTCGGCGTCGAAGGAACTGCGGCTGATCGGCTGGCGGGTCGGGTGGGTGGTGGCCCCGGCCGCGATTCTCGCCGACATCAAGCTTGTGGGTCTGACCAATGTGGTCTGCCAGGTTGGGCTGGCGCAGGGGGCGGTGGCCGCCGCGCTCGACGCGCCCGACGCCGAGGCCGATGTCACCGCCGCCACCCAGCAATGGCAGCAGCGCTGCGATACGGTCCTGCAGCAGCTTTCGGGCTATCCGATCGTTCGGCCGCATGGTGGTTGGTCGCTGCTCGTGGATACCCGGCCCCTGGGGATGACGCCTGCCGAGCTGGCGGGGCTCTTGTTCGATCGGGCAAAGGTGGCGGCCACGGCGATGGATGGCTGGGGACCCAGCGGCGGACGCTACCTGCGGATCGTGTTCGCCAACGAACCGGTCGACCGTCTCTCCAGCCTGGCGGACCGCTTCCGTCAAGCCATCGGATAATCCGCGTTCGGTCACCTCGGCCGGCTGCCGGGTGTAGAAGAAGTAGTGGACGGCTTGGTTCTGGTTTGGGGGGCATCGTGCGGTACGGAACGGCCCGCCCACGCCGGCCCCGGGGGGATCTGGTGAAGCGGAACGCCGCTGCCGTCGGTTACTCCTTCCCGCCGGCTACCCGTCCGGAGGTGTGGCGGGAGCACATCGCGCCGGTGGTGGCTGTTGCACCCCTCACCGATTCGCGTATCGCCGAGCTGCTCAAGGTGGAGCCCGGTACTGGGGTGATGCGCCGGTTCCAGGTCAGCGGCCCCGAGGCGGAGCCGCCCTTCCAGGTCACAACCTCCTGGATCCATCCGCGGGCAGCCGCCGTGCCCGGGCTGGACTCCCCTGCCGCCGGGTCGGGCGGTTGGCAGCACCGACTGGAGGCCGGAGGTCACTGGCCGATCACCTGGATGGAGATCCACCGCGCGCGGATGCCCAGTACGCGGGAGGCCGCCCTGTTGGAGGTCGCGGTGAGCCTTCCGGTGTTGGAGATCATCCGGGTGGGTGTTTCTGGTGGCGACGGTGAGCCGATCGAGGTGACCGAGTGCGTTGTCGCCGGTGACCGGGTCGAGACCATTCACCTCCTGCGTCGTGACGGGTCGGCGCGGGAGCCGTGGCCTGAGGTGATCAACGTGCGCGCGGAGGATGGCCCAGAACGGTGAGTCTGCGCATCGATGTTGCGGGGAGCTGTCACGTGGGGCTCGGTCGACGACTCAACGAGGACACCATTCACGTGGGGCGGTGTCTGTTCGCGGTCGCCGATGGTCTCGGCAACCATGGTGCCGGCGATGTCGCCAGCGCCACCGTGATCGAGGCAGTGCGGCGATCTGACCGGAAGGTGGACCCAAGTGCGCTGCCGGTGGTGCTGGGAGAGGCGGTACAGGCGGCGAACAATGCGGTGCGGCACCGGGTCGCCGCCGAACCGAGCCTTGCGGGTATGGGTACCACCCTGGTCGCGCTGCTCAGTGCCGGTACGGCGGCCGCCCTGGCCAATGTCGGTGACTCTCGGGCCTATCTCCTGCCGGCAACGGGCCCACAGCGGGGGCACACCATCCAGGTCACCGAGGATCACCTGTACCGGAACCTGGTCGCCGGCGCTGCCGAGGTGCCCCGTCTTTCGGACAAGCTGACGCGTTTCCTGGATGGCCATCCGGGTGGCCGGTCACCGGACATCACCGTGTTGGCGCTGACTTCCGGCGATCGGATCCTGCTCTGTTCGGACGGACTCAGCTCTAACGTCTCGCCGGAGCACCTGCATGCGACCTTGGCGGCCGCAGCAACTCCGCAGCAGGCGGTGGACCGGTTGATTGCTTCCGCGCTTGTGCAGGGTGGCCCCGACGTGTCGGCGGTCGTCCTGCACGTCCGGGACGACAGCTAGTGCCGTGACCACGAACGTTCGGGGTGTTGTGGTCAGGCTGCGCGGGTAGCTGGTTGGCCCCAGCGTCGTTGTCGTTCGCTGCGGATGCGGGCGCGTTCTCGGCGTTGGGCGGCTAGGACGTCGGGGTGGCGGGCGTTGGCGTTGCGCCAGCGTAGGTAGGCCTGCAGTTTTCGGGTCAGCGTGGGGTGGTTGGGGTGGTTGGAGCCGGCGATGACGAAGGTGCGCAGCGGCCCGAACTGTGCCTCGATCGGGTTGGCCCAGGAGGCGTAGGTCGGGGTGAAGCACAGCTCGACCTTGTTGCGGGCCGCCCACGTACGGATCTTGTGGCCTTTGTGCGCGGACAGGTTGTCCAGGATGACGTAGATCGGTGCCCCGTCCGGTCGGGCGGCGCGGATCGATGTGAGCGCGGCGAGGGTGTTCGCGGCGCTCTTGCGGCGTCGGACTACGCCCCAAAGCTGGTCATCGCCGACGGAGTAGCAGCCGTGGAACTGCCGGACGCCGTGCAGCTTGTGGTAGTTCGCCGGCAGCCGGCGCGGACGGCCGGCGGATGCCCACCCGGTGCCGGCCTGCGGGCGGATCACGAGGGGTCCGAACTCGTCGAAGGCGAACACCCGCTGCGGGAAGTGGCTGCTCACGTACTCGATCCGGGCGAGTTTGGCATCGCGCTGCGGGTCGGTGGACTCCTTCCATGTCTTGGTCCGCTGGAAGGTGATCCGGTGCCGGTGCAGGATCTGCCGTAGCCGTTCCCGCCCTATCCG